>JAZOOE010000023.1:0-21198 GCA_045654865.1 Acutalibacteraceae bacterium | reverse complement strand
AATAATCGCGCCTATTCAGGAGGGTACGCAGGAGCTTATAAATGCGGTTGCTGCACGTCTTGCACAGCTTCCTCCCATCAAGCGCTTTGAAACAGAGGGTATTCCTCTTGAAATTCTTGAAAAGAAGAAGGATACGGGATTCAAGATCATCGAAATGGGCGGTGACTATTACGTTGAGGCTGAGTGGCTTCTTAAAATACTTAATAAGATAGATATGGACGACTATGAGTCCTTACAGTATCTTCAGAGAGTTCTTGAAAGCTCGGGCATCTTCAACGAGCTTCGCGCCCGCGGAGTTCAGGAGGGTGACACCGTAATAATTTATGATCTGGAGTTCCAATATGTGCCTTGATTTTCTTGAAAAAGCCGAGCTTTTTCCCGATATCGACTATAAGAATATGAGCGCTCTTTCTCTTGCCTTCGTGGGAGACGCGGTATATGAGCTTTTTATCAGACAGTATATCCTTTCAAAGGGTGATGCTAAAGTAAAGTCTCTTCATAATACCTGCGTCAGGCTTGTGAATGCCGACACTCAGGCGCGCTTTGCCGAGCTTCTGCTCCCTGTGCTTTCTGAGGCGGAGACGGCGATCTTCAAGCGGGGCAGAAATGCTCACGCGGGACACACCCCGAAAAACAAGTCCGAGGCGGTTTATCATAAATCCACGGGCTTCGAGGCTCTTATCGGGTATCTTTACTTAAAAAAGGATTACGACCGGCTTTTTGAGTTTTTTACATTAATTCTTTCTCAGGGTGATGAAAATGAATAAAAAAAATACGGACAAGGCTGTTCTCAGAAGAGCGCTATCCGTTTTATCAGAATATCTTTTGTGCATTCTCGGTGCCTTTATGTATTCCTCTGCCGTCTCCCTTTTTGTTACACCCCTCAAATTTGCCGCAGGCGGTGTCACGGGACTGGGAATTCTTGTAAATTATATATTTCCCTTTATATCCACAGGTGTATTTGTTTTTCTTGCAAACGTTCCTCTTTTTATTCTCTCATGGAGGAAGTTCGGCTTCCGTTTTATTGCACGTACGGTGTTTGCCACGGCTCTGGTTTCTGTATTCATTGACCTGACGGCATTTTTAGGTGAGAAATACGGCTGGTTTTTTGCAGGGGAGGAAAAGCTTGTAGGCGCAATCTTCGGCGGTGTTATCGCGGGAGCAGGTCTCGGAATAGTATTCCTCGGCGGTGCCACCACGGGAGGTCTTGATATTCTTGCAAGGCTTCTGAAGCTGAAATTCCCTCATTTCTCCGTAGGACGTCTTATTCTTATCTGTGACTTTGTCGTGGTGCTTCTTACGGGAATCGTTTACAAGAGCGTTGAAAGCGTGCTTTATTCGGTGATAATCGTATTCTTATCCTCGCTTGCCGTGGATTATATAGTTGCCGGACGCAGTCACTCAAAGCTGATGTTCATTATGACGGACTCCTATGAGGAGGTAACCCGAGATATAATTTCCATCTGCGGAAGAGGTGTTTCCGTTATTCCTGCAAAGGGCGGATATACGGGAAATGATAAAAAGCTTCTTATGTGCTGTGTCAGAGCCCACGAGGTTGCAAGAGTCAGAGGCGTGGTTGCAAAGTATGATAAAAATCCCTTTATTATAATTACCGATTCCTCCGAGGTTCTCGGACAAGGCTTCAAGTCCCACAATGATACGCTGTGAGATTTCTGCGGCCGATAAGTGAATTTTGTTTTTTCAGAGCCGAAAAACGAAGGCTCACACATCAAATTTAGTTTGAAGGACAGATATATGAAAGTTAAAAAGGAACACATCAGAAATTTTTCCATAATTGCTCATATCGACCACGGTAAGTCTACCCTTGCCGACAGACTTCTTGAGCTTACAAGCACGGTTCAGAAGCGCGATATGCAGCAGCAGATACTTGATAATATGGACATTGAAAAGTAGAGTGGCATTACCATCAAGGCACGTGCCGTAACTCTCAGATACAAGGCGGAAGACGGCAAGGAATATGAGCTCAATCTTATTGACACTCCCGGTCACGTTGACTTTAACTATGAGGTGTCCCGTTCTCTTGCCGCATGCGAGGGTGCGCTCCTTATTGTTGACGCCACTCAGGGTGTTGAGGCTCAGACGCTTGCAAATACCTATCTTGCTCTCGATCACGATCTTGAGCTCGTTCCCGTGGTAAATAAAATAGACCTTCCCGCTGCTGATCCCGACAGAGTCTGCGCAGACGTTGAGGATATTATCGGACTTGATTGCTCCATAGCTCCGAGAGTATCTGCAAAGACCGGTGAGAACGTTGCAGAGGTGCTTGAGAAAATAGTTGAATACATACCCTGTCCCGAGGGTGACGATGAGGCTCCCTTCAAGGCACTTGTTTTCGACTCTGTATATGACAATTACAAGGGTGTTATCGTATACGTCAGAGTTATGGACGGCACTCTCAAGGCAGGCGACGCCATGAAAATGATGGCGACGGGCGCACAGTTTACCGTTGTAGAGGTGGGCAGAATGGGCGCTACCTCTCTTGAAAGCGCCTCAGAGCTCAAGGCAGGTGAGGTAGGCTATATCACCGCATCCATCAAGAGCGTTGTCGATGCCAGAGTCGGTGATACCATCACAAAGGCGGACAATCCCGCTTCAGAGCCACTTCCCGGCTATAAGAAGGTAAATCCCATGGTTTTCTGCGGAATTTATCCCGCAGACGGTGCTGACTATGAATCTCTCAAGGAGGCGCTTGAGAAATTACAGCTTAACGATGCCGCACTTTCCTTTGAGCCTGAGACCTCGGGCGCACTGGGCTTCGGCTTCCGCTGCGGCTTCCTCGGACTTTTGCACCTTGAGATCATTCAGGAGCGCCTTGAAAGAGAATACGATCTTGATCTTGTTTCCACCGTTCCCAGCGTTATTTATAAGATCCATCTTTCCGACGGCACGGTGCTTGATATAGACAATCCTACAAATTATCCCGATCCCGCCGTTATAGACTACGTTGAGGAGCCTATGTCAGATGCTCACATCTACGCTCCTACGGAATACGTCGGAACGATTATGGATCTTTGTCAGGACAGAAGAGGCGTATTCAAAAATATGGACTACATCACGGGGGACCGCGTTGACATACATTACGTTCTTCCCGTAAACGAAATCATATACGACTTTTTTGATGCTCTTAAAACCCGTACGAGAGGCTATGCATCCTTTGACTATGAGCTCATCGGCTATGAAAGATCAAGCCTTGTAAAGCTTGACGTGCTTCTTAACGGTGATATTATTGATGCTCTTTCATATATCATCCATTCAGAAAAGGCATATCCCAGAGCAAGAAAGATAGCCGAAAAGCTCAAGGATCATATTCCGAGACAGATGTTTGAGATCCCCGTTCAGGTTGCAATAGGCGGTAAGGTCATAGCAAGAGAAACCATCAAGGCTATGAGAAAGGACGTTCTTGCAAAGTGCTACGGCGGTGATATTACCCGAAAGAAGAAGCTGCTTGAAAAGCAGAAGGAGGGTAAAAAGAGAATGCGTCAGTTCGGTACCGTTGAGGTTCCTCAGGAAGCCTTTATGGCAATACTCAAGCTCGATGGACAGGACTGATAAGACGGGAATATATATTCATATCCCCTTTTGCAGAAGCCGCTGTCCCTACTGTGATTTTCATTCCTCGGTGGCGGCGCACTGCTCTGATGAATATACGGATGCCTTATGCCGTGAGATAAAAAGCCTTGAGGGAATGAGGGAGTTTGTCGGGGATGAAAAAATTGCCTGCGACAGCGTGTATTTCGGCGGCGGTACGCCGTCACTGCTGACTCCCGTACAGCTGAAAAGAATACTTGAGGCTGTAAGAGAGCGCTTCCTGCTTTTAGCCGATTGTGAGATCACATTGGAATGTAATCCCTCAAGCGAAGCTCTCGGGGAGCTGCTGAGTGAGGCGGCAAAGCTTGGTGTCAACCGTGTTTCTCTCGGAATGCAGTCCTCTGATTCCCGCGAAAGACGGGCTCTCGGACGAAAGGGAGATACCGAAAGTGTAAAAAGAGCACTGGAGTATGCAAGGGTTTCGGGGATAGACAATATTTCCCTTGACGTTATGATAGGAGTGCCCGACAGTACGGAGGAATCTCTCAGAGCCTCTCTTGATTTTGCGGTTTCTCAGGGAGTGCCTCACATAAGTGCTTATATCCTGAAGCTTGAGGAGGGCACGTACTTTTACAAAAATCTTCATAAGCTGAGGCTTCCCGATGAGGATGAAACGGCAGATATGTATCTTTTTATGTCTGAATATCTGACGCAAAAGGGATATACTCACTATGAAATATCGAATTTCTGTCTTGAAGGCAGACATTCAAGACACAATATGAAATATTGGGACGGGACGGACTATCTCGGCTTTGGCCCTGCCGCCCATTCCTGCTACGGCGGGAAACGCTTTTATTTTCCCGCCGATACAGACCTTTTTATAAAGGGCACCTCAGCCGTTTACGACGGGACGGCAGGGGACGAGGAGGAGCGCATTATGCTGTCTCTCCGAACAAGCAGGGGAATTTCCCTTGAAAACAAAAATCGTGAATTTTTAGATAAAGTCAATATGCTCAGCTCCTGCGGTATGGGAAAAACGGAAAACGGAAGCTTTTCTCTGACAGCAAGCGGTATGCTGATCTCAAACAGCATTATTACCGAGCTTCTGGGCACATTGACGGAAAAGGAATGAGAAAGAATGCTTTTGTCCGAAATTTTAGCAGACGTACGCTACAGCTGTTCCGACCTTAAGGACGTTGATATTGAGGATATTGTTTATTCCTCAAGAAATGCGGGAGAGGGAAAAATGTTCGTTGCTCTTACGGGAGCCTTTTCAGACGGACACGATTATGCCCGTAGTGCATATCTTGCAGGCTCAAGGGTTTTCCTTGTGAGCAAAAATATTGACGTGCCGTCAGATGCCGTTTGTGTTTTTGTTGAAAATACCAGAGCGGCGCTTGCAGAAATCAGCGCAAACTTCTTTTCTCATCCCGATAAGGAGATCGACGTTATCGGTGTCACCGGAACAAAAGGAAAGACAACGGTAACGGGAATGCTTTGCACCTGTCTTAACGAGTGCGGTATAAAAAGCGGTGTCATAGGTACGGTGGGCGCATATTATGACGGAAAATACGTTCCCACGGTAAACACCACCCCCGAGTCCTATGAGATACACAGAATTTTAAGGCTTATGGCGGATGCCGGCTGTAAGGTGTGCTGTATAGAGGTTTCATCCATCGGCCTTAAGCATCACAGAGTTGATACCGTAGCCTTTAAGACGGGCATATTTATGAATCTTTCCCCTGACCATATAGGCGGAGCTGAGCACGACAGCTTTCAGGAATACAGCTATTGGAAGAAGCAGCTTTTCAAAAAATGCGAAAACGCGGTATTCAACAAGGACGATGAGTTTTCTTCTGAGATAATAAAGGAGATCAGCATTCCTTATATTCAGTTTTCCGTTGAGTCAGATGCTGATATAAGTGCTGACAATATAAGAAATCTCCGTACGGACAGCTTTTTCGGCGTAGGCTTTGACTGTCATACTCCCGACGGGCGCTTTGATGCGAGAATTGCAATGCCCGGCTTTCACAGTGTCTATAATGCTCTTGCGGTTACTGCTGTTGCAAGACAGTACGGCGTAGCTTCCGAAAAAATAGCCGAGGCTATGGCAAAGGCGAGAGTAAAGGGCAGAAGCGAGCTTATGAATACCGGAACGGATTACGCGGTAATTATCGACTATGCCCATAACGGACAAAGCTTCAATTCGGTAATTGATACCGTAAGGGAATTTCCTCATAACAGAATTATTGCGGTTTACGGCTCCGTAGGTGACCGTGCACAGCTCAGACGTCAGGAAATGGGCTGTGTCTGCGGTAAAAAGGCGGATCTCAGCATTATAACCACAGATGATCCCGGCTTTGAGGATCCTTACGAAATAGCAAAGGAAATTGCCTCCTTCGTTGAAAAGGAGGGCGGCAGCTACAGAATAATCGTTGACCGTGCCGAGGCTGTAAGGGCGGCACTTGATGAGGCCCGCAGTGGTGACATAGTTTTGCTTCTCGGTAAGGGACACGAAACAGTGCAGAAGATAAAGGGCGAAAAGGTGCACTATTCCGACCACGAGGAAGTAGAAAAATATTTTGCCTCAAAATAACAGACGTTTAATTTTCTTGACCGATTGAATTAGGGTAGATATTATGAAATATACATTTAAGACAGAAACTGATATGACAGCCTTTGAGGAGTTTGTGCTGTCTCACGGCGGAAACTTTTTGCAGTCCGTGAAATGGGCGCAGGTAAAAAGGGAATGGAACAGCCGTTTTTATTCGGGCTTTTCCGACAGCGGCGAGAGAGTGCTTACTGCTCTCGTTATGGAAAGACGCGTTCCCTTTTCGGGAAAAATATGGTATTGTCCTGCGGGCGCCTGCTGTGATCATAGCTGTACTGAGCTTGTGTCAGCCTTTTGTGAATTTATGAAAAAGGAAATGAAGAAAAACAGAGCCACCGCTTTGTTTTACGATCCGCTTATCCCTCTGAGAGTGGATAACGTCGACTGTGCTGAGGGCAAGGAGGCTCACAGGCTTCTGACGGAGTGCGGCTTTATTCTCAATACGGATGCGTCAAAGACTCTTTATAAATCTCCCGTACAGCTTATAACCCCTCTTGCGGGAGCGGACGGAGAGAGATTTACCCCCGAGCGTCTTCTTAAAACCTTTGAAAAGGGTGTGAGATATTCCGTAAGAGTGGGTGAGGGCAGAGGTCTTACCGAGGAGATATATACCATAGAGGATATAGATAAGGATCCCCGTATAATGCAGGATTTCCTTGCTGTTATGGCTGATACCTCCGAAAGAAGCGACTTCGTTGAAAGAGGCGGCGATTATTGCCGCAGGCTTATGGAGGTCTTCGGCTCAGAGGGCATTGATATGATGCTTATATATTATGATAAAAATAAGGATATAAGCATTCAGAATGAAAAATTAAAGCGCCGCAGTGAGCTTGAAGCGGCACTTCTGACGGCTCCCGAGAAAAAGATAAGGGGCATTAAGGAGGAAATAGACTCCATAGATAAGGGCACTGCCCATTTTGAGGAGAGAATGAGAGAAACCGAAAATATGACGTGCGAGAGAATCTGCGTTTCGGGAGGAATGACTCTCCATTACGGCGGAATGAGCTCCTGTCTGTTCGGCGGCTCAAGAAATATATTAAGAAACAATCTGCGCGCAAGCCATTTCTTCAACTTCAGAAGAATATGCCACAGTATTGAAAAAGGAAATTTATATCACGATTTAGGCTACGTGCTTCTTGAGAAGACTCCCCCCGAGGCTGACGGCACTCTCGGTGTGTGTAAGGCGGCTCCCGAGTTTGAGGGAATCTTGTCCTTCAAGAGAAGCTTCGGCTCTCGATATATTGAATTTATTGGCGAATACATCCTTGTATCCGATAAACTGCTTTATTATTCATATTCGCATCTTCTTGATAAGATAAGACGCGTTCAGAGTATTGTAAACAGAATCATAAGAAAATTCAGATAGGACGGAGTTTTTTATGGCTATTAAGGCATACGGTATATTTTCCGATGAGGGCGCATTTCCCCATAACCCTCTTTACGAAACCCTGACCTCCAGACTTGAGCCCATATATTCAAAGGAAAACGATTGCAGAGATCAGTTTGAGCGTGACTATACGAGAATTCTGCATTCTCTTGCCTACAGAAGACTCAAGCATAAGACTCAGGTGTTTTTCAATATTGAAAACGATCATATATGCACGAGAATGGAGCACGTTTCACACGTGGAGTCTGTCAGCACCACAATTGCAAAGGAGCTGGGACTTAACGTGGATCTTACCCGTGCAATTGCAATCGGACACGATCTCGGCCACGCACCCTTCGGGCATCAGGGCGAAAGAGAGCTTGCCGCATTGTCAAAAAAATATCTCGGCAAAAGCTTTTTCCACGAAAAAAACGGTTTGCATTTCGTTGACAGCATAGAGCTGCTTGAGGACGATTACAGGGTTTCCAGAAATCTGAACCTTACCTATGCAGTAAGAGACGGAATCATTTCTCATTGCGGTGAGGTTGATGATAACGGGCTAAAGCCGAGACGTGAGGCTATCGACCTTAATGATTTTACCGAATGCGGACAATATCAGCCCTTTACATGGGAGGGCTGTGTCGTCAAGCTTTCCGATAAGATAGCATACGTAGGCAGAGATATTGAGGATGCAATAAGGCTTCGTTTTCTCACAAAGGAAAATATGGATACCCTTGCCGATATGGCAAAGGCATACGATAAGATGGCTATAAATACTACGGTTATAATACATAATATGATCTATGACGTGTGCCGTAATTCCACCCCCGAAAAGGGTATCTGTCTCAGCGAGACCTTCCACGAGCAGCTGAAGGCTATAAAGAAATTCAACTACGAGTTTATTTACAGAAACAAAAGGCTTGATCCCTTTACGGAATATGCAAGGCTTGTGCTTGAGCAGATATTCCTTGTGCTGAAGGATGCCTATAAGGGAGAGGATACTCTTGCAGAGCTTCGCAGAAGAGCAGAGTTTTATCCCGAACTTATGGGGGCCTTTGCCGACTGGCTTTCGAAGTTCTGTGTCTCAAGGCTCGATATGTTTTCCAATATTTCGGAAAAAACAGTCAAATGCAAGAACAAGAAGATTTACGGAAGTCTGGAAACCGAGGAAATTTATATCGGTGCAATTCTCGATTATATTTCGGGAATGTCGGATAACTATGCGATTAAGGTCTTTAATGAGCTTATATCATATTAAAGGAGAGAAAAATTATGAAAAACACAAAAAAATTTATCAGCATTATTCTCAGTCTGATTCTTGTTTTTACCTGTACCCCCAATGCTTATGCTCTTTCCTATAACGAGCTGCTCTGGGCAGATACCGATGAAGCTCAGATGGGTATAATTATGCAGCCCGGTAAGGACGAAAGTGAAAGATATTTTTCCTGGTATATGCCTGAGGGAGAAAGCGGCTGCCGTGTTGAAATAAGCCGTAATCCTCTTATGATTGATGCAGAGAGCTTTGAGGGCGAAGTGATCGACGACCGTCATTCGGGCAGTGTTGCCAAGGTTGTTGTCAGCGGACTTATCCCCGGTGAGACCTACTATTACGTATGCATTTCAGGTGACAGTCAAAGCCGTGTCTATTCCTTTGAAACCGTTGAGGGAAGCAGCTTTTCCGCTCTTTATATGTCGGATATACATATAACCTATGATGAAGAGACGGGCGATACAAAGGCAACCGCGCTTGACTTTGCAGAGCTTCTTACACAGGTTACCTCTGCACACGACGTAAATATCATTCTTTCCGCAGGCGATCAGGCAACCGACGGTCTGCTTGAGGAATATAAGGGCCTTACCTTCTCAGCTGTTTCCCGCTCACTTACCTTTGCTACTGCAATAGGCAACCATGACAGAAAGGGTATAGCCTATAAGTATTTCACCCATCTTGTAAACGAGGATGAGGGAATGATAAGCTCACCTCAGGGAGGAAACTATTATTTCACAAAGGGCGAGGTTCTTTTCCTTGTTATTGACTCAAACAATGCAAGCTCCACAGATCATCGTAACTTCATAAAGAAAGCCGTCAATGAGAACCCCGAGCTTAAATGGCGTGTTGTTATGATGCATCACGATCTTTACGGCGGAACTCTTGAAAACAGAGAAAGCGAAAACGAGCTTCTCAGAATCATCCTTTCTCCCATTTTTGATGAATTCAATATTGATCTGGTGCTTACGGGACATTCCCATCACTACAGCATTTCAAACGTTTTATACAACGGTAAAACCGTTACTGAGATAAACAGCGGCGACGAAATAAACAATGCCGAGGGTACTGTTTATATGGTGTCTGCCTCCGTTGCAAGAGGACGTGACGATGAGCTTGATTATTCAGAGCGCATTGCAATCGGAATGGAAGAGTTCTCTGACAGGCTTTACAATATAATTGACTTCTCAGAGGAAGCAATAACCGTTACAACTTACTCAAGAGACAACGGAGAGGAATATGCCTCCTTTACGCTTACAAAGGACGATGACTTTGAGGCCCCCGAGATCAATTTCTTCAGAAAGCTTGTGGGTATGCTTCTCGGCTCGTTCGGAACAATTTATGCAATATTCAACAACATCGGAAGATTCTCTGATCTGACAGAGGACGGCTTCAACGTTGATTTCTTTGAAACTGTATTTTAAGGTGAATTAAATGAAAAAGATAAAAAGCTCAATCAGTATTTTATTAAGCCTTTTAGTTGTATTTGCAGCCTTGCTTCCCGTATCAGCCGTTACGGCTGACGTCCCTCAGGTGCTTCTTACTGAGAATGAGGCTCCCTCCGCGCAGGGCGGTGCCGGTACCGATTCAGCGCAGAGCGGTCTCGAGGAGCAGTGGGAGAGCGAGGAAGCCAAAAGAGGTATAATCGTAAATCCCGGTAAGGACGGCTCGGAAAGAAACTTCTCATGGTATATGCCGGCAGATACACAAAAGTGCAGTGTTGAGATATCGGAAAATGAGGATATGACGGATGCAGTTGTTTTTGAGGGCACATCCGTTACCACCTATCAGGGTGACAAGGCCGCAAAGGTAACCGTTACGGGACTTGAGAAGAACAAGACCTACTACTATACCTGTGTTTCGGGAGAGGAAAAGAGCACAGTTTATTCCTTTAAGACGGACGATGAGACCTTCAGTGCTCTTTATATGTCTGATATTCACGTCTGCGACAGCGCTGAGGACGAGGGCAAGCTCAAAAGAACGTCCTTTGCCTTTGCAAGCCTTATTGAGCAGGCTCAGCTTAATTCCGATATAAGCCTTATCCTCTCAGGCGGTGATATGGCTACGGAGGGACTTCGCTCCGAATATGAGGGACTTACATTCTCAACGGCATCGAGAGAGCTGACCTTTGCTAACGTTATGGGTAACCATGACCGTCACAGCTTTGACTTTAAGTATTTTACCAACTTCCCCAATGAGCGCTTCGGTCCTATGAGCGGCTATCAGTCGGGTAACTACTATTTCGTGCAGGGTGAAGCCTTGTTCCTTGTTATTGATACAAATAACGCCAGCGCAACCGCTCACAGAGACCTTATCAAGGAGGCTGTTGAGGCTCATCCCGAGGCAAAGTGGAGAATCGTTATGATGCACCACGATCTTTACGGCGGCTCACTTCCTCACAGAGAGGGTGAGTGTAATCTTCTGAGAATTCTCTTCTCTCCCATATTCGATGAATTCAATATTGACCTTGTTCTTATGGGACATTCTCACCACTATTCCGTGTCAGACGTTATATATAACGGAAAGAGCGTAGAGAAGATCGAAAACGGCAAGACCGTAAAGAATGCGGCGGGTACCGTTTATCTTGTATCCACGTCTGTTGAAAGACCTGCGGAAAATGAAGAAATCAACTACAGTGAGCTGGTTTCTATCGGAATGGATAAGCTTACAGACAGCTATTATAATATTCTCGAATTCTCTCATAATGAGCTTAAGGTAACCTCATATTACCTTGACACAAACGAGGAATATATCAGCTTTACTCTTTCAAAGGACGATGACTTCCAGCCCGAAAAGATAGGCTTTTTCAGAAAGCTGGGCGGTATTCTTGCCGCAGGACTCAGCACCGTTTACGGAATTTACGTAAATGCTGACAGATATTTTGAGCTTAAGGAGGACGGCTATAAGGCTCCCTTCTTTGAGTTTGTATTCTAATTGAAAAGTGTGATTTATATGAAAAGGTTTTTAGCGCTTTTATTTGCTTTTACAATGCTTTTGTGCTCCGGCTGCTCGGATGATACCGAAACCACCGAGCCCGAGACTCATCCTCCCGTGGAGATAACCACAGCAGCTCCCATTGATCTGAGCGTTGTTTCTCCCTCAACGATGGACGTGTCACTGCCCGAGGGAATTGAGGTAAGGCTTTCAAAAATTGATTTCGATTCCTTTGAGGAAATTGAAGCTGAGGATTCTGTTTTTCCCAAAACAAATCACGACAAGATCCTCAAAAGTGAAAACGCCCAGTATTTCTTTCTTACCGAAGATATAAAGATTCACGCCGTTTTCTTCAACGAAGAGGGCAGAATAATTTACTCTGTCAGCTATAACAAGGAAACAGGCTATGCGGAATTTATCGGCGACGACAAGAACAGCTGGTATTTTGACAACAGCGGCGAGCTCAGGTGTTATGTTTTTACCTATGATTTCGACGGAACGAGCGGTGCTCCCATATATACCTTCTATTCCCCCGAGGGAGAAAAGGAATATATGAGAACAAGGGACGGCTGGTATACTCCCGATTATGATATGCTTACAAACAACGAAATTATGGAATGTCTTGATATCTATTCGGGTGTTATTGAGGCTACCGCGGAGTATTGATAAAGCAAAGGGTTTACCTGAATGCACAGGATGCATTTACGAAATTTAAGCCCGAATGAAAAATTTGCCTTGCTGAAAATTTTGAATGTTCTTGACTTTTTCAATAAAAGGTATATAATGAATTTGTGAATAAACACAAAATGTTGACGGAGAAGCAGAAAACGGGCATTTTTCAGAGAGAGCCGCATCAGCTGAAAGCGGTTTATCTGCCGGTTTTCAATTGCCACCGCTCCCGAGTGCGGATCGAAATAAGATCTGCCGCGTAAGTCCCGTTAAAGACTTAATGAGCGGACAGTTTATCTGTCAATGCGGGTGGAACCGTGGAGCTATCAGCTTCATCCTGTTTTTCGGGGTGAAGCTGTTTTTTTGTTTGACAAACAAAAAAATAAGTGATAGGTAATAGTGAACAGTGAAGAAGTTCGGAGGTCTTTGTCTTGTTCCTTTTACGGCTCTGCTCGGTTTGTTGTCAAGGTGTATAAATCATCGGGAATCGGGATAATGGTGCTTTTCCGAATTCTGAATTCCGAATTAAATTGAGGTGTAATTATGGTTAATGTAAAACTCAGAGATGACGTAAAGCAGTTTGAAGCAGGCATCAGTGCCGCTGAAATTGCAAAGAGCATCGGCGCAGGTCTTTATAAGGCTGTGTGCGTATGCAGAATCAACGGAGAGCTTAAGGATCTTCGTACAAAAATTGACAGCGATTGTGAGGTTGAATTCCTTACGTTTGACGATGAGGACGGAAAAAAGGCATTCCGCCATACCGCTTCTCATATTTTGGCTCAGGCAGTGAAGAGACTTTATCCCGATGCAAAGCTTGCTATCGGTCCTGCTATTGACAAGGGCTTCTATTATGATTTTGACGTTCCCAAGGCATTTTCTCCCGAGGAGCTTGAAAAAATCGAAGCTGAAATGAAGAAGATCGTTAAAGAGGGACTTGAGCTTACTCAGTTTGAAATGACTCCCGATGAGGCAATTAAGTTCTATGAGGAGCAGGGCGAGATCTATAAGGTTGAGCTTATCAAGGAGCACGCAGATAAGGGCGAAAACATCAGCTTCTACAAGCAGGGCGAGTTTACGGAGCTTTGCGCAGGCCCCCATATTCCCGATACCTCAAGAGTAAAGGGATTCAAGCTTACCTCCTGCACGGGCGCATATTGGAGAGGCGACGAAAAGAACAAGATGCTCCAGAGAATCTACGGTACTGCATTCACAAAGCAGGCTGATCTTGATGCTTATCTTGAGGCTCTCGAGGAGGCAAAGCGCCGCGACCACAATAAGCTCGGCCGTGAATTAGAGCTTTTCACAACCGTTGACACCATCGGTCAGGGACTTCCCATTCTTCTTCCCAAGGGCTGTGATATTATCCAGACTCTCCAGAGATTCGTTGAGGACGAGGAGAGATCAAGAGGCTGGGTAAGAACCAAGACTCCTCTTATGGCAAAGAGCGACCTTTATAAGATCTCAGGACATTGGGATCACTATAAGGACGGTATGTTCGTAATGGGTGAAGAGGAAAAGGATGACGAGGTATTTGCACTTCGTCCTATGACCTGTCCCTTCCAGTATCAGGCATATCTTAACCGCGCACGCTCCTACCGTGATCTCCCCATGAGACTTGCCGAAACCTCAACTCTTTTCAGAAACGAGGCATCAGGTGAAATGCACGGTCTTATCCGTGTCCGTCAGTTCACAATCTCCGAGGGACACCTTATGTGCACTCCCGAGCAGCTCAGTGATGAGTTCAAGAGCTGTCTTGAGCTTACAACCTTTATGCTTAAAACTCTCGGTCTTTATGAGGACGTTTCCTACCGCTTCTCACAGTGGGATCCCGATGACAAGGAAAAGTACATCGGTACTGTTGAGCAGTGGGACGAGGCTCAGGGTGTTATGAAGGAGATCCTTGATAATCTCGGTATCAATTATAAAATCGGTATCGGTGAAGCCGCTTTCTACGGCCCCAAGCTTGATATTCAGATCAAGAACGTTCACGGTAAGGAGGATACCCTTATCACGATTCAGATCGACCAGATGCTTGCAGAAAAGTTCGGTATGGAATACGTTGCGGCAGACGGCACGAAGAAGAATCCCTATATCATTCACAGAACCTCTATCGGCTGTTATGAAAGAACTCTCGCTCTTCTCATTGAAAAGTATGCGGGTGCATTCCCCGTATGGCTTGCTCCCGAGCAGATCAGAATTCTTCCCATTGCCGACCGTCATCAGGATGCGGCATATGCTGTCAAGAAGGCTCTTGAGGAGGCAGGTATCGTTAAGGTTGACGTTGATACAAGAAGCGAAAAGCTCGGCTATAAGCTTCGTGAGGCTCAGCTCGAGAAGATTCCCTATATGCTTGTCATCGGTGACAAGGAGGCAGAGGACTTTACTGTTTCAGTAAGAAAGCGCGGTCACGGCGATCAGGGCGTTATGGCTGTTGCAGACTTTATCAAGCTTGTAACAGAAGAAATCGAAACAAGAGTTATCTGGTAAAATAAAAAAATTCAAGGCTGTAAAAAACGAGAGTTTTTTGCAGCCTTGTTTATCTGACAGAAAAATTGTATTTCAGTATAAAAATAATAGGTCTGAGGTTTTTATTTTACCATATCAATAATCCCCTGAAGCCTTGTGCTGTCGAGCATACCTGCGCGGTTGTATACCATATTGCCCTCTGCGTCAATTGCGAGGGTACGGGGGATTCCCGAATAGAGCCCGTACGTTATATATGCACTGCGGTCCAGATCATAATAGGTGGGGAATGTAAAGCCCTGAGAGGAGATATACTGCTCTCCCTTGGCTATCCCGTCATCGGTGTTGACTATAAGAAACTGAACGTCCTCTCCGTAAAGCTTATAGGCTTCTTCAAAAAAGGGCATTTCATAAAGACAATAGCCGCACCAGGTTGCCCAGAAGTTGATGATAACGGGCTTCCCGATGAGATCGGAAAGCTGAATGGCAATTCCCTCGTTATCGTATATCGTTATATCGGCATATTGCGGATATGCATTTGTTGTCTGCTCATCCGCGGCTTTTGTCGTCAGCTCCTCTGATGCTTTTTGGGACAAGGAGGGATAAACGAGGACAGCTGCTCCGAGAATTACTACAAGGGCGGCGGCGATTATAATAAGCGATTTGTTTTTCATAAGACCTGCTCCTTTAACTTAATATTGAGAGAAGCTCGGACATAAGCCCCGTCATCATAAGGATTCCTACAATTATAAGGAATATGCCGCATACGGTATTTATGGTTTTGTAATTTTTCTTTATAAAGGTAAATGCACCCTTGAGCTTATCAAGAAGCAGTGCACTCATAAGGAATGGTATACCAAGTCCCAGGGAATAAAGCAGAAGCATCACGATGCCCTTGAGCATATTGCCCTCGCTTGAGGCTAAAGCAAGCGCCGAGCCGAGGAATGCTCCTACGCAGGGAGTCCAGCCGACGGAGAATACCACGCCGAAAAGGAAGGCTGAGAAAAAGCCCATTTCTGTTTTTTTGATTCTGCCGGCACTGCCTTTGAATATTTTTAATCTGAATACGCCAAGGTAATTAAGTCCGAATACGATGACGATAAGTCCGAGAATAATATTTACAACCGTTTCATATTGCTTGAGAAAGCTGCCGAGAGTTCCTGCAAGTGCTCCCAGAGCAGTAAAGACAAGTGTAAAGCCCGCCACGAAGCCAAGACTTCCCGTAAGCGTTTTTTTTGTACTGCGCTGACCGCCTCCTGCAAAATATGAAAGATATATGGGAAGCATGGGAAGCAGACACGGTGATATAAACGTGATTATTCCCTCAACAAAGGAAACAAGATATTGCAATATATTCACCACCTATTTTAGAATCATTTTAATTTATTAATATTGTACGTTATTTTCAGTGAAAAATCAATGCTTTTTTAGCCGTAGGACTGAATGTAAATTTAAGTTTTTCTATTGCGAGGTGAAAATATTTGTTATATAATAAAAAAACGGAGTGTGATAAAAAATGGTTAGAGCAAGAATTAAAAACGTAAAAGACAAATCTATTGCAACAAAGGGCTTCGAAAGATTCCTCTTTTATTTTGTGCAGTTTACGTGGGGACTTCCCGTAAATCTCATAAGCGGTATTATATACCTTATATTAAAGAGAAAATACCGTACGGAAAAATTTATGAATTCCTACATTACCTATATCCCCGGAGATTGGGGCGGTCTTTCTCTCGGTCTGTTTATCTTTATTGCCGACGGCAAGGCTGAGGGCTGGACAAACAACACGAGGATCCACGAATACGGACACACTATTCAGTGCCTGCTTTTGGGCCCGCTTTATTGGATCGTTGTTGCGCTTCCCTCTGCAATATGGTGCAATTTCTTTGCAAACTACAGAAAAAAGAACAACGTTTCATATTATAAGCTTTACTGCGAAAGCTGGGCAAACTCCTGGGGAGTAAAGTGGTCGGGACTCAAGCAGTACGGCATAAAGTAAATCTTTTTCGGGACGGAAGAGCTTATGAAAAAAATTCTCAGTATTATTCTTGCCGCAGTAATGATATTTTTGCTGCCTGCGGTGTGCACTGCGGCTGAGCAGGAGCGCGTTCTCAGATTCAATGAGGACGGCAGCTTCAAGATTATGCAGATAAATGATACTCAGGACGTAGGAAAGCTGGCCAACGGCAAGCTTGTGAAGTTTATTGAGGCGGCAGTTGATAAGGAAAATCCCGATCTCGTGGTTGTCGTAGGTGATCAGCTTGCTGACTTTTTTCCTTTCGGCGGTAAAGAGGATATGCTTCGGGCTATAGACAATATTATTGCGCCCCTGGAAGAAAGAGGTATTCCGTTTCTTGTAACTCTCGGCAATCACGATCACGATCATCTTGAGAAATTCTCAAAGAGTGAGCAGTTTGAGGCTTATGCCTCCTATGATAATTGTTATATGCCCGCAGACGGATGGGATGAATTTACCGTAAACGTTCCCGTGCTTTTCTCAGATTCCGACAATGCCGCTATGAGTATATTTATGATGAATACTCACGATAAGACGGAGTCGGGAGGATATTCGGGTGTCGTTGAGGGACAGAATATCTGGTTCAGACAGGTGAGTGCTGAGCTTAAGGAAGCAAATTCGGGACAGCCGTTGCCCTCCATTCTTTTTCAGCACATTCCCCCCAAGGAGATATATCAGTTTGTTGAGGAATGTGAATATAACGATGAGGGTGCGATCTACTCGGACAGCGATAAAAAGTGGTATCGCCTTGATGAATCGAGAGCCTCGGGCGTAATGGGCGAGCTGCCTTGCTCGGAGGATGCCGATCATATTACGGGACAGTATGAGTCCTGGCTTGAAACGGATAATATCATCGGTGCATTTTTCGGTCACGACCACGTAAACAGCTTCGTGGGTACCACGGACGAGGGAATCGTAATGGGTTATAATGCGGGAACGGGCTTCCGTGCATACGGCAGCGGCGGTGACAGAAGTGTCAGAATTTTTGAATTCAACGAGAATAACGTTGAGGATTATACAACGCGTATTCTTACATACGAGCAGGCAACGGAAAGCAGGCTTGTGTTCTCGTTGGTTGATATTTTCTCTCCTGCCTTTTCCTCAGGCCCCATGAGAGTGATATATTTCCTCTTTGGTTGGCTTATCAGTCGTTGATTGTATAACATAAGAAAATATACCCCTCCCCAAGGCTCAGACCTTGTCGGGAGGGATTTTTATGCTTAAACAGCTGTAAATGGAAACTTGTTTCGGATTTGTTAATTTTAGGAATATCGTGTTGAAAGAAAAAAATATATACAATATAATACAAATGCATAAAAAATATTAAGGGGAATTGATTATGGCGAAAATTTTAGTATTTCCGTTTTCATTGTTTTTCGCATTTTTATCACTTTTCGGTATTTATCTGCCGAAAACCGACGTCAGCGCACAGCCTGATAAATGGAAAACAAATTACAACTACGTTTTTGTACACGGACTTATGGGCTGGGGTGAATATGATGCCCAATATAAGCTTATGCCCTATTGGGGAATGTTTGGCGGCGAGCTGCTTTCAAAGCTTGAAAAGGAGGGCTTTAACTGTTATGCCGCATCTGTTGACGGAACTGCAAGCGCCCATGACAGAGCCTGTGAGCTGTATGCTCAGCTGACGGGTACGCTCACCGATTACGGTAAAGCTCATTCCGAGCTTCACGGTCACGAAAGATACGGTAAGGATTTTACGGGCAAGGCTCTTATTCCTGCTTTTGACGGTGAGAATAAGATAAATCTTCTCGGACATTCCTTCGGCGGAGCAACCATAAGAGTTTTTGCAACTCTTATGTCTGAGGGCGATGCACAGGAAATGGCGGTAACCGCTCCCGAGGATATTTCTCCTTTGTTTACGGGCGGCAAGGCGGATTGGATCTATTCGCTTACCACACTTGCGGCACCTCACAACGGCACAACGGCTTATGAGGCACCCTCGGAGGATAAGGACAGTGCTGCTTACGATATGTATATCGACAATGCATTGGCACTTAATGAAAAAATGGTAACCGATGAAAATACCTATTATTTCTCGTTTGCATGCTCCGCAACCACTAAGACGGCTGACGGAACCTATAAGTCGGACTCAAAATATATGGAGAGTATGTTCAGAGACTCGGCTGATGCTATGGGCTCATACACAGGTGTTACGGCAGGCGGTTATGAATTCGGCGAGGAGTGGCTTGAAAATGACGGACTTGTGAATACGGTTTCTGCTCTTGCTCCCTCGTCTGCACCAAGTGCTGCATATGAGGAGGGAAGCACTCAGTCGGGAGAATGGAATATAATGCCCGTATATAAGGGAGATCATATGTCACTTCAGGGCGGTATGCTCAGAACGAACGTGCAGGTGAGAGAGCTTTATATCGGACATCTTGATATGATAAACCGTCTCGGCTGAGCCGTGTGCTGAGCCTGCTTATAAAAAATACAAGGGCAGTGAGAAGCGTGATGCTTTTTACTGCCTGTTTTTGTATATTCTTTTTTTGTGAAGGTACGGTATTGCGTATTATTTTTGTAAATGAAAGAAAAAGGGCTCACGGCGCTTTATCTGCCTGAGCCCTTTGTAATTAATATATTTGTTGTCTGCATCCGTAACAGACCTTGCAGTTTTTTTATCCGTTGAAATTCTTAACCACCGTTTTAAGGGTTTTTGCAATAACTGCGTGGGTTTCGGGACCCATGGAGTTCGTTTCATGATAGTGGTTTTCGTTAAAGCGGTCTCTCGTGGAGTTAAGATAGGGCTGAGTGGGATGAAGCACGAAATCGTTTTTCGGTACGCAGTAGCCCGTCATATCGTTTGTAACGCCGAAGGTGATCATATTGTGATCTCCCGTAATATCTGCAAGAGGCTCGGCATTGACGGCGGGAGACAGTCCCGTTGTGGAGTTTTCCTTATCCATAAAGCCGCCGTAAACCGTAGAAACAAAGTTTTCTCCGGGAAGCAGAAGAATTTTCTGAGAGCCTATTGTCATATACGTAATTTCCGTCTTCATGGCAACGCCCGTTGCACTTTCCTTTGAGGGGAATGCCTTGAAGCTCATAGTGCCTCTCATGGCAAGAAGAGTGAGCACGTTGTTGTCAACGGGAAGGTAGAACTGCTGACAGATAAACTTGATTTCGGGAGAAAGCTCCGTGTCGTTTTCAATCTCAAATGACTTTTCGGCATAATATTTTGCCTGAAGCTTGATTTCCTCAACCTTATCCTCCTTGCCGAAGTCCTTTGCATCCATTCCGCCGATGGCACCGATGCCGAAGATAACGTCAGCACCCTTTTCTTCTTTTATCTGTTCTCTCATAAAGTAGGGGTATTCACCCGAAAGGAGTCTGTTGGCGCCTCCGAGAGAATTGGGATGTGCGCCGATGTTCATTACCCATATTTCATCAGAGCCGTTATCGGGAACGAAGCGGAGTCTTGAAAGCACCTCGTGGCGGTCGGGAAGACGTCTGCCTGTGGAAAGACCGTCGTCAATAGCTACAGTGCCGCTGTAAAGCTTACCTGCGGTTCTGTTGTTGTATGCTTCAATGCTTACCCTGACAGCCTTGCTGAAAAGCATTTCCATATATTCGGGAACCTTACCGTCTGAGGGAATGCTGACAAGATTTGCCTTGCCCCAATAGCCCAGTGTATCAATACCCGAATGTGAATGGGTACAGCTGAAGTTTACCGCCTTGCAATTTTTCATTTCGGGGCGTGCAAGTATCATTTCTCTGATCTTGTTTACCTCGATATTCGTAAGACCGACAATGTCTGCGCTTATCCAGATGATACCCTCGTCGTTTCCGCAGTCAAGCCATAAGGCGTGAATATAAACGGGGGAGAGGGTGCCCTCCATTTTGTGTCCCGAGCCGTGTCCTGCGATCCAATAGGTTCTGTCAAGAGTCAGATCGGGCATTATTTCTTCCCTTGCAAAGCCCGCACGGAAGAAGTCACCCGTAATAAGAGTGGGCTTCTTTTCGGGGATGGGGGAAGCGGTTGCAGTCTTCTGAACCTTTTTGCCGTAATTTTTTGTAATTTTAACTATGCCCTTTGAGGCAAGATCCATAATATCCATAATATATACCTCCGTATCCGATACTATATTATCATTAAAAAATGAATAATTCCACATAAATTTTACATTTTTTATTTAATTGCTTATTTTGCTTGAAAAAATAATTTCTCTTCTCGTTGCGGTGCTGATGCTTTTTGCTGTTGCTGCTCCCGCACCCGCGGCTTACGGAAGACCCTTTGAGGACAGTGAATTTTTTCCCTACGGCGACTATTCCATACACTACAGAGTATGGGAGGCAGAAAA
>JAZOOE010000022.1:0-11238 GCA_045654865.1 Acutalibacteraceae bacterium | reverse complement strand
TGACTTTTCTGTAGGTTTTGCAATACAATATATTATTAAGAGAATGATATTCAAGCATAGTGAGAAATTTTTATAAAAACAGTTATTGTGAAACATTATTTTACAAAAAAACTTCCTTGGGCAAAATTACCTAAGGAAGTTTTTTAGTATGGTCTTACACCAGTTTTGTGAACATTGCTAAGATTCGTTTTACGCAAATTTCAAGTTCGTCTCTCGAGAGTTCGCCCTTGTGGACTGCTTCTAATAATTCATCAGGATATCCGCAATGCATTTTCATATCATTTCCTGCTTTAATTTCAATCACCGGACGATTTTTAACGCCCCAATCTGTAACTACCATGCCTTTGAAGCCCCATTCTTCTCGTAGAATACCGGTTAATAATTCGTAGCTTTCACTGGTATGGAGACCGTTGATCAAATTATATGAAGACATAAGGGTGTATGGATCTGCCTCTTTGACACAGATTTCAAAGCCTTTAAGATATATTTCTCTGAGTGCACGCTCAGAAAGCCTTGAGTCGCTTGCAAATCGATTTGCTTCTTTATTGTTGCAAGCAAAATGCTTAATAGAAACGGCAACTTTTTGAGATTGAATACCTTTAGTTGCGGCAGCTGCGCATTTTCCTGCAATTAAGGGATCCTCGGAATAATATTCAAAATTTCTTCCGCAAAGAGGATCCCTGTGGATATTAAGCGCAGGAGCTAACCATACTCCGAGATTGTTTTCTCTGAGCTCAGCTCCTCCCGCGGCTCCGACTTTTTCTATAAGAGAAATATTCCATGTGCAAGCAAGCAAAGTAGCACAAGGCCACGCAGTTGTCGGTATGCCTGTTTCAGGTTCAAGTCTGAGTCCTGCAGGACCGTCGGCTGTCGGTACGGCAGGTATTAGAAGTCGTTTCAATCCGCCGAAGCAGCCTGTATTAGCCACTCCTGTCGGAGGCTGACCTCCTACTAAGAATGCCAATTCTTCAAGAGTTAATTGTGAGATGAAATCATCCAACGAAATTGTTTCATTGATCTTATCAAACGTAACAAGCTCTTTAGGGCAAGTTCCGTTCAAGGGAAGGGGAGAGGTATAATTGTAAATAGCCTCTGAAATTTCTAATTCTTCATAGGTTCCGTCTGAAATCATACGTTTCAAAAGCTTAAACGGTTTGCACTTGCTGCTTAATTGCTTGGTGATTCTGTCGGCATTTTCCACGTGTTCGAATTCAGTCATCTGACAATCTCGCACAGAGGTGCCTACGTAAAAATTATATTTGCCTTTTTCAAGTACGTATGCGGATTTTTGTATTTTTCCGATGTCGTCATAGCTTGACATTGAATCAATTGTGAATGAAAGATAGATGCTTTCTGTTTCGCCGGGCGCTAAAAGTCGGGTTTTTTTGAAAGCCGACAAAACCTTTGAGGGCTTTCCTAATTTTCCCTGAGGTGCGCTGTGATAGACCTGAACAATTTCTTTCCCGAAGAAATTTCCTGTATTTGTAACATTAACTGCTACGTTGATTTTGTCGGCTTGTCTGAAGCAAACTACATCGTTAAGTGAAAAGGAGGTATAAGAAAGTCCGAATCCGAAAGGATATCTGACTTTATCGGCGGCACCCGGTATTGTTTCAAAATATCTGTATCCGACATAAATATCATCGGAATAATCCACATGATCAAAGCACTCCCAGAAATCATTCTTAGTAGGGAAGTAATCATAGGATTTAGCGATGGTATCCGTTAGTTTTCCGCTGGGTGTAATATCACCGCAGAGTATGTCCGCTATTGCACCGCCGCCTTCCATTCCGCCTTGCCAGGCTAACAGAACAGCGGAAATTTTTCTGTTTTCACAAAAATATTCACAATCTATCGTAGCACCTGAATTTATAACGATAATAACCTTTTCAAAGGCGTCACAGCATTTGTCTATTATGAATTTTTCATTTTCTGAAAGATAGTAGTCACCCGGTATCGGACGTCTGTCCACACCCTCAGCGGAAAATCTGCTGATTGTAATGATTGCAGTCGTGGAATTTTTTGCTGCATCTGTTATTAACTCTTCTGAGATAACGGCCTCCTTAACGTGCATTGCCGCAAAGGTATCGTATGTCATATCATCTCTTTCGGTGCAGAATTCCATATTGTTAACAATATCCCATCGAGCATTGATCTGTTCTTGTGTCAATACGTTGACACTTTCAGTTTCTACATATTTTTTGTAGAAATCTGACAGCGGATGATATATGCTGATTTTCTTTTCGTTTTCTTTTTCGCAAAAGCCATTGTAAATGTTTTTTATGTATGGACAGTGTACGTCGCCGCTTCCGCCGCCGCCTTTGATATATTCGATTGATGCTTTGCCGAATAATGCAACTGTTTCTTGCGGCGATAAAGGTAACGCATTATCAGTGTTTTTGAGTAGCACCATACCTTCTGACGCTGCCTCTCTCGATAATTTTATGTGCTTTTCAGAGGCAGTAACACGTCTTCCGTCTTCTCCGAGCGGCAGACAGGGTTGATATTTGAATCTTGCATATTTTTCCATATTATTAGCCTTTCTGAGTATATATTAATAAAACAGCGGACAGTTTTTAGCTGTCCGCAACGTTAAATTATCTGATTTTTTCGAGGATGAGCTTTGCGCAGTCAATCTGGTTAGGAATGTTGCCGTTTGTATCCTTAACTCTCCAGATATCGGGAGTGATTTCGTCTGCAAGATAGATCTTGCCTGTCTCATCATAACCAACTTCAATCTTAAAGTCGATGAGTGTAAGATTCATTGAAGCGAGTTCTTTCTTGAGAACTTCACCAACGCTGAGAACAACCTTCTGTGCTTCCTCATACTGTCCTTCCTTGAGGATGCCCTTCATGAGGCAGATTCTTTCGCTGATGAGGGGATCGCCCTGTTCGTCATCCTTAAGTGTTACTTCAGCATAGGGAGGATCGAAGGGAATTCCTTCTTCAAGAGTGAATCTTCTGCACATACTGCCTGCGGTAAAGTAACGAACAATGAATTCAAGTCTCGGTACAGTGAGGTTACGAACTTTCATAAGTCCCTGATCGAGATCAGCACCGAGGTACTGTGTGGGGATACCGTTCTTTTCCATAAGTTCAAAGAAATACTTTGAAACTTCAAGACCGATTTTGCCTTTACCTTCAACACTTCCGCCTACAGTGTTGGAACCGGGATCAAACACACCGTTTTCGCCGGTAGCACTGTCCTTGAAAAAGAGATGAACTATGCCTGTCTCTTCGTCAAGCATAACGTTTTTGGTTTTTCCTTCGTAAAGCTTTTTCATTTTTTACCACTCCGTTCTTGATGTCAAGCTTAAACGTTTGACAAATTACAACACATTATAACATACTAATTTTTTCTGTGCAATAAAAAATTTTTCAAAAAATCAAAAAAATTTTGATTAGCGCAAAAATTATCTGAGGCCGGAAAGCATCTGGGCAAATAGAGAATTAGCCCAGGCGAACCATTTTCTTGTGAAGTCCGTTGCATCATCCTTGTTAAATGACTCGTGCATAAAATTAGTGTCGGCATGAGTAGCAGACAGATACTTCAGACATTCTTGTTTTTCCTCATCGTTCTCAGTTGTTAAAATCTGCATAATAAGGGAAATATGCCATATCATATTCTTTCCTGTGTGCGGGCTTCCTATTCCTTTGGCTTGCTTGCCTACGAAATAGAACGGATTGTTTTCTGAAAGGATGAATTTTCTTGTGTTTTGATATATTTCATCGTTGATTTCGCAATATCCGATGTAAGGAGCTGAAAGAAGACTAGGGGAGTTCGCGTCATCCATTAAGAGGTAGTTTCCTAAGCCGTCTGTCTCATAAGCATATATTTTTCCGAATTCGGGATGATCATATATGCCGAAATTTTCGATACCTGCCTTTACCTCGCTTGCAAGCTGCAGACACTTTTTGGAGTAAAAATCATCATTGAAGCCTTCAAGAAGTAGATTTGATGCTTTATTCATAGTAACGAAGCACATCATATTTGCCGGGATCAGGTAATTATATTTACATCTGTCATCTGAAGGTCTGAAGCCTGACCACGTCATACCTGTTACAGCAACAGGATTTCCTTTGCCGTCAAGAGGCATTGTGTCTGTTTCAGGACAATCAGTTCTTCTGAAATAATAAGATGAATTTGTTTCGTGATCCTGTTCTTTGATAAAAGTATCAACAATGACCTGTAGCATTCTGTGTACTTCATCAGTGAATACAGACTTGTCTCCTGTGGCATCATAATAATCAGACAAAAGATATACAGATGCACAAAGTGAATCGACCTCATATTTTCTTTCCCAAATATATGGAGAGTCAAAGTCCGTATCATCCTTATGGGATTCCTCGTGCATTATTTCATTGAAAGCATTGGAATAAGGATCAAGGTTTATATAAAAAGCGTGACGCCTGATAACTCCCTTGAATATTTCTTTTAATTCATCTGAGCTTTTGCAATGATTTACGTACGGACGCAATTGTGCTGAACTGTCTCTGAGCCAAAGTGCGGGAATGTCACCTGTGATAACGAAATAATCGCCGTTGTCGCATTTTTTGACCGTTGTTTCAATTGTGTTGAGGTAACATTGCTTGGCAAGAGGGGCTAATGCAGGATACGTGAGCTTGGTTTTGTTTTCGAGCTCGTTAGCGTATTCTATCAAGATTTTGGGAATGTCCATTATTTTATCCTTCCTTCTGGTAAGCTAATCTCTCTGCTCCTGAAAGCAGATGAATTACACCGCAATATTTGAATCCGTTTTTTAACAGAGAGTTTTGCATAGGGTAGTTGTCCTTGTGAGTGTCAATTCTGATGGTGCCTGCCTTTTTGAGGCATTCGTCATAAACAAAAGAAGCTATGCCCTTGCGATGCTCTGAAACGGCAATACGATGAATAACGTAATATTCGTTTTCATTTGGCCATGAACCGTTGTAAATTTTGCTGTAGGTCACATCCGGTCCTTTCATAAAAGCGAAAACGCAGATAACAGCATCATTTTCATCAGTAACAACGTATGAGTTTCCGTCTTTTATGTCATTTTCGATATCTTTTTCATTTGGATATCCGTCTGCCCATTGCTCCATATTTCCGTGGGCTCGCATATATTTTCTTGCGTCATCGTAAATTTTAGCAGCAGCCGTAATATCCCTGAGTTCGGTTTTTCTGATTTTCATACTTTTAATCCTTAGTTGTGAACAGTGTTGTTAAAGTCAGCTTTTTCTTTATTATATGGGAAAATTTTATTTCTTGCAATAAGAAAAAATCTGTAATTTATGTTGAATGATGTAAACAAATATGATAAAATGTTAAAGATTAATTTTAATTCACGACAATAGGTGAACTTTATGTTTTATGTTATAATGGATCTTGAGTGGAATAATTCGTATAATAAGTACCGCAAATGCTTCGTAAACGAGGTTCTTGAAATCGGTGCTGTTCTTGTTGATGAGGATCTTGAGGTTATCGATACCTTTTCCGTCATTATAAAATCTCAGTTGATTAAAAAGCTTAGCGGAAGAGTAAAAAATCTTACTCATATAAGTAATGAGGATATGAGCTCAGGCGTTTCCTTCCAACGTGCCGTTTCGGATTTCTCTAAATGGATCGGCGGTAGAAACTGTGTGTTTATGTCATGGGGAAATTCTGATATCAGAGTTCTTGTTGACAATTTTTCAATGTTTTGCGGGATGAATAATATTCCGTTTTTAACCCAGTACGTTGATTTGCAGAAGTATTGTCAGGAATTTATTGTCGGCGTAGGTAATCAACAGATCGGTCTTGTTAATGCTGCTGTTCAGATGGGAATAGATGTTTCTCAATGCAGTTTTCACAGAGCCCTTGAAGACTCTTTGCTTGGGCTGAGGTGCTTAAAAAAATGCTTCAAGCGAGAGCATTTGCTTAATACGGCTGTTATTTGCGACAGCTCCTTTTATCAGAAGCTGCTTTTCAAATCTTCGGTTATTACAAACATAAATAATCCGAAGGTAGATAAAAGTAAAATGAAGTGCGATTGCTCAAACTGTAAAATGCCTATGAAACGAGTTAGCGACTGGAAGGTTGTAAATCAATCGTTTACTTCTATGTTTTATTGCAGTTCCTGTGAAAAATTAATTTCTTTTTCTATTCGCTTCAAGGAATACTATGACAGAATGGATGTCAGAACCAATTACGTTGAAATGAAAAAGAACTCTGAAGAGGAAAACAATTCAGATTAACACATTTGAAAGGATTGGATAGATGAAACTGAAGAAATATGTTCTGCCGGTTTTGTTTTTGATTTTCGGAATTTTTATAACTTCTGCAGGCTTAATTTATGCAGATGTGATTCATTTTGCAAATTTAAATGAAATTATTGATGTCGGTGCCTTTGGTTCCCTCGGCGTTAAATCAAATTATGATATCATCAATGAATTATCCGCAAATAACAGCACTGAAGTTGAAATGAATGTGCCCGATGAGGTAAACGCTTTATGGCTTGATTTGGAAAAGGATTTTAAATTTGATGATATTTCTGATGTTGCGGGTATAAAAAGTGCCGTTTACAATGATTTGCTGTTTTATAAAAATTTCCTTCCCAATGCTTATTTTCTCAAACCTGATTCAACAGGAAAATATGATTCATTGGTAGACAGCGGCGGTTCTGAATTTGACCTCCTTGGTTACGTTACGGATCTGTTGAATAAGGGATCTGCTGATATATTTATTGTAATCGATGAAAGCTATGTTTATGAAAACGGAAAGCTTAGCTTCAATAAAGTTAAGATACTTGCTGAAAGCTATTCGTTTGACGGTATTTTGTTTTCTGCATTCAACTCCGAAGACATAAACGTTTTTGAAATTGTCGAGTTCTTAAGCTCTGAAATTCGCAAGAATTTTCCTGCTATGTGCTTTGGAGCTGAATTTATCTCGGATATGACGGCGCAATTTGCAGATGATAATACAATAGCAATTTTTGATAAGCATCTGATCGATTTTGGTTATGTGGATATTGTTTCCGCTTGTGCAGATGTTGATTACCCCTTCTACGGTGTAGCGATGTGGTGGAATTATTTTGCAGAGTATTATAATATTCCGCTTTATTGCGAGCATAGACTCGATAAGATTTTCGGAAGTGATGAGCTTTGGGCCTACAGCAACGAGATTAATCTTCAATTGACGGCATTATACGATATGCCTGCCTTTGACGGAAGCTGTTACTATAATGCATCTCAGCTTAAGGTAAAAAAAGCTCTTTCAAGAGATCTGTCGATATTCTTAAATGACGTCGCGGGTACAGATCAGGACGATTTCTTTGTAAGCTCAATGCAGCTTGATAATAATAAGGTTGTTTTCAGTGCCGCAACTGAGGTTGATGACATTTTCCTTTATTGTAATGACGTTACATTGAAAACGGAAAATAATACTGCCAATGCAGAATTTGTACTGACAAAGGGATTAAATACTTTTAGTTTCAGAGGTAATGCCGCTGAGTATGATTTCGAGATTTATAATAATATTTCCCTGATATATCAATATTCGCCTAATTCTGAGAATACTCAGATTTTCGGGGATACCTTTGTTTGCAGTGTTGTTGCCCCTGAAGAATCAATAGTTTATACAGTTTTTAATGGTTCTTCCTATGAGATGTCACCCGATAATACGGTAAATATTGAAGCTCCGTACGGATATTGTGCCTATTCTGTTATTGTTGATATTTCTGAAAGCAAAAATGTTTCTGATTTAATTTCTTTTGTGTGCTTTAGTGGTGATAAATCGCAAATTGTTCATCAGTACGTTGAGTTTGTTAACAAAAAAAACACCCATCAGGAAATTGCCCAGGTTACATATAATGTTGCTTCACCTTATTATGACAATGGATTAGGCAGAGCGCTGATGTGTGTTATTAAGGATGATCATACGGAAACTATAAGTGAAGTTGATGATTATGATACTTACCATCCTTATAAATCAAAGCTGCTCAAGGGGACTGTTGATTACGTTGAAAAAATTAATTTGTCAGCAGAGGGCTATATAAGATATGAGCTTAAAAGCGGTCTGAATGTTTATGCAGATGACGCCTTGCTGATAACTGACGGTTACGTTTTACCTCAGAATAATGCTCAGATTTTTGCTTATGATGGCAATACAGACAGAATTCAGATCAAGCTTGATTGGCTTTCTCCTGTAAATGTTGAGATTAAAAATCTTGATTTTAAGATTGGGTATGAGCAATTTTCATATAATGTTTCAGAGTTTGATGCTGAATACGTGGACGTAAATCTTTATTACTGTGATGATATCGCAGGAATCAATAATATTGATCTGACGTCTTCCTGTCTTTTTTCGTCTTATGAAATTATCAAAAGCTCTGACAGCTTTGTCAGCATTCGATTCAAATTGAAAAATCCGGGTATGTTTTTCGGATATAAAATCAATGTAAACAATGAAGGTATTGTTGAAATTGATTTCAATATGCTGACTTCTGATTATACAGATAAGGTTATTATGCTCGATGCCGGTCATGGCGGTATTTCTATGGTAGGAACTGCTTTAAGTGATGACAGTGCATCAGAAGCTCAGATTACCTTGGCAATCGCATATAAAACAAAAGTCTATCTTGAGGCAAAAGGTTTTTCTGTAATAATGACAAGAACAGATGACGTTCCCTTGAATTTATCTGAAAGAATGGAGCTTTGTGAGAACTATAATCCTGATCTGTTTATCAGTATTCATTGTGACGGTAGTGCTTCTGCTTCGGAAAGCGGCACTCATACATTTTATTACACGCCTTTTTCACAGCCTTTAGCCTCTTCTATCCATGACAGGATTGTTGCTACGTATCTTAATGACATTTACGTTGAGGCGGATAATAATTATTCTCGTGTTGACAGAAAAATTAAATTTTATCCGTTTTATGTAACACGAGTAGACAATTGTCCTTCTGTGTTGATAGAAACCGGTTTTTTGACCAATTACGTTGAAGGATATGTTCTGGTTAATCCGATTAATCAAGAGTTAATTGCTAATTCAATAGCGGAAGGTATTTGTGATTATTTCAACGGATTAAATTAATCGTAATTAAGGTGATTATTGTGGCAAAAAATATTAAAGGCTCAAAACGTGATGCAGATTTGCATAAGCTTCACAGAAGCCGAATGAGAGAAAGTTTCAGAACAAGTGGGTTCAATGGCTTTCATGAGCATAATATTCTTGAAATGTTGTTGTTTTATTCTATTCCAAGGATTGATACTAATGAGATTGCTCACCGATTGTTAAATAATTTCGGATCTCTTCACGGAGTTTTCGATGCGGATATTGAGCAGCTTGTAACTGTTCCCGGTATCGGAATTGAAGCGGCCACTCTTATTAAATTCTTCCCTGCTGTGTTTAAGGCTTATGAGCTTAGTAAAAGTAGAGACAAGTGCAGTATTCTTGATTCACAGACAGCTGTCGAATATTTGTCCGGATATTTCAAAACTGCAACCTCTGAAATTCTTGTTGCTCTGTTTCTGGATGCTCAAGGTGTGCCCATTAATCAATTTGAATATACTCAATATAAGATCGATGAGGTTGATATTGACTTATCAAATTTAACAAGACTTGCACTATTGAACAGAGCGAAGGGTGTTATACTCGCTCATAATCATGTAACAGGCTTTGCTAATCCATCGAATAATGATATCGAATTCACGGAAATGCTTGCAAAACAATTAAAGACCGTTGATATCACCTTGTGTGAGCATCTAATATTTGCTAATAATGATATTTGCTGTTTATCGAAAAATAAACGGATGAAAAAAGGGATTTTAATATTCTGATATAAATCAAGTCGTAAGGCGTAAGGCTTTGCGACCTGATTTATTTAATGGTGAAAATATTAACGGATAATATTTAAAAATAATAAATTCAGGGAATCCGCAGATGCTGTATTTGTGACTCCCTGAATTTTAAATTTTGTCATTTATGAGCTTATAAATAACTGATGATGTCATCAGATTTTTTTCTCTTTTTGGCTCTTAAGGGATATCCTTCAGTAGCATAACCGAGAGAAATTACTAATCGTATAACCTTATCTGTTTCACAAATTTCAGAAATCCTTTTTGCGTCAAACCAACCGAGAATGCAGCTGTCAAGACCTGAATCAGCAGCTGCAGCCGTTATATAAGCTGCTAAAATTCCGATATCTATTGATCGGTAATCATTGTTTTTAATTTTTGCGCCCATTGCAGCGGTTTTGTTGTATTTATCTTCTGCAATTACTATCTGTACAGGTGCATCAAGTGCAAATTTATTCATTCCCATGCCTTGTGTTGCTTTAGCTATTTCCTGAGCCTTTGAATCAAAGGAAACAAAAATTTTATAAGGCTGTCCGTTGCATGCAGAGGGGGCTGTAGTAGCTGTGGATAAAATAGAATCAATCACTTCCTTGGAAGGTTTTTTGTTGTTATCAAAGCTTCTGCAGGATTGTCGATGCAGGGCAAGAGCAGAAAAATCCATCTGATATATCTCCTTTACTCAATTACTTCAATTTCGTCTGGTACTGAATATGATAACTTAACGTTGCCGTTTTCGTTTCGACAGTCTACCTTTATAATGCCAAAGGGAGTAGGGTAGGTGCCGCGGGCAAATTCAAGATTGCCTAAATTCGGTTTAATTGAGATTTTTTTGCAACCGGGAGCAAGAATCTTTATTCCGAGAACCTCTTCTGCAAGAAAAGCTGTGGGAGCAGACGACCATCCGTGACATAAGCTGTGTCTGTAACCTTTATAACAGAATGCTCCGTGATCGCCATGTATGTCATTTTCATCTTCATTGGGGATCTCATCAATGGGGGTACCTTTAATTGTCCACTCAAGATCAAAATCTTCCCAGAACGTTGTAGCACCCATGTCTAACATGCCGCAATAATATTTTTCAATGGCATCAAGTGTATCAGTCATATTGAAGGCTGATGCCGCTTTTGACAAATAGTAGCTCATAAATGTCGACCAGCCTTTAGCTCCGCCATTAAGAATCTCTTTTCCTGCCTCTTTTGAATCAGTCCATCCTGCCAGAGAACACATTGCCGTAACCTGTTTTGCACCATAGGATTTTGGCTCCTTTTTGAAAAGGCAGGCAATTTTTTCGGAGCATAATTGAGCAAGGTCATCTCGGTCAAAAATTTTGCACAACTCTGATGATGATTTCAGACACAGTACAAGCAGAGCACGCGAACCGTATTTCGCCTGAGGCTTGTCGTTGCAAGGCCAATCAAGAAAATA
>JAZOOE010000021.1:0-27828 GCA_045654865.1 Acutalibacteraceae bacterium | reverse complement strand
TCAAGCATTTTGCCGCCAACAATCAGGAAACAAGAAGAATGACCATTGATACCATAGCCGACGAAAGAGCTCTGAGAGAAATATATCTTGCATCCTTTGAAACCGCAGTAAAGGAGGGCAAGCCCTGGACGGTAATGAATGCCTACAACAAGCTGCTGGGCACATACTGTGCAGAAAACGAGTGGCTTTTAGGCAAGGTGCTTCGTGAGGAATGGGGCTTCGACGGCGTTGTAGTCACAGACTGGGGCGCAGAAAACGAAATCGAAAAGGGCATTATGGCAGGACAAAATCTTGAAATGCCCTCATCAAACGGACTTGCGGCAAAAAGACTCAAGGAGGCCGTTGAAAGCGGTGAGCTTTCCGAAGAGGCTCTCGACCGACGCGTTGACGAGATAATTGACCTTATAATCAAGTCTCAGGAAACGCTCGGAAACTATACCTATGACAAGGACGAACATCACGCACTTGCCAAGGAAATTGCCGAAAATTCAATGGTGCTTCTTAAAAATGATAACGATCTGCTTCCTCTTGACAAGGGCTCTACGGTAGCTTTGATCGGTGAAATGGCAAAATCCCCCCGTTATCAGGGCGCAGGCTCATCCCAGATCAACACGAAAAACATAGATTCTGCATTCTCCGTAATGCTTGAAAAGGGCTTGAAATTCCTTTATGCAAGAGGCTATGACAAGACGCGTGACGTTACGGATAACGAGCTCATATCCGAAGCCGTAAAGGCGGCTAAGGCATGCGACACGGCAGTTATCTTCTGCGGTCTTACAGAGGTTTTCGAATCCGAGGGCTTCGACAGAGACCATCTCTCCATTCCCAACAGCCATATTGCCCTCATAAGCGCAGTTGCAAGAGCAAATCCCAGAACCGTTGTTGTGCTTTCGGGCGGCTCCCCCGTTGAAATGCCTTGGCTTTCAGCTCCTCAGGCTGTGCTTAACGGCTATCTCGGCGGCGAGGCGGGAGCAGCGGCTATAATTGATCTGCTTTACGGCGACAAAAATCCCTCGGGCAAGCTTGCAGAAACCTATCCTCTCCATCTTGAGGACACTCCCTGCTATTTCAGCTTCCCGGGCTCCCGCAAATCAGTTGAATACCGTGAAAGCATATATGTAGGCTACAGATATTACGACACGGCAAAAAAGGACGTGCTCTTCCCCTTCGGCTTCGGACTTTCTTACACTCAGTTTGAATATTCCGATATAAAGCTTTCAAAGAAGTCAATCAAGGATACGGATACTCTCACCGTTACCTATAAGGTAAAAAACGACGGCAAAACAGCAGGTGCAGAGATCACTCAGCTTTACGTCAAGGACACCGAAAGCACGATCTTCCGTCCCGAAAAGGAGCTCAGGGGCTTCAAAAAGGTATTCCTTGCTCCCGACGAGGAAAAATGTGTCACCCTTACCCTTGATAAGCGTGCGTTTGCCTACTATAACGTCAATATAAGTGATTGGCACGTGGAATCGGGCGAATTTGAGATTCTCGTAGGCGCATCCTCCCGTGACATAAGACTCAGTGCAACCGTCAAGGTAAGCTCTACAGACAAAAACGTGGAAATCCCCGATTACAAGAAAAGCTTACCCTGCTATTACACGGCAGACGTTATGAACGTTTCCGACAGCGATTTTGAGACACTTCTCGGCTATGAGCTCCCCTACAAGGAAAACAATCAGGAGGAAATCACAATAAACAGCTCCCTTGAGGATGCTGCACACACAAAGGCAGGCAAGCTTATCAACAATCTTCTGCTTTCCGTTTTCAAGGCAATGAGCAAGGGCGATGCCTCTCAGGAAAAGATGATGACCTCAATGGCTCTCCAGATTCCCATCCGCTGCTTCATTTCAATGAGTATGGGTGTATTCACTCCCGAAATGGCACAGGGACTTTGCCTTATCTTAAACGGAAAGGGCACTATGAAAGGCATTAATAAGATTGTCGGCGGAATCGGTGAGGCTGTAAAGAACATCGGAACGCTTCTGAACTCTATATAAGAATCAATTTATATAAAACAAAAAGGGCTGTAAAAAAGTACAGACCGCATAAACCAAGATGAACAGAGGGTTTCTACGGATTGAAAAATCCGTAGAAACCCTTTAAACATAAAAAAACGGTAAAAACTGTGTTTTTGCGGTTTATGCTATAAACAAACCTCGTCCTCGGAGTACCCTTATACACCGTTGGACAACCCAAAATAAGGCTATCCGCCTTGTTTTGGCTCGGTTTGTTCATTCTGCGCATTTTTTCATGCTCCTAAAAGGGGATGTAAAAAACGCAAGTTTTTTACATCCCCTTTTTATTAACTGTTTTTGCATTTGTATCCCCAAATGCTGTTTTCGGCGACAGTCCCTGCCGTCGCAAATCCCGAAAGGGATCTATATTGCCGCGCAGTGCCGTATGGGCACCGCGCTAAGCAATTACTTTTTATATTATCTTTTCATTAAGCCGTCAGACTTATTTGAAAAGATTGCGGAAGAACTCAACGATGCTTCTGAAGAATGCCTTGAGCTTATCGAAGAAAGTAGGCTCCTTTGCATCATCCTCATCAACGTCCTCGTTAAAGCCGAGATCTCCGCGTTCTACAGCCATAATGGTGTAGTTATCGTGGATATTCGAGATTCTGAATACACCGTCGGTGTCTCTGTCCATCTGAACGCCGTTAATGGTTACAAAGTGAGGCTCCGTAAGCAGGAATTCAAGAGTATCGCCCTCTTTTACTATAACGGATACAGACTCGTAGGTCACACCGTTGATAATGTAGCTTGAGGTGGATGTCATAAACATAATAACATACGTCTTTGTATCATCCTCTTCAGCATCAGCCTTAAGCTTTGTTGTAACCTCGATTGAGCCTGAAGCATAACCGTCACAGTAAGCTGTGATAATTGCCGTACCTGCTACGTTGCCGAATACAACGAGACCGTTTGCATCTACCTTAGCGATCGTTGCGTCGCTTGAAGTCCAGGTCACCTTGGTGATCGTTGTATCAGAAGGCATAATTCTGGCATAAAGCTGAAGCTGTGAGCCGGGAAGTCCCGTGGTTTCCTCATAGCCCGCAGAAACAACGAGATACTGAGAAATAACAGGAGCAACGTTTACGTAGCAGTATGACTTGAACTCACCGTTCTTTGATTCAACACGGACAAGTGTTTCACCTGAATTTACAGCGGTAACCTTACCGTTAATGTCAACCTTAGCAACGTCTGTATCTGCGGAAATCCAGTTAACGTCCTTGCTTGTTGCGGTTGCGGGAGAAAGAATAGCTGAAAGAACAGCCTCCTCGCCTATATCAAGGAATACAGCAGACTTGCTGACTCTGAGTCCCTGAAGCTTTGTATATACGTCGAACATAGCAACGTACGTTATGTCTCTTGTTACGGGGCTGATCTCGGGAGTCCAGCCGGCGAAGGTAAATTCAAATTCACCCGTTTCAGGTCTTGAGGGAGTAGCACCCGAATAAGTGGGCATCTCATTGTACTTATACTGCTTTTCCTCTCTGATAAAGCCGTCAACGCTCCATGAAACGGTATAAAGTCTTTCAATTGGCGTAAATACAGCCTTGTAGGTTGCGTCCTGAGTAACGGTCTTGATCTCCTTGTCCCAGCCTGCGAAGATGTATGAATTATAGTCGTCGGCTGACTTATAGGGAACACCGTCATAAGAGGGAACAGCACCGTGATACCACATAGTAACCTTTGTTACGTCACCTGCAACCCAGGTAATGGTGTGGATCTCAATTTCCCATACCGCAGTAAAGGTAGCGTTACCGTACTGACCTGTAAGATATGTATCAATATCATATACCTTGTTCTTTGTCCAGCTGCCGTCGGTTGCAGAAACTCTCCAGCCCTCGAAGGTTGCACCGTCTCTTACGGGAACGGGAAGAGTCTTTGTTGAGGTGATGTCATAATAGAAGTTCTCAACTGCACTGCCGCCTGAGGAGTTGAATCTGAGATAATACTGAATGGGAGTATAAACTGCTGTAAATGTGAGATCCTCGGCGGGCATAATTGCAGGAACAGTAGCATCCCACTGTGCGGTATAGCCTGCCTTTGCAACGGGAGGATATGCAACCACTGCCTGACCGTATTTGAATTCAACAGTCTGAACGATATCACCGCTCACCCAGCTGATCTTGTAAAGCTTTGCACTCCAGAGGGGATGAAGCGTTACGTTACCGAACATACCCGTAAGCACCTTGTCAGCGGCAACCGTGTCACCTGCTATCCAGTTTCCGTCTGCGGAAACTACCATCCAGCCGGTAAGAACAAAGCCGTCCTTTGAAAGTGCGGGAAGAGAATCTGTGCTTTCGATGGTGTACTTATATTCGGGAGTCGTGCCGTCGTCAGCTTCAAGCTTAATAGTATATTCTGTTACATTATACTGAGCTCGGAAGCTTACGTTACCCCAGAGTCCCGTGTAAGTTGTGTAAGTAAGAGGAGTTGTCTGAGTCCATATACCGTCGTTTGCTGTCACGATCCAGCCTGCAAAGGTGTAGCCGTCCTTTGAAGGAACGGGCATTGTAAGACCGTCCGACATATTATAGCTGATATGAGTGCTGCCGGTATACGTACCGCCGTTAAGATCAAATTCTGCCGTATACGTCTGGGGCTCTTCCTTGAACTGTGCAACGTAAACGTAGTCAACGTTTGCTTCAACCTTAACAACGGGCTTATCCCAGCCGATGAAGGTATACTTCATACCGTTGGCGTCGGGCTTAACGGGCGTACCGACGTATTCGGGAGTTTCACCTACAGCCCACATAGTTTCGGTGCTAATGCCGTTGATTATCCACGTAACTGTTCTGGGAGCCTCAATCTCGGTGTATACCGCAGTATACGTTGTCTTGCCCGTAACGATGGTGCTGTCGGAAATGAAGTTGCCCGACTCATCCTGCCAGCCTATAAATCTGTAGTATTTTCCGCTTACGGATGTCTTTGTGGGGTTGATACCGTTATTGAATACGGGCTTTGCGCCGTAAGCATAGCTTTCTGTAAGAGTTCTTGCACCTGACGTCTCGTCCGTTTCATATACCCAAGTAACGTTGTAGTAATTTACTGTCTTTGAATACTGTGCAGTGTATGTTGCCTCGCCCGTTACCTTTGATACGGAGGGAGACCAGCCTGTAAAGGTATAAGTGTACTGTGCATCGGGAGCCTTGTAGGTATTTACGATGCTGTCATCGGGAATTGTATCAAAGGCTGCCGTTGTCGTATGTGTACCGTTGCCGGTTACCCATGTGATAGTATAGCTCTTGGGTGTCCAGCGTGCGGTAAGCTCTACGTTACCGTATTCGCCCGTAACTGCCGTTCCTGCGGCAATAACGTCACCCTGAGCCCAGCTGCCGCCTGCGGAGGTTACCTCCCAGCCTGCAAAGTCATAGCCGTTTCTTTCGGGCTCGGGAAGCACGTCAGCAGATTCAATGTTATAAGAAAGATCTGCATAAGGTGTGCCGCCGTCGGGCATAAAGCTTATTGAATAGTCTGCAGGAGTAAGAATGGGAGTAAGAACAACGTCACCGTATCTTTCGCCTGCACCGTATGTGCCGGGCTGACAAACTGAGGGCCAGCCTGAGCCGTCAGTGGAATTGACATATTCTGCCGTCCAGCCTGAGAATGTGTAGCCGTCTCTGTGATATTCATTGATAACTACGGGGGTTGTCATATCGTATGCAACCACTGTTTCAGTGCCGTCTATATCCCTATATATCATCTTATAGGAAATGGGCTCGTAGTTTGCATTAAGAGTTACATTACCGTATCTGCCGCTGAGATCTGTGGTTGTGTAAATTTTTTCATTCATCTCCCAGTTGCCGACTGCAACGGTTACGTTCCAGTATAAGAATCTGTAACCTGCATTTGAAGCAGCGGAAAGATTGAATACGGGAGAGTCAATGTAATATTTTGTATCGGAGGGAAGCGTACCCTGACCGGTGTAGTGGATTGAATATTCGGTATGCACCCACTGTGCCTCAAGTGTCATATTACCGTACTGACCTGCGGGAACAACGTCAGTATAAACCTTACCGATCTCCCATGATGCTCCGCTGTCTGCCGAGAGCACCTTCCAGCCGTCAAAGGTATAGCCGGTAAGTGAGGGAACGGGAAGAGCTACCTCTTTTTCAAAGTCATAGTTGAGAGATGCGGGGGAAACGATACCGCCGTGTGCATCAAGAGTAATGACGTAAGGTGTCTTTACCCAGTTTGCAATAAGGGTTACGTTACCGTACATATCCTCTTCAATGGGCTGACCGGCATAATAAATTTCACCTGTCCAGTTGCCTTCGTTTGAGAATACCGACCAATACTGGAAGGTATAGCCCTTCTTTGTGGTTGAGGGAAGAACAACGGTCTCTTCAATGGTATAGGGAAGATCGGGAACGCCGTTACCGCCGTTTGCATTGAAGCTGATCGTATAATCAGCGCCCTCCCACATGGGCTCAAGTGTTACGGAGCCCACTCTGTTTGCGGGAATGATAACCTTACCGGAATCAATACCCTCCTTGAATTCCTCGCCGATAATCCATGTGGTGCCGGCATCGGGTGCTGCCTTTACCTTCCAGCCGGTAAAATCATAACCCGTCTTTGTGGGATTGTTAAGTGTAAGCGGATCCTTGTATGCATAGTTATACTGAGTTTTACCGCCGGGGATGCTTTCGGTTGCATCAAGATCAAGATCAAGAGAATAGGTTGCACTTTCCCACTGAGCAATAAACTTTACGTTACCGTTCATCTTATTGAAGGACGTTCCGGAAGGATAAACAGTATTTTCATTCCATGAGCCGACGGAAAATTCGGGCTGCCAACCTATAAACTTATAACCCGTTCTTGTGATTTCGGGAAGAGTGGTTACTGATTCGTAGTTGTAGGTCTTGACTCTGTCGTCGTCAACGTTTTCACCGCCGTTGGAGTTATACTCTGCGGTATACTGAACGGGAGTGTAGTTTGCAATAAAGGTTACGTTACCGTATGCGCCTACCTCCGTACGGCTACCGGCTTCATAAGTAACGTTTTCGTCAATTTTCCATGAGCTGCCGTTGGGGTCAACAATATATACGGAGAAGGTATTATCGAAGTTGTAGTAGTTTTTCTGAATTCCCTGAGGGAACTGGAATACCTTATTAACGTCGTAGCTTGCAGTTCTGTCTGAGGTATCGCCGCCGATATTACCGCCGTTAAGGTTGAAGGTTGCAGTATAGGGAACAACCTCCCAATAAGCCTTGAGGGTGATGTTACCGTTCTTGCCGTTAAGGGGGAAGCCGATGGGATATTCAGCAAGAGACCATGCATTTTTCTTGGTATCGGTTGAGGGATAATCATAAGCCGTTACCGCCCACTTTAAGAATCTGTAGCCGGGACGGACGGGTGTGCCGAATGCGGACGTGGAGGTTATCTTATAAGTCGTGGGACAGCTTGAGGTATCGGTAACCTTAGAAACACTGTCGCCATCGTTCCAATCGTACGTGATGGTGTAGGTATTTTCCTCCCATACGGGAGCAAGGAAAAGTGAACCGCCGTTCGTAATTCCTGCTGTATTAGGAGTATTATAGCTGAGATTGTAAGCAGCGCCGGGATGAGTTTTACCGGCCCAGTTTTTCTGAGTATAACCGTTGAGAAGATAGTTAGTTGAGCCTACCTCAGCATTTGCATCGCCGTTTGTTGTCATTATACCGTTGCCGTAGTATGAGTCAAGAGTGGCTTTGTACTGTGCAAGATATGCACGGTAGTTGTCATATGAGAACATATCAATACCGTTCTCGGCAGACATATTTGTTTTTACAATGTTGTTGGAGGCATCTCTTGCAACACCGTTATCACCGATGAATACAGTATAGGTTGCAACTGAGCCTGTTCCGGTGTTTCCGGCACCAACTGCTGTTGGGGCATAGTTACTTCCCGATACTTCAGAAGGAGTAAGTACACCGCTTGAAGCAAGCTTATAGGCACCTCTTACAACCCAACCGTTGTTTGTTGCAGTTGAGTTACCGCCTGCACGGTAAGCAGAATAGCTGTAGTTACCGCCATATACATAAGGAGCATTTGCATCGGAGGTGGTATAAATACAGCTTGTATAAAGATTCTGCTTGTTTGATGAGTCGGCACCGCACTGTGTCTGTACGGCACAGTCAACATCAAAAAGGTAGAGATAAGGAGTATTACATCTGATTGCAGATATTCTTGCTGTTGCACCGGAGCTTGCGTTACCGGTACACTGAGAAATACCGTTGTTGTTATCAACGGGGCACTTAGGGATATTTATGGAGCCGCCGTAAATCTCTGCTGAATAACATGCGTTTACATTAAGAGCATAACAGATAACGTCTGCCCATAAGCCTCGTCTTGCACGGGAAACAGCCGTTGCCTCGACCTTACCGCCGTACATCTTGAATATGGCGTTGCTTCCGTTAACAGTTACAGTGTAGCAGTTTGTATTTGCACTCTTCTTATAGTACATGTTGGGGTTGTCACTGTTTGTATTACGCACGGAAGAATGTGCATGAAGTCTGAAGTCGTTATAGGTGGAGTTGTTCATATCACCGACTATAAGCGTACCCTCGCTATAGATAAGTGATGATGATGCATAGTTATGAAGCTCACCGTTACCTATCGCGGTGTAATCACCTCTTGAGGTATCCTCAAAATCGGTATAGACCTGCATTGTTGATATATTTCCGGGCTTGGTGTTTATAATCTTCATGGTTGAGCCTGAACGGATGATAAACATACCGTTGGTGTAGGTATCAACACCGTTACCGTCGGTTTTGCCGGAGTTTGCCGAGGGCAGCTGAGCCGCCGAGGAGCCCGAGCTTCCTCTTCCCTCTGCTATAGAATAGGTCAGAAGCAGAGAGCTGCCGTTGAAGTCAAAAACCACGTTTGCGCTTGTAAGCTCCGTAAAGCTTGCAAGTGAGCCGGAATAGCTTATAGTGCTTCCGAGCTTAATCGTGGTGATTTTATTGACACCCGCAGTATTGGCCTTTGCAATAGCATCATTAAGCTGAGCAATAGTGGTAACCGTAATGGTCTCCCCCGCCTCTGCAGCGTTAACGTCAGCTTCGGGCACGATGATACCCACCGAAATCATGGTAAAAAGCATGATTACGGAAAGCAACACAGACAAGGCCTTCGTTGTCATTTTTGTTTTTTTCATGTTTTGTACTCTCCTTTTCCTGTCTGCCACACAACAAAAACGGCAGACAAAGATAGAATTTTGCTTATACACTATTGATTTTAACACAAGACAAAAATAAATTCAATTTATATATATAAAATTATATATAAAATTAATCAACTTATTTTTAGTCAAAAACAACAATTTCCTTGAATAATCATCCTCACCGCAAGGGTACGTCAGGACCAAAAAGTCCGGTACAGCCTTCCCGAAAAACATATAAAACAAAAAAGGGCAAGCGCCCTCCGACAACGCTTTCCCTCCTTTTTACACAGCAACCGGTTTTTAATACATATTGTTTGCCGACATATAATCGTATATGATTTTACCGTGTGTCTGCTCGTCCTTCTGAATATGGTTAAGAAAATCTCTGACACCCTTGTCACGGAATTCAAAAACCGCCGTATCATATAAGTGAGAAACACTTTTTTCTCCCGACAGCAGATCGGTGCAAAGATATGCATCCGCGGTCTTTTCGGGACAAAGCATTGCCTTATATTTTGCCGCAAAAACGGGCAGAGGCTTCTCCTGACAATTAATGGGAGGCACCGTGCCCGAGCCTATCTGCTCAAGGGATGCCAGATGCTCGCTCTCCTCATTTGCAAGCCCCTGAAACAAGCTTTTCAGCTGCTCGTCATTCGCCTGCTCAGAGTGTCTTTTATACTTCTCGATACAAAGCCTTTCGTGGCTTTTCAGCTCCTCGAGAAGGCTTCTTTCCTTTTCCGTAAAATTCATAATTCATCAAACTCCTTTCGCATATATTGTGTACCGTTTTTGGCGTTTTATACAAAATATCGTGGAAACACACAAATAATTTCACACTCCCGATATTGACCTGCGAAAAAAAACAAATTGTAATATTTTGACATCAAAATATTGTTGACAAACGCGGATTTTTGTAGTATTATGCATCAGGCATTTGAAATATTCTACAATTATTTATGCACTTTATTGTGCAGAACGGAGATAAATTTATATGAAGCGCTTTTTTGAGTCGAACAGATGGGAAATCATTTCCGCGGCTCTTATCTCGGGAGTTTTCACCGCATCTGTAATAATCGCTATGACGATTTCGGCAATCTGACAAAGCAAAAAACTAACACGGGATCCGGGTTTATTTTATAAGCCCGGATCCTTGTGCTTTATAATATTGACAAAATACTCCTTATGATGATATTATAAAATAGATAAATATTTATTAAGAGGTGCAGCTATGAATACTATATCTGTTTCAGGCAAAAGACTTATTGACGAATACGGAAGAGAAAGAATTTTTAACGGCGTAAACTTCGTATATAAGGGTGTGGAAAAGGATGAGGATTCCGTTATCCGCTACAAAACAGACATAACCCCCGAAAGACTTTCAGCACTGAGAAAAAAAGGCATAAATATAATCCGCCTCGGACTTACGTGGGCGGGCATCGAGCCTGAAATGGGCGTATATAATACAGAATATCTTGACGGCTATAAGAAGGTGCTTGAGCTTTGCAAAAAGCACGAAATGTACGTTTTTGTTGACTGGCATCAGGATCTTTTCAGCTATTTCTGTTCAACCCCCGGTGACGGTGCACCCAAGTGGGCATGTATACACACCAAGAAAAGCAGTGATCCCCTGTTTATCTGGGCTGAGGGCTATTTCTTCCACAAGGACGTTCATCAGTCCTTCGATGATTTCTGGTGCAATACTCCCGTTGCGGGCAAGGGCCTTCGCGACCGCTTCTGCGATATGCTCACTTATACCGTAGAATATCTCAAGGACTGCGACTGCATCATCGGCTACGACGTATTCAACGAGCCCTTCCCCGGCACCCCCGGCGGAAAGATATTCAGAACCCTCGTCAAGAGCGGTGTTCAGACAATTCTTTTCAACAAGAGAGTTGACCGTAAGGGACTCATCTCCGATGCTTTGAAAAAGGACGTAATGGCTATGCTCTCCGTTGCCGACGATCCCAAGGTATACAACAAGATCATAGAGGATGCAAAGGAAATGCTCTATGAATTTGACACGAAGAGATACTATCCCTTCCTCGTTGCCGCAGCCGAGGCTATAAGAAAAGCAGACAAGACGGGCATCATCATCTCCGAAAACTGCTATTATTCAAATCTCGGTATCCCCTGCAGCGTTCCGAGAATCGTTTACAAGGACGGGACAAGAGAGGAAAATCACATCTTCTCTCCTCACGGCTACGATATAACCGTTGACACTCCCCTCACAAACAATGCAAGCCCCTACCGTATTGACTTCATCTTCAATGAGCACAAGAGAACCCAGGAGAGAATGGACGTGCCCGTGCTCGTAGGCGAATGGGGCGGCATGGTGCCCGGAAGCGACGAATATCCCGCTCTTGAGCATCTTATTGAAAAGTTTGACAAAAACAAGTGGAGCCATACCTATTGGCATTACTATATTGATTTCGAAAGCAGCAAGATCATGGACATCATCAGCCGTCCTCTTCCCATTGCAGTTGCAGGTACAATAAAGAGCTATTCCTTTGACAGAAAGCAGAAGCTCTTTACTCTTTCCTACACGGGCAGCTCCGACATCAAGGCTCCCACACTCATCTATCTGCCCTCAGAGCCCAAAAAGGTATATTCAACCAAGAAATACAAGTACAGCGACGGAGTTCTTTCCGTATATGCAGGCAAGGGCGAATGCATCGTAAAGGTTGAGTTATGACGGAATATTTAGCCGTCATTTCTCTGCTTGCCGCGGCGCTTACCGTGTATGATAAGCTTGCGGCAAAGACTCTGCCGGGAAGAAGGATCCCCGAAAGGGTGCTTATGGGCACGGCTCTTCTCGGAGGTGCCGCCGCCGAATATATAACGATGAAGCTCATCAGACATAAAACGCGGCACAAAAAATTTATGACAGGTCTGCCGTTAATTACGGCCTTACACGTCATAATAATATTGTCCATCATTTATTTAAACAGGTGAAACAGAATGTTAGAAGTTAAAAATATCGGTTTTTCCGTAACGGATGAAGCAAGAGGAGAAACCCTTGAGATTATCGAGGACGTTTCCTTTACCCTCGAGGACGGAAAATTCCTTGTAATCACAGGTCCCAACGGAGGCGGCAAATCCACACTTGCACGCCTTATTATGGGTATAGAAAAGCCCACGAGGGGACAAATTTTATATAACGGTCAGGACATTACAAATATGTCAATAACCGAAAGAGCAAGACTCGGTATAGGCTATGCCTTCCAGCAGCCTCCCCGCTTCAAAGGACTTACCGTCAGAAAGCTTTTAAGCCTTGCCCACGGAAGCGCTCTCCCCGAAAACGAATGCTGCTCATACCTTACGAAGGTAGGTCTTTGCTCAATGGACTATCTTAACCGTGAGGTGGACTCCTCCCTTTCAGGCGGTGAGGTAAAGCGTATTGAGATCGCAACCCTTATGGCAAGAGATCTGGGACTTGCAATATACGACGAGCCGGAGGCCGGCATTGATCTCTGGAGCTTCTCAATGCTCGTTCAGTCCTTCAGAGATATTGCGGCTGAAAGAAACGAAAGCGTTATGATCATCTCACATCAGGAGAGAATTATGCAGCTTGCCGATGATATTCTCGTGGTTGCCGACGGTAAGATACGCTCATTCGGCACAAAGGAAGAGATACTCCCCTCACTTCTGGGAGAATTTGACAGCAAATGTACGTTGAGAGGTGACACGAATGCTTAATATCACAGACAAAAGCTTACTTGATACCATTGCTGATTTTTCCGCTATCCCCGAGGGAGCATCGTATAACATCAGAAAAAACGGTGCGGGCGTTGAAAGAAAAACCAACGAAAAGGTACAGATAACCAACAAAACAGATAAACCGGGAATCGACATTACCGTTTTACCCGACACTACGGGTGAGCAGATATATATCCCCGTAATCATAACGGAGGAGGGCGTTTCCGATAAGGTATACAATGACTTTTACATCGGAGAAAATGCCGACGTCACCATAATTGCGGGCTGCGGAATACACAATTCAGGTTGTCAGGAAAGCCGTCACGACGGCATACACAGATTCTTCATCGGCAAAAATGCAAAGATCAAGTACATTGAAAAGCATTACGGTGAGGGTACGGGCAGCGGAGAAAGAATACTCAATCCCGAAACCGTCGTATATATGGAGGAGGGCTCGCTCTGCGAAATGGAATCGGTACAGATAAAGGGTGTTGATTCCACAAAGAGAAACACGGTTGCTTCTCTTGGCAAGAACGCAAAGTTCATAGTTACCGAACGTCTTATGACTCACGGCAAGCAGATTGCGGATTCCGATATGACCATCAACCTTGACGGCGAGGGTGCATCCGCTCAGATAATATCACGCTCCGTTGCAAAGGATGAATCAAAGCAGATATTCTATCCCAAGGCTGTGGGAAACGCTCCCTGCTCCGCTCACGTTCAGTGTGATTCAATCATTATGGACAATGCAGGCATCCGCTCTATCCCCGAAATTGCCGCAAATCACGCAGAGGCTCAGATAATCCACGAGGCGGCTATCGGCAGAATCAACAACGAGCAGCTGCTGAAGCTTATGACCTTCGGGCTTACTCCCGAGGAGGCTGAGGAGATAATCATTCAGGGCTTCTTATCATAAAAACGGGCAAACAAAACAGTCCGTTCAGTTTGGCCTTTATTGAAAGGAGTATTGTTTTGAGACTTGACAAATATCTTAAGGTATCCCGACTTGTAAAAAGAAGGACCGTTGCCAATGAGCTTTGTGATGCAAAGCACGTTGAGGTCAACGGAAAAACCGCCCGAGCCTCTTACGAAATAAAGGTGGGCGACGTTATAGATATCCAGATGGGCGCAAACCATATAAAGGCTCAGGTAGTAACGGTAAGCGAATATGCTACCAAGGAAAGCGCATCAACCATGTATAAGCTGCTGTAAAAAGGCAATAATATACAAAACAGGCGTAAGGCGGTGTTTAAGTGAACGAAAGCTTAAATCCCGATACTGCACGGGAATCTCACATAGCTGAGATAAAAGGGAAAAGAAATAAAAAGGAAAAATATGTCGTATCCGTAAGGGCAGTTATTCTGATTCTTATTTTTTCGACGATACTGAGCACCCTCTCGGGTGCAGGCGGCGCATTTCTGATGTTCGGATATCTGAAAAATATGACGACAGCCGATGAGGACACCACCGCAAATGAATTTATAATTTCCGAGGAAACCACTACGCACGTACAGGAAAGCACCTCAGACGGGGAGCTTATCCCCGAGGAGAATGTTTCCGAGGATATGCCCGCCACGGAGTCCTCCTCGCAAGAGTCCACAACCGAGGCTCTGCCGGTGCTTTCAAAGGGCGAAATTTATTCGTATGCGGTTAACAGCATCATGGCAATTCAGTCCATATCTCAGAAAAAAACCTCCACTTGGCTCGGAACCTACACAGAAACCGTATCCCAGACGGGAACAGGCTTTGCCGTTACCGACAACGGATATATCGTAACAAACAATCACGTTGTTCAGAATGCCCAAAAGATAACGGTAACGGATTACTCGGGAAAGCAGTACAGTGCAGAAATAATCGGCACGGTTCCCGAAAATGACTTCGCCGTTATAAAAATCAACACCTCGACTCTGCCCGTAACACTCGGACGCTCCTCCTCTCTCAAGGTGGGTGACGACGTAATGCTTATAGGCAATGCTCTGGGAGAGCTGTCATATACCTTTACGGACGGCATTGTAAGCCACCTGAGCCGTGAGGTAAATATCGGCAACGACACGTTCGTAAATATGTTTCAGACGAATGCCGCCATAAACCACGGAAATTCCGGCGGCCCCGTCTATAATATGGACGGTGAGGTTGTGGGAATAGCAACAGCAAAGCTGTCATCCGAAAAAATAGAGGGATTGGGCTTTTGTATTCCCATAGACGACGTCAAAGATATGATGGCGGACATTATTCTCTACGGATACGTAACGGGAAAGCCGCTTATGGGCATTACCGTACAGACCGTGACGTCAACAATGTCTTCAAGATATTCTCTGCCCACAGGCTGTTATATTGTGGCACTTGACAAGGATTCACCCTGCTACAAGGCAGGCATCCGCTCGGGTGACGTTATTACGAAAATCGGCAATAAAACGATTTCAAAGGGCGAGGATATAAAATCCCTGATGGAAAAGAAATCCGCAGGTGACACAATAAGCATTGAATGCTACCGTGAGGGTAAAACACAAGCTTATTCGGTGGTGCTCGACGAGAAAAAAAGCGATACCCCGAGAACGGAATATTCAAACGTGTTTGATTTCTGATACGAAAACGGACAGATGACGTATACAACCGTCTTCTGTCCGTTGTTTTTATAAGTATTTCATCCGAGCCTTCTCTGTCTGAAAAACAATAAATTTCGTTTGCCCTTGTAAAGGCTTATCTTGCGTTGACCGTATTGATGAAATTCACGTAGAAATCCTCAACGGAGGTGGGCCAGCCTACAACACCCATAAAGCTTGCGTGCTGGAAATCCTGAAGAGGATCCATCATATACCATCTGCCCGGCTCAATTTCCTCACCGTTTGCAACAGCCTCGCTGTAATATCGTGCAGAATCAAAATCCTTTGCGGGGCATCTTGAGCTTGCATAAGGCACGATACCGTCACTGATTGCCCATTCCTTTGTCATTTTGACGCCGTCAATCGTCTTGCCCTCGCTGAGGCTGAGAACAATTGAGGAGAAGGTAAACATAGAGGGCGTTTCAAGCATCTGAAGTCCCGTGCAGCTTTCCTTTGTGGCAATAGCCGTATATGAATAATAGTAGGTATTGGGGCATACCTGTATCTTCTCATTGAGCACCTTTGCGCCCTCAATGGTCATATCATATCCGCAGTTATCATTTGACTTGAAGAAATTATTTATGGCAGCAAAGCTGAAGCCTGCGCGTTCTTCACCGTCCTTGGGAGTAATGGAAAACTGTCCGAAGCGCAGATTCCACATCATAATCTCATCACCGAAAAGAGCACCGAGGATATTGCCGAAAAAGCCGATAAGATATACAAGCTTAAGATCTACAAGCAAGTCGGCAATAGGTGTGCCGTCGTTGGGGCTTGAGAACGTAGTTACGGAATGGACAACATCGTGTCCGCCGGTGAAAAGAGGAGAAGTATTCTCACCCGTTGCGGCAAGCTCTGCCTCATCGCCGTAATAAAGAAGAGAAGCAAAAAGACGTACTGTGGGGCCTCCGAAGGAATGTCCCATAATATTGATGGGAGTTTCAAGATCCCAGTTTTCACCCATAAGAGCATTGCCCTCATAGCTGTAGCCGTATCTGTCATGATTATGAGCCTTTGAATGTGCCTCACCGTAGTCAACGACAGTACCCGTAAGCTGTGCATAAAGCTCGCAGGCCCTGTCCCATGCACTTGAGAAGGGGCCTACGGATGCCTCATAGGTCTCAATTCCGTTTTCATTGAGAATATCAACGATATTAGTATCGCCCATACTCATTTTAAGTCCCTCAAAGTTCATACCGCCCCAATAAGGGTTGGTGGCGTGATCCTCATAGGCACCCCAGCCGCCCATACCGTGAACGAAAACAAAGGGGTATTCATTATCCGTAAGATCATCCCAGCCGAGAAGAGCGTCCTCCTGAGCCGCAAATGCGGGAACTGCGATTGCAAAAATCATAGCAACAGAAAGAATAATTGAAATAAGCTTCTTCATATTTCCTCCATAAAGAGTTAATTTTTTATAAACATATAATAACACCCGTCTCAGTATATTGTCAATACGGATAGTATACAGTTTTTACACAAACTGCATAAAAAAAAGACACCGCCGGTGGAAACCGACGGTGCTTTTTATTCATAAACAAAATTATGCGGTTGTTTCCTCGCTGCCTTCAGCTGCGTCTTCCTTTACAAAACCGAGAGCTGTGAGAACCTTGAGAACAGCATCAAAGAATGCCTTTACGATGTTAAGGATTTCCTGGGGAGTCATTTTTGTCACCTCTTATTTATTTTTTTTGCAAATTCAATTGCAACTTTTCACTTGTATAATAACACTTTTATTTCGGGTTGTCAATAATTGTTTAAAATGAAAAAACCGACGGCCAACCGTCAGTCTTTTCAGCCAAAAGCTATGAAATTAAGCACCTGTTGCTGCGTCTGCGCCTTCTTCCTCAGCCTTGATAAAGCCGATAGATGTAAGAATCTTGATAATTGCATCAAAGAATGACTTGATGATATCGAGAACGCCCTGAATTTCCATTAATTTCACCTCACTATACAATATTACATTTAACTGTAATAACATAATATCACAGATGAAGCTGAAAAACAAGTTTTTTTCCTTTAATATCCGAAAATTAATATATATAACACAATTTCGCAAAAATTATTTCGGCTTGGGCTTGGTCATATAAGAAAGGATAAGTCCCGAAAGCACTGCCGCCATAATTCCCGCACTGCCCGCAGTAAGAGGTCCCGTAAAGGCACCGATAAGCCCCTTTTCATCTACAGCCTCTCTTGTGCCCTTTGCAAGAAGCGCCCCGAAGCCCGATATAGGAACCGTCGCTCCGGCACCCGCAAATTCAATAATATGCTCATACACGCCGAAGGCACCGAGAATCACGCCCGTACAAACGAAGCCTACCATTATTCTGGCAGGGGTAAGCTTTGTTTTATCAATAAGAATCTGTCCTATCACACATATAAGTCCGCCCACGAGAAATGCCCATAAGTATTTCAAAAAATCACCTCGGGAGTAGTTTTGCTCATTTTATGAAAAAATATTCCTCTTTAGTCAAAAAGAAAAATATTATCATTATTGAAAAATCCGAGTTATTTTGTTATACTGTCTTAAAATGACCAAGGAGGCACAAAGATATGAGTGAAAATCTAATAAAGCTCGGCGTTGTGGGACTCGGCAGAGGTACTGCCATAGCAAGAGAGCTTTTTACCATTCCCGGAACAAGGCTTGTTGCAGCCTGTGACCACAATCCCGAAATTCTTGAAAAGGGCTACAAGGAGCTTTCCGAGCTTTCAGGCTATGATATTATAAAGCTGTCTGATTACGATGAGCTTCTGCGCTGTGATATTGATGCAGTTATCGTTGCAACAGAGGCTGTATATCACGTTCCCATCGTTAAAAAGGCTATGGAGGCAGGCAAACACGTTTTAAGCGAAATTCCCTCCGTAAATTCCGTTGAAGAGGCAAGAATCCTCAAGGAATGCTGCAACGCTCATCCCGAGCTTATATATATGGCGGCTGAAAACTGCTGCTTCTGGGCATTTATAGAGACCTGGAAGAAAATGCACGAGCAGGGACTTTTCGGCGAAATTTCCTATGCTGAGGCAGAGTATCTTCACGCTATGAATCCCGTGGAGTTTGCTCCCGACAACTATCCTCCGGGACACTGGAGAACCGTAAATCCCGCAGTCAAATATCTGACTCATGAGCTGGGCCCCCTGCTTTACATTATGGACGACAAATGCGTAAGCGTTTCGGGTATGGAAGCAGATACCATATATAACCCCTACTTCCCCAATATCAAATCAACGGGTGTTGCTCTCATCAAGACGAAGAAGGGTGCGGTAATAAGAATACTCGTTTCCTTCGGTGCATACACAAGCTATGACCATAACTTCCGTATCTGCGGCACAAAGGGTGCAATCGAAACGGGCAGACTTCAGGTGGTTGACGATGCTTATTCCTATGCAAATCTTTCAAGCATTCCCGGCACCTTTGAAAAGAAAATCGAGATTCCCGTAAACTCCGCTTACGAGGGCGAAAGCAAGGAGGGCCACGGAGGAGCCGACCATAAGATGGTAGAGGAATTCATCCGCTGTCTCAAGACGGGAGATAAGCCTGCTCTGGACGTTGATTTTGCCATCAATATGTCTCTTCCCGGCGTTCTTGCCCACGAATCCGCAGTAAACGGCGGCACAGCTATAGAAATCCCTCAGTTTTAATTTTCCCGATCTTAACAACAAAAACCGAAAGGACGAAGAATCTCAAGGATTCTCCGTCCTTTTTTCACGACCTTGTTTTTTGAAGCCAAGCCGCTTTTCAGTTCAATTATTTGTTATCAAGAAATGCAACGAGGTCGCCTACGTTCTTAAGCTTTGTAAGCGAGCTGCCCGTAAGCTTTACCTTGAACTTTTCCTCAATTGCAGAGCCTATGTTCATAAGGTCAAAGGAGGAAGCTCCGAGATCATATCTGAGAGATGACTCAGCCATTATTTCCTCGGGCTCAACCTCAACGTATTCGCAGATAATTTCCTTTATCATTTCAAAAGTATCCATTATATTTCCTCCATAATTTCGCCTATAGTTTTTTCGGGATCTTCAATCGCCTTAAGAAGAGTTCTTACGACACCGTCATTGAATTCCAGAATCTCATCGTCCTTTGTAAGAAACAGTCTGTGTATGTATGAGAAGATAAAATTGCCGGTGGCAGCCTCCTGCATCGTAAGCACGTAGACGGGCATAACGTAATGCCCGAAGTTATAAGCGGCAAATTCATATTTTCTCTCTCCGAAGCTGTTTTCGCCTGCGGGCAGATATGAGAACATCATACTGTTTGCCGTCTGCATAAGCGACAGACCATAACGGTCTCTTTCCATCTGACGAACCTCCGTAAAGGGTACGTCGCTGTGACGGAAAAGGAATATCTGAGATTCGCTCAGCTGATGCACCGTATCAATAAAGGATTTGTCATCATCGAGAATTTCTCTCCATGGCATAGGAGAAGCAAGTGTACCGCCGCAGCGCTTTTCCTTGACTGTTCTTCTTCGGGGACAAAGCACCCAGAAGAGCGTATCGTTTGTATGTCCGTTGATCTTTGAAAGATATATTCTGAAGCCCAGCTGAATTACCCATTCGGGACTCAGCTGATTTTCTTTTATAAAAGCATCAAGCTTTTTGCTGTCAGCCTCACTCAGACGGCACTTCAGAAGATTCGTGGAATCAAGCACGGGAAGATAGATATGCGGCATTGTCATATCCTTGTTAAAAAGGAGCTTTCTTTGCATATCAAGCACCTTCGTGCCGTTTACTGCATTATAAAACGGCACTCTGTCCTTTGCAACCCATTCGTCAAGCTCAGCCTTATCTCTTGCGATCTTTTCCTCAAGCTCGGGATTATCCTGCTCTTTTTCAATTATATCCTCATATTTTCCGAGAGCTCTGGGAAGGGGCGTTCCGTTTTTAAGGCTGTCGTAAACCGCTAAAAGATCCTTGAAAAAGCCGAAGGCGGCAACAAAGTCCATTATCATATGAGAAGCGCAGTTAAACACACCGCATTTATTCTCAGCCGTTCTGAAAAAGATTATCTTATACATTTCTCCGCCGAAAACGTCAAGCTTTGTTGATGCCACGGAATCGAAATATTTATCCTGCTCAGCCCTTGATGAAAAGCTTTTGACAAGAATTTTATCAAGCTTATATTCGCTGAGGAAAAACTGCCTGACCTTTAAGCCGTCACGGAAAATTCTCAGACGCATACAATCGTTTCTTGCGATCTCCTCATTGACGGCACGCGCAAGCACCGAGAAATCAAGCTCCTCGTCAAATGCGATTGAAAGGGGAATCTGTGTGGACTGCAGATGCACCGAATACTTCCACATATACTGAACCATTTCCTGAGAATGAATCAGCTTATACACCTTTTCTCCCTTGTTGGGTTTCATAAACTACACCTCTGCTTTATCAGTTACAAAGTACGCTTGAGCTTTCCTATGGAGGTTTTCTCATGGGGAGTCTCGCGAACCACGAGCTTTGCAACCACGTGTGAGGGTAAGGCGTTCTCATTAAGCTTATCTGTAAGCTCCTCAAGAGCCGCTCTTATATCCGTGATACCGTTCTGCTCACAGTAATCGTAATTGGGATACACGGAGGCTGCAATAAGATCCTTTTCGGCATAAACGAGAACCTCGGAAACAAGGGGGCTTGAGCCGAATTTATTTTCGATTCCCTCGGGAGAAACGTTTTCTCCGTTGGAAAGTATTATGAGATTTTTAAGTCTGCCGGTTATGTAAAGAACGTTGTTTTCGTCAATTCTACCGATATCTCCCGTTCTGAGCCAGCCGTCCTCTGTAATAACCGCGGCAGTCTCCTCGGGACGCTTATAATAGCCCATCATCATACCGGGAGTATCAAGCTGTATCTCACCGCCCACGATACGGACGTTTACGGTACTCATAATTCTGCCTACACTTTCGGGAGGACAATCGGGATCGGGAAGAGTAACCTTTGCGCTTGCCTCACTCATTCCGTAGCCCTGTCTTACGAGAATACCGTAGGGCTCGAATGCCTTGCAGAGTGCGGGATCAAGATATGCACCGCCCGAGAGCATCATATCAAGATTTCCGCCCGTAACCATAGCCGCAGCCTCCTTGGGGGAAAGCTCGGGATTCTTTGCCTGAACGGCACGGATTCTGCCTAAAATTCCCTGAGCAATAAGGGGAACAACTCTGATCTGATTGGGCTTGAAGATAAGAAGATTCTTGAAAAGATCTCTCATCTCACCGTTAAGACATACACAGTTACCTACGTTAAGAGGACCGATATAGCCGCAGATAAAGCAGAAAATATGATGAAGAGGCAATATTGAAAGCATTGTATCAACACGGATAACAATATCGTCATAGGGCTCGAATATGAGGTTACTTACAAGTGCCTCACACGAGAGCATAACGCCCTTCTTGTCACCCGTTGTACCGGATGTGTAGATTATAAGACAGCATGCCTCGGGATCCATCTTGAAATCGGACAAGGAAGCGTATTCACTGCTTTCGGAATATTCCTCATATATTTTATCAAACTCACCCGCGCTCAAATCAAAGCCATAGGAAAGTGCGGGACAAAGTGACTTTACCTCATCAAGTCTGTCACAAAACTCGGGGCCGTAGAGAAGAACGGTGGCATCCGAGTCGTTTATTATTGCCGCGGCATCTGCTGCAGTGGAATCGGGATCAATGGGCACTGCAACGTGGCCTGCGCAGATAACACCCGTCATACAGGCAATATACTCATAGGTGCTCTTGCTGATGATTGCAATATGGGTTCTTTCGGGAACCTCTCTGCGAAGCTTTCTTGCAACGGCAAGTCCGTCGCTTCTTACCTCACTGAACTTCTTTTCCACAATTTTTTCATCGCGGATGAACTTAATGAACGTGCGGTCATTATGCTTTACGGGAGCAATATCCAGCAGATCTCTGATGGTAGGTACGTTTTCAAGTCTCATATTCTTTCCCCAATTCTGACAATCTTATAAAACTTTCGCCCTTTATATGCGAAATCAGATAAATTATATATTTTAAATTTTTAAAAAGCAATTTAATAGCGAAAAGGTTTACATTTTGTTAATAAAATAAAATATTTATTCATTTTAAAATAAAACCGCGAAGAAGAAAGCATCCTTCTGCGCGGTTTTATATTTTTTATGGTCTGTAGCTTTCCGTGAGAATTTTCAGAGTGATCCTCGAATAATCCGTGTCACTAAAAAAGTAACGGGAGGCCTTTGTTACAAGCCTTTTTTCATCGGTGGTAAAGCCTGCGTCCCGGGCATCCTTATACATAGCAAAATCCCACGCCTCATCATTGGGAATATAGATCCTCTCCCCCGGCTCGTCACCGTCAAGAGTTGAAATAAAATACTCCTTCACACAGCCGTCCTCACCCCGCACGGCAAAAAGAATATAAAGCTCATCCGTCTCGGGGTCAAATTCGGCGGTATCCGGCTCAAGGAATTCATCCTCGGCAAAAAGCCTTTTTTTCAGAGAATAATCTGACGTATCGTAAACGGACAGAGCGCTTCTGTAGCTCGTATAATGTCTTTCAATATTGTAAAGCTCACTTCCGTCGGGAGAAAAGAAGAAGGTATCATCCTGACTTCCGTCAATTTTAGAATAACGGAATTTTTTTATAAGCTCAAGCGTTTCCAGTGAATAAACTGCCATTCTGCCCTCTGTGGTTTTTATAACCAGCGTTTTACCGTCGGGAGAGATCTTTGCAGAATATGCATAAGGAAGATCTCTAAAGCGGGCAAGCTCCCGTCCGTCCTTATCGTAAACGTAAACGGTTCGTCCCGAGCAGCCAATAAAATGCGTCCCGTTTCCTATGAAGCTCGTATATGCCATTTAGTCACAACCTTTATTTCAGCCATATAATCTGAAGCCCGTCTATTTTCAGACCGTTGTTGGTGGGCTGCCAGTTTTTACCGAGAGTCACGTCTGTCTCGGCGGCATCAACGGTTATTTTAAGAAGCCCCGTGCAGTTATAAAATGCATACTCACCGATCTCCGTAACGCTTCCGGGAATCTCAAGCTCCGTAAGCTTCTCGCAATATGAGAAGGCATCCTTGCCGATAAAGGAAAGAGAATCGGGCAGGATAAGCTCCTCCAATGCACAGCGGAAAAACGCCTTTTCCTCAATTCGCTGAAGCGTGGAGGGCAGAGTGATGCTTCGAAGCTCCGTGCATCTGTAAAACGCCTTTGTCCGGATGCATTCCACTCCCTCGGGAATCTCATAGGCGATTCCCTTTACGGTAGTGCCGTCTGCTGTCTCAATGTCCTCAATACCTCTTGCCACGGGATAAAACAGCAACGTCTTCATATCCTTGGAATAAAGCACGCCGTCCACGTCACAGAAATATTCATTGGCATCGTCAACCTCGATGGCTGTAAGCTTCTTGTTGTTTTCAAGAGCCCAAAGACCTATCTCCTTAACGTTCTTGCCTATCGTTATCTTGGTTACGTTTTCAAGATTGACCGCGGCAAAGTCCGCAATTCCCGTAACGGGCTTTCCCTCATACTCGTCGGGAATCACGATTTCGGGAACGGTCAGATTGTCGGGCACCGACGTTACGATGAAAGCATCTCCGTCGGACTTATATTTTATTTTGAGATTTCCTCCCGTAATATCCGAAAGCTCACAGGAGCAAAGACAGGCGCAAAGAAGCATAATAGCAACAGTTGCACATATTATTTTTTTCATACGGCTGTTTCCTCCTTCTCTGCGGCTTCTGCTTTTTCAAGACGCTCTTTAAGCTCTCTTACGCACATATCGTGCTTTTCCTTTGTAAGGTCGTAGAAGAAATAGGGCACGGCAAACAAAGCGGTGGAAATTATTGCCGCCCAGATATAAACGTAGAACACGTTATTGAGAACCGCGGAATCATAATAAACGTCCCAGTCTGAGGTAAAGCCGCACTCTGCAAGAATCCAGGGAAGCAGATAACCAAGTCCCATATTAAGGGGATTAAGGAACCAGCTGAACACACCTGAAACCGAGTCTGAGCGCTCACCGTATTTCCAGTGGTGATAGTTCTGAATATCCGCACCGAGCCCCAGCGCAACACCCGTCTCAACGGGCTGAATGGTATTGCGAAGGAACATCAGAATAAGATAGATTATAAGATTTTCGGACTTTACGGCAAACAACGCTCCGAAAAGAATAACGATGGCAATTGCCTTTGACACAAGAAGAATATCCCTCTTCTGGAACTTCGCAGTAAGAATGGGACAAAGAATATTACCTGCCGTCATACCGATAACGACAAGGTTCTTTGCAAGTCCCATAAAGGACTCCGTTCTGAGAAGATATATGAACCATAAATCCAGAATCGAAGCCATAAGCCACTGCCACTGACCTACGATATTCGTAATGTTGACAATCCACAGATATTTGTTTTTAAGAGCATTCTTTGCGCCCTCGAAGAACTTTACCTTCTTTCTCTTTTCGATGCTTTCCTCTATAACTCTTTCCTTGCAGAAAAGTGCGGAAAGAGAAACGATTGCACCGATTCCGGCAAAGATCGGAACAAATATCTTATAGGTGGTTATGTTAAGATAACCGCCCGTAACGGAAATAAGGAAGGGGAAGAACATATTTATTATCGAAGGGAAAAGACCTGTGATTATGGGCACTATGGAATGAAGCTTCTGTCTCTCCTGAGAGTTGGGTGTCATAAAGGTTACAAGACCGTTTACGCCTATGAAATTATTGTAAAAATAGTTCATAAACGTAAATGCACCGTGAAGTATGATAAGCTTCATAGCATAGGAAAGCCCCTCCACGGGCAGGAAAGGAATTATTGACACGATTATAGCAGAGGGCAGGGCACAGATAACGATAAAGGGCTTTACTCTGCCGTGCTTTGCGCAGAATTTAAGTCTTATAAACCAGGTAATATAGTTGGTCACACCGCTTATAAGCAGAATATTTCCCACTATCTGAGGAAGTCCCGGCATAATGACGTCAAAGGCATGCACGGGAACGAAATAGCACGCAATGCCGACGATAATTTCACCGATATATGAAATATGGGCAAATTTCTTCATACCGGAAGACAGTCTTCCGTGGTTTTCGTAAATGAGCATACCGATGGGATTCATAAACATCAGCACGTAGCCGATAATCGTGGAAACGAGATTGATAAGGTAGAAATCCATATTTGCAAGCCCCATGATAGAGCCGCAGAAATACGTGGCGGAAAAGGTCATAAGTCCGCCTATGGTGGAATAGATATACGTTCCTGCCTGAGAAACGGTATATGCCGCCATTTCCTTGAGTGTAAGATATTCTCCCTCACCGGGAGTGTTCCAATGCTCCTTAATGTAAGACGGTGCCGCCTTTACCTTTGAGACAATATCGGAAAAATTCAAAATTATCATTCCCCTTTCAGCAGTCCTGAAAAAACACAAGAAGCTGCGTAAAATAGTAATAATGCTTTTAAAATTATATATAATTTTTTCATACAAATAAAGGGATTTTTGTGAATAAAAATATTTTGTTTGATTTTCACAAAGATATTTTTTGTTTTTTGTAAAAATAACTGATGACAATATCTGCGCCAAGTGATACAATTTTCTGCAAAGGAGTGTTTATTATGAAAAAATATCTTTTACCCGAAAACGGCAATTTCTATAAAGCAAATCTCCATTGTCATTCCACCTTTTCCGACGGAAAATGGACGCCCGAGGAATTAAAGGAAAAATATATGCGCCACGGTTATTCTGTAATAGCCTTCACCGATCACAGCACAATGCATTCTCAGTCACATCTGACAGATGACAGCTTCCTTGCTCTCGACGGCTATGAGATCGACGTCAACGAGCAGGAAACAAACAAAAACGGATACAGAAAGACCTGCCATTTCTGCCTTGTTGCAAAAAAACCCGATATGTCTCAGCCGGAGCTGGGTGATGAGGATACCTATACCCCCGAAAATATCTCAAGGCTTATGGCAGAGGCCCGCAAGAAGGGCTTTTTCGTAACCTACAACCATCCCAACTGGTCGCTTGAGGACTTTTCGGACTACATAAACTATCACGGAATGGATGCAATGGAAATATGCAATTTCGGCTGTGTTATCGTAGGCTATGCCGATTACGTTCCTCAGGTTTATGACGAAATGCTCCGTTACGGAGAAAGAATTTTCTGTATTGCTACGGACGATAACCACAACCGCTACGACGAGGACTCCGTTTACTGTGACTCCTTCGGCGGCTTTACGGTAATAAAGGCTGATGAGCTTTCCTATGAAAGCATAATTTCAGCTATGGAAAAGGGACATTTCTACTCCTCCCAGGGCCCCGAAATCAAGGAATTATGGTATGAGGACGGAAAAATTCACATAAAGACCTCCCCCGTTAAAAAGATCGACTTCGTTTTCGGCGCAAGAAGAGCTCATACGGTAATTGCCGAAAACGGCAGCTTTATTGATGAGGCTGAATGTGAGGTTCCCGACAATTCAATTTTCGTAAGAATTTCCGCAAAGGATGAAAAGGGACTTCCTGCCGACACAAATGCATTCTTTGTCGATGATCTTAATAAATAACATAGGTACACGGAGAAAAAAATGAAGCTCGTTTTACTTACTGCCCTCGGAGTCGGCGGTGCTACCGTCATAGGCTCTCTGCTTGGCTTTATATTCAAAAAAATATCCCACAAATTTTCGGATATAATCCTTTCCTTTGCCGCGGGAATAATGCTTGCGGCGTCCGTAATAGGACTCATCCTTCCCTCTCTTGAATACGGAGGAGATCTCGCTCTGGTTAAAACTCTCGTCGGACTTTTCGTCGGTGCCGCATGCCTTAATCTCATAGACAAGCTGGTGCCCCATCTTCATAAGATAATAGGGCCCGATGACACAGAGAAGCACAGAAAGACCAATCTCAACAAGGTCATTCTCTTTGTGCTCGCAATCGGAATACATAACCTCCCCGAGGGAATTGCCGCAGGGGTGGGCTTCGGATCGGGAGATACGTCGGGAGCTATAATGATAGCAATAGGAATTGCGCTTCAGAACGTGCCCGAGGGAATGATAATCATAGGTCCTATGCTTTCGGCCGGTGTAAAGCCCGGCAAGGCATTCGTCATTGCCCTTATTACGGGCATCGTTGAGGTTGTGGGCACACTTATGGGTTATTTTGCAGTAAGCATATCAAGCGTCGTGCTTCCCGTTGCCCTTGCCTTCGCAGGCGGAACAATGCTTTACGTTGTCAGCGACGAAATGCTCTCCGAAACTCACGGTCACGGCAGTCAGCGGGGAGCTACCTATGCGCTTCTCATCGGCTTCTCAGTTATGCTTGTCACCGACTATCTTTTAGGGTGACGGCAGAAATCCGAACCGTGTTTTTTCTCGGCTGATTTCCGCCACTTCTTCGTTAAAATCCTCGTCAATCCGAAAGGATTGACTCC
>JAZOOE010000020.1:0-10734 GCA_045654865.1 Acutalibacteraceae bacterium | reverse complement strand
CTATACTATGCACATAATTTGTATTTAAATGATACTCTTGTTACCGAACTAACGATTCCGTATGAAACAGCAACAATAAATGCTTATTCATTCTGTGGATGTACATCATTGAAATCAGTTACCATCGAAAACAAAGACTGTCAAATATACAATAATACTGAAGCAATACCTTCTTCTGCAACTATTTATGGTTATAGCGGTTCTACTGCTAACGCATATGCATATGTAAACAATAGACATTTTGTTAGTCTTGATAATTTTGAAGTTGAAATTATAGATTCTAATTATTTTGGTGATACCGTTACATATACATTTGATAATTGTGGCACTCTTTCAATTTCTGGATTTGGAGAAATGGGAGTTTATCAATACTTTTCCTCTGAATACTATCCTCCATGGTATTCTTATAGGAATAGCATTAAAAAGGTGACAATTTCTGATAATATCACAAATATTGCTGATCGTGCATTTTATGAGTGTAGAAATCTTCAACATATTATCATTGGAGAATCTGTCACAAGCATCGGAAGTTATGCGTTCGCTTATTGCCAAAGTCTTTATAGTATTACCATCCCAGATTCTGTTATTAGTATTGGAGAGGCTGCATTTTTTTATTGTGAAGCACTCAAAAGCATAGAAATTCCTGATGGCGTAACTTCAATTGGAGAATATACATTTTGTATCTGTAGGAATATTTCTAATGTCAAATTTGGCGACAGTATAGTGCTAATACAAGAAAGTGCTTTTGCTAACTGTTGGAATCTTCGAACAGTTGAATATACAGCAGATATAACAGATAGGGAAAACATTTTAATTGAGTCAAACAACGAACAACTTATGAATGCTAATTGGCATTATAATGTTTGCAAAACCGAGCATCAATATAGCGGTGATTGCGATGAACGCTGTAATGTGTGTGAAGTTCCGAGAATTGTAACTGCTTCACATACATTTACAACTAGCTGTGACGATACGTGCAATATATGTGGTTACATAACAGCTATTACACATACATATACTGATGATGTTGATAGCATTTGCGATATTTGTGGTTTTGAAAGGGATATTGAATTCAATTATACAATTACAACTGATGAGACAATAACTCTTTCATATTCAACAAATCAGAATGCCAGCTTTGTTGTTTCAGATGAATCTGTGGCTCATATAACAGGTACCGGAATGAGTTCAATTGTTGTTGGTTCTTACGTTTCAAAAACGATAAGTGCAACAATTTCACCAAAAAAGCCCGGCGCAGTAATTGTAAGTGTGGTAGATGGCAATAACAGAGTATTAGCAAGATCGTTGGTGTTGATAACAGAAGGAGAACACAAATTTGAACTTTCTGAAGTTATAAGTGTTCGCGATTGTGTTACTTCCGGAAAGGCTGTTTATGTATGTAAGTTCTGTGCTTTTGAAAAAGAGGTGAACGAAGAACCTTACGGACATTCTTATTCAGCCGGTTGTGATACAACTTGCAACAGCTGTGCTTTTGTAAGAACAGATATAACTCACGATAATACAAAAAGTGTCGCAGAAGTAAAAGCAACCTGTACCACAAAGGGCTACACAGCAGGGACATACTGTAATGACTGCAAGAAGTACATCAGCGGTCACACAGAAACTGTAATTAATCCCTCAAATCACGTAAATACAAAGAATGTTCCCGCAACTTTTGAGAATGTCGGTTACACAGCAGGTGTTTATTGCTATGACTGTCAGAAATATGTTTCAGGACATGTGGAAATTCCGAAGCTTGAAAACATCGGAGATATTGACGGTGACGGACAGATTACAGCTTCCGATGCAAGATTTGCTCTTCGGGCATCTGTAGGGCTTGATGATCTCAGCGATACCGAGAAAAAGATAGCCGATGTCGATAATAACGGAGTAGTAAGTGCTTCTGATGCAAGACTTATTCTTCGTGTATCCGTAGGACTTGAGGACTTCAAAAAACGTAATAAATAAACGAAAAAAGAGAGAAGTCCGTGAGGGCTTCTCTCTTAAGCTTTTGTATGGCTTATTTCCAGTCGTATTCTACAATTTTACCGTCGATTTTCCATTTTGTGGGAACCTTTTTCTCATAGATATTCAGGGGCTCGAATTCGTGGGGCTTTTCCTCGTTGAAAACCTTGTAGGCAATTCTTAAATCCTCTTTGCAGTTTTCGGGAATTTGGTCTGTGCAGGAAACGAAAAGGGGAGAGTTGGAGTAGGACAGGAGCTGGAGCCATTGTCTGCTCTTTTCCCAGGGGGTAAGGTCATTGAGAATACCGACGCAGTCGGCATCCACCATATAGAATGCTTTGTTTTGTGCAATACGGAATGCAAGGGTGTTTACGCCCATCATAGGAGTTCTTTCCCATTCTCGTGCGCTGGTGTCATCACCTGTTCTTGCAAGCTCAAAAATACCGGCTCCAAGGTGTGAAACGGTGTTACAGCCGATTATGAGCATTTCACCTGCAGCCTCACGAAGCAGATTATAGAAATCAAGGACAATTTCTGCATTTGTCTTTGTCTTATCATAGAAATGCCAGCCTTTTATGTTGGTAATTGTGGCAGTAAGGCTTGCGCCGTAATCACCGAAAAGGTCAACTGTTGAAAAATCGTGCTTTATAAGCTCATAGCCCCATTCCTTGATTCTTTCTATGTCAGCTCTTAAGTATGCTTTTGTTTCGGGATGTGTGGGATCAAGATAGAGTCTTTCATCCGCGCGGAGAATTCTCATTTCGGCTGTGATTGCTTCATCCTTGTTATGAAGAGGACGAAGCCAAATGCCGGGGCGCACTCCCATTTCCTTGATTTCGGTTGCGAGTTTTTTCATATCACCGAATTTTTCATTGGGATACCAAGGTCCCTCTGTGTCATTGATTGACCAGCAGTCATCAACCACCTCAAAGGGCTTGTTGTCAATGCCCTTTGCCAGCTCTGCCTGAAGACGGGCATCGGAAACAATCTGCTCGTAACAGCTGTCACCGTATGCATAATACCAGTTGTTGCCGCCGTAAATCTTCTCCTTGGGAAGCAGAGGAGAGGGACACATTTTTTTGCAGAAATCGTGTAAGTTATCTATGATTTCGCCAGATGCATATTCCTCGTAAATGAAGCTTGCTGCGTGGAGCCTTCTTCCGTTAAGATGAACACCGCTGCCACCGTTTCTGACGTCAACGAGAGCCGTAATACCATCTTTGGTATAACGGAAGCTGACAAAGGAATTTGTTCCGGTTTTTACACCAAAGCAGAAGGCTGTTTCCTTGTCAGTTGCAATAAAATACCAGGGCATATATCTGTCGTTATCCGAAAGCTTTCTGAATTCAAGCTCACCGTAGCTTCTTTCCCATGCATCACCGAGAACAAAAATATTTTCATCGGCAGGAGCATCCCAATGAAGCTCAATAAATTCCGGCTTATCGGCGTTTGCCGTCAGATACAGCTCAAGTCCCTTTTTGTGGGGAAGCACGTCGGCTTTTGCATCTGTGTGACCGTTTTCGCATATCAGCTTTGCGGTAAAGTTATTAAAATTGAATTTCATAACAAATCCTCGTTTCAGCATTATACTTTAATTGACATTATGCATCACACGCATTAAATAATCAAGAGTTTTGTTGCCCTGTTTTGCTCAGGGGAAAAATTTACTTTACTCGGGACGTATATTTTGTTCATTCTATTGACATTTACGGGGAATATTAATATTATATATTAGTTAAAGGTTATTTTAATTTTTTAAGAAAAGGTGAAAACTTTGTTCGATATAGACAGATTACTTGAAACCGTTAAAAGAATTCATTTTATCGGTATCGGCGGAGCAGGAATGTGTCCTCTTGCCGAAATTTTACATTCAAAGGGCTACGCTTTGTCGGGCTCGGATAATAATGAAACCGATACTCTGCAGAGAATAAGAAATCTCGGAATACCCGTGGTTCTCGGTCAGAGGGCTGAAAACATAGGTGATGCCGAAATGGTAGTATTTACCGCCGCTCTTCTGCCTGATAACCCCGAGCTTGTTGCAGCACGTGAAATGGGAGTTCCCACGTTTGAGCGCTCAAAGCTTTTCGGTGCCGTAACAAGAAAATTCGGCAATTGCATAGGTGTTTGCGGTACTCACGGAAAGACCACCGTTACGTCAATGCTTACACAGATTCTCCTTAAAAGCGGAGTTGATACCTCTGCCGTTATCGGCGGCAAGCTTCCTCTTATAGATTCAAACGGAAGAGTCGGAACAGAGGATTTGCTTGTCTGTGAGGCATGCGAGTTTGCAAATACGTTCCTTGATTTATCTCCATCAGTTGCTCTCATTTTGAATATTGATGCAGATCACCTTGAGTTTTTCAAAACTATGGAAAACCTTATTTCTTCATTCGGAAAGTTTGCGGCTCTTGCACGAGATGCGGTTATCTTTAACGGCGACGATGAAAAGACTCTTATTGCCGTTGAGCAGGGCGGAGAGAAAACACATATTTCTTTCGGTTATTCCGATAAAAATGATTTTTATGCAGAGAATATTACGTTCAGACACGGTGCATTCCCTATGTTTGACCTTATGTATAAGGGCGAGAAAAAAGCTGTTGTTGAGCTTTCCGTTCCCGGAAAGCATAACGTGCTCAATGCTCTTGCTGCTATTGCCGCAGCTCACTATTCCGGAGTGTCCTTTGAGGATGCAGCAAAGAATTTAACCTCGTTTACGGGTGCCGGCAGACGCTTTGAGAAGCTTGCTGATGTAAACGGAATAACAGTTGTTGATGATTATGCTCATCATCCTGCAGAGCTCAAGGTTACTCTTGAATCTGCTATGAAAATGGACTTCGGTACCGTATGGGCAGTATTTCAGCCCTTTACATTCTCAAGAACATATATGCTTCTTGATGATTTTGCCGATGTGCTTTCAATTGCGGACAGGGTTGTTATGACCGAAATTATGGGCTCAAGAGAAATCAATACCTATGACGTTCATACTGATCAGCTTGCTGCAAAAATTCCCGGATCGGTATGGTTTGAAAGCTTTGATACCGTGGCTCAGTATCTTTACGAAAACGTAAAGCCCGGTGATCTTGTGATAACCCTCGGCTGCGGTGACGTTTACAAGATAGCAAAAAAATTTATTGCCCTCTACGAACAGTAAAAATATAATAAACGAGCTGTAAAAAAATGAAAGTTTTTTTACGGCTCGTTTTAAGGGATAAAAATTATGAACGGACAAATATATATCACCTTACGGGATGTTATAGCTGTCCGTCTTTGTTTTGTCAGTGTCATTTTTTATAGCATCAGTCACATCCCGAAGCATAACGGGATAAAATGTATCAGACGACATTTTCTGAGGTGATTGATATACTTTTATATGTTTTGACGGGCTTGCTTATTCCGTTTGTCGGAACATTGATCGGAAGCTCGTTTGTTTTTTTTATGAAAAAAACTCCTGACGTCAGGCTTATGACTTTTTTTGACAGTATTGCCGCAGGAGTTATGTGTGCTGCTTCATTTTTCAGTCTTATCCGTCCGGCCTGTGAAAGAGCAGAGGAATCAGGGGGCGTGCAATTACTTTTATGCAGTGTCGGCTTTTTTTCGGGAATCATAACCTTTGTTATTATCTCGGGCTTGCTCTGTCTTTGGCTCTCGGAAAAGGGCGAGCATCCGGGAAAGCTGTTGCTGCTTGCTGTTTCCGTACATAACGTTCCCGAGGGAATGGCGGTGGGAGTTGTTTATGCAGGTCTTCTTGCTTCGTCCGTTACAGCGGAAATGTCTGCGGCTTTGTCCTTATCCTTGGGGATAGCCTTGCAGAATATTCCCGAGGGGGCAATAATTTCCATTCCCTTGAAATCCAAGGGTGAAAATCGGGCGAGGGCGTTTGTAAGCGGAATGTTGTCGGGTGTTGCAGAGCTTATCCCTGCCGTTTTAACGCTGTTTCTGTTTTCCGTAGCTCAGGCTGTTTTGCCTTTTTTGCTGTGCTTTGCCGCAGGAGCAATGATTTACGTTGTACTAAAAGAGCTGTCAGCCGGCTTTCAATCGGAGCGGAACGGTGCAGGGGCATTAACCTTTTTTGCCCTCGGCTTTACTCTGATGATGCTGCTTGATACTCTTTTCGGCTAAATTATACGTATATGCCGACACAATACCTTATTCTTCCTTTTTTTGTTGCTGAAAGCTCCTTGCCGAGAATAAATTTACCGTAGCCTCTGACGGAAATTACGTCATTTTCCTTCAATGTCTTTGACGGACTTTCACAGAGCGAGGAATTGATAAATACCTTTTTAGCCTCAAAAAGATTTTCGGCGGAGCTTCTTGACAAATTATAAACGGCACAGATTATACAATCGACTCTGGCCGAGCTTGAAATTACTTCCTTCTCCTGAATTGTGAACAGTTCCGCAGATTCATCAAATTCCGTCAACGAGCATATAACCTCCGTGTGCTTTATTCGTGTAAGACCTTCAGCGATAAAGGAGCTCATTTTTTTAGTTACAAAAACGAAGGCGGTGTTATCCTTTATAATAATATCGCCGATATGCTCTCTTTCTACGGAAAGATTCATAGTTGCTCCGAGAAAATCCCTGTGACTCAGCATATCTGCAAATTTTTTGTTTTTCGGTTCAATTTTTATGCAGTCAATGGGGAAGTCTTCTTCATAGTACAGCTCCTCCTCTTTTCCGAATCTGAGCATTTTTCTGTCGGTTCCGTCGATTCCGCCGAAAAGAGTGAAAAAACCGAGGCTTTTTCTGTTTTTTAGAACCTCATCCTGCTGTGCGGCATTCAGAAAGTTAGAGTACGTATATATGTTTTTTTCTTCAGACCTTTTTGAAAGGTCTGCTATGTGATTGATAAAAAAGTTATTCAATTGAAACAGTCTCCCGCTTATTAATATGTTTATATATTAACATAAAAAAATTTCAAATGAAATATTTAATTTTAATGTTGACTTTATCACTTTACTATGCTAAAATGGTGAAAAATTTTCAGAGAGTGAGTTTTTATGAATAATGAATTTTCTCACCATGCAAAAAAATTGTATGGTGCCGTTCTTGAACTGAAAACAATAAAAGAGTGCGAAGCATTTTTTTCCGATATATGCACAATGCAGGAGCTTGAGGCTCTTGTTCAGCGCCTTGACGTTGCACAGTGTCTGCTTGAGGGGAAAAATTATAACGATATCTGCAAGGAGATCGGAGTCAGCACCGCTACGATATGCAGAGTGGCAAAATGCATAAAATACGGAGACGGCGGCTATAAGACCGTTTTGTCGAGACTTGAAGAAAAGGACAATAAATAATGATAAATGAAAGCTTGTTAAAAAATGAGGAGCTTGCCGTATATGCTCTCAGGGAGCTGTACTCGGGCTTCGGTTATTCCCAGTTTAAGATGAGTAAATTTGAGGAATATGATCTTTACGTTAAGAATAAGGATTTTCTTATTTCCGACAGAATCATTACGTTTACGGATACCAACGGAAAGCTGCTTGCTCTGAAGCCTGACGTAACTTTGTCTATAATCAATAATTATTCGGGCAGTAAAAGTCCCGTACAGAAAATGTACTACAGTGAAAACGTTTACAGAGTATCAGGAACAAACGGACGTTTTAAGGAAATTATGCAGACCGGGCTTGAATGTCTCGGAAAGATCGGCATATATGAAATCACCGAGGTGGTTTATCTGGCAATAAAGAGCCTTGGTATTTTTGATAAGAATTTCCGCCTTGAACTTGCTCATTCAGCGCTGCTTCAGAGACTTTTAGAGGATGCGGAAATTTCTGACGGTGTAATCGGACAGATTTTGGATTCGATAAGCATAAAAAGCTCAGCATTGTGTCAGGAGCTTGTAAATAAAGGATTTGTTACCGACAGACAGTTTTCTCTTGTGAAGCTGCTCATTGAGAACTATTCTGATGCAAGGGCTTTCTATAATGCTGTTGAGCCCTTTGCAATATCAGATGGCACACGCCGCTGTCTTGATGAATTTATCAACGTGCTTGAAACGGTGAACAGCAGTGAGGGCAAAGGTTGTATTACCGTTAACTTTTCACTTGCAAGCCACGCAGGCTATTACAGCGGAATTGTTTTTAAGGGATATATAAGTTCAATTCCCGTCAGTGTTCTTTCCGGCGGACAATATGACAAGATAATGAAAAAGTTCGGTGAGGACGCAGGTGCGGTAGGCTTTGCTGTTTATCTTGACAGCTTTGAGCGCTTCAAGACAGAGCCTGCTCAATATGACGTGGATACCGTGCTTCTGATTAGTGAAAAAGCAACGCCTGCGGAAATTCTTTCAACGGCTGATGCACTTAAAAGTGACGGGGATAAGGTGCTGGTTGTGTCCGAGCTGCCCGAAAATCTGAGATACCGCCGTCTGGTAAAAATGGAGGGCTGACAATGGAATATATAAATATTGCTCTGCCCAAAGGAAGATTGGGCGAAAAGGTTTATGATATATTTGAGAGTGCGGGCTTTGAGTGCCCGTCAATAAGGGAAAACAACCGTAAGCTTACCTTTGAGAATCCCGAAAAGGGTGTGCGTTATTTCTGGGTAAAGCCCTCTGACGTTGCTATTTACGTTGAAAGAGGGGCCGCAGATATAGGCGTTGCGGGTAAGGATATATTGCTGGAATATTCTCCCGACGTATATGAGCTTGCTGTTCTTAAAATGGGTGTTTGCCGTATGGCGGTTGCCGCACCGGAGGATTTCCGTGATGACAAGTCAAGAACCCTTAAGGTTGCTACCAAATTTTCAAATATCGCGTCAGAGTATTATTCATCGATTTGTCGTGATATTGATATTATTCATCTTAACGGCTCGATTGAGCTTGCTCCCATTCTCGGGCTTTCAGACGTCATAGTTGACATTGTGGAAACAGGTAAAACCTTGCTTGAAAACGGACTCGTTCCCTTTGAAACGATCGTTCCCATAAGCGCAAGGCTTATATCAAACAAGGCAAGCTATACCTTTAAGACGGAGCGTATAAATGCAATAAAGAATGCAATGGAAGAATATGTGAGGAACCGCAATGATTAAAATATACAAATATACATCTCTTCATAACGATGAGATTTTTGACAGAAGCAATCCCACGGCAGACGTTTCGGGAATCGTCTCAGATATAATTGAGGACGTAAGAAAAAACGGTGATGCCGCTCTTTATAAATATTGTGAAAAATTCGATAAGGCTAAGCTTGATTCTCTTGAGGTTTCGGCACAGGAAATTGATGAAGCATTTGAAAGTGTTGATCCCGAGTTTATCTGCATTCTTCAGAAGGCCGCAAAGAATATCAGAGAATTTCACAGTGCCCAGAAAAGAAACAGCTTCGTTGTTGATTCGGAGAAAAACGGTGTTGTTATCGGGCAGAAGATAATACCCATAGAAAAGGCAGGTCTCTATGTGCCCGGCGGTACGGCGGCATATCCTTCAACTGTGCTTATGGATTCAATCCCCGCTAAGATAGCAGGCTGTAAGGAAATCTGTATCTGTACCCCTCCCTCGGCAGACGGAAAAGTAAACCCCGTAATTCTTGCAGCCGCAAAAATAGCAGGAGTTGACCGAATTTTCAAGGTAGGCGGAGCTCAGGCTATAGCCGCTCTTGCATACGGAACGGAAACTGTTTCAAGGGTGGACAAGATCGTAGGCCCCGGCAATGCCTTTGTTGCAGAAGCAAAGCGTCAGGTATACGGTATGGTGTCGATTGATATGATTGCGGGCCCCAGTGAAATTCTCGTTATTGCGGATGGAAACTCCGATCCCGTTTTCGTGGCTGCTGATCTGCTTTCTCAGGCGGAGCACGACAAAAATGCAAGTGCAGTTCTTGTAACAGATTCACCGGGGCTTGCCGAAGCCGTATCAAAGGAGCTTGAAAGACAGATCCCTCTGCTTCCGAGAGAAGAAATCGCAAGAATTTCAATAGATAATAATGGTAAGATCATAATTGCTCCTGATATTGAAACGGGAATCGGAATTGCAAATGAAATTGCTCCCGAGCATCTTGAGCTTTGCCTTGATGATCCGTTTATGTACCTTGATGCAATTAAGCACGCAGGCAGTATTTTTATGGGACGGTATTGTCCCGAGGCTCTCGGTGACTATTTTGCAGGTCCTAATCACACTCTGCCCACAAGCGGAACAGCAAGATTTTCAAGTCCATTGTCAGTGGATGATTTCGTAAAAAAGACACAGTTTACATATTACACAAGGGAAGCTTTGTCTGAGGTTTATAAGGATATTGCATATTTTGCTGAAAAAGAAGGACTCAGTGCACACGCAAGAAGTGCAACTGTCAGATTTGAGGAGTTAAAATGAGTAAATTTTTAAGCGGTCTTTACGCTTCACTTAAAGAATACGTCCCGGGTGAACAGCCTCAGGACAAAAAGTATGTTAAGCTCAATACCAACGAATCCCCGTTTCCTCCCTCAAAGGGGGTAATCGCTGCCGTAACGGCTGAAGAGGTTGGAAAGCTTTGTCTGTATTCCGATCCCGAAAGCAAGCTTCTCAAGGAAAAGCTTGCACAGAGCTACTCTCTTAAAAAGGAGAACGTATTTGTTGCAAACGGCTCGGATGATATTCTTAATTTTGCATTTATGGCGTTTGCAAGGGAAAACGGTGCGGCATTTCCTGATATTTCATACGGCTTTTATCCCGTTTTTGCAGATCTTTATAACGTGGATGCAAGCATAATTCCTCTTGAGGATGATTTTTCCATTGACAGTAAAAAATATCTTTCCTGCGGAAAAATGGTGGTTATTGCAAATCCCAATGCACCTA
>JAZOOE010000019.1:0-9523 GCA_045654865.1 Acutalibacteraceae bacterium | reverse complement strand
AGCTATACCTATGACGAGCTCGACCGACTTGTCCGTGAAGATAACAAGGATCTGAATCAGACTGTTACCTATACTTACGATACGCGCGGAAATATTCTCAAAAAAGAGTTTTATGCCTATACCACCGGCAATAAGACCGACGATTATTCCGCCGAGAACATCGGAGGGATAATGAACCATCACGTAGTTTCTTGATGCGCCCATAAGAACAGCGGCAAAAAGAGCAAGCCAGCTGAACTTTTTGTTACAATAGAGGAAAACCGGAACAAGAGCTGCAACAGCAGAGGTTGTGTGTCCGGAGGGGAAAGAACGCATTGAAGAAGCATGAACCTCTCCCATACCTACCCACCATTCCTTGAAGAGAAGAACATTGGGATCATCTGAAATAAAATTGAAAAGCTCAAAGGGACGAGGACGCTCAATAAGAGGCTTAATGGTGACATTTGTTATAAGTGCACCTATAGCAATTCCAAAAAGCATACCTGCGCCAACTTTTCTTGTTTTCTTGAAAAGAAGGAAAACAAGTCCGAGAATTATAAACAAAATACCGTCATCACCGAGGTGAGTATAAACGAGGAAAAATATATCAAAGATTTTTCCTAAAGCACCCTCGTGAATATTATTGTAAAACTGAAGAATACTGAAATCAAAAGATCCGAAAACGTCCTGAAACCACTGGACTACTGCTGTTGTATCCATAAACACACTCCTTAATTTTTTTAGAATTGTATCATAAAACTATGATAAATGCAACCTTTTTATGCAAATAAAGCAATTTGGGCAAATCAATAGACTCCTTGTTCAGGTAAGTTTGCAGCAAGCTTCACCAATCTGCTGGTTCCGAGACGCTGTGCACCGAGCTCTAAAAAGCAAACAGCGTCATCTATTGTTGATATTCCGCCCGCGGCTTTGATTTTTTTGCCGTTACCGATATGCTCAGCAAAGAGAGCAATATCTGCCTTAGTAGCTCCTGCGACAGAAAAGCCGGTTGATGTTTTTATATAATCTGCATCGGAACGATTAACAATCTCACACATTTTAATTTTTTCATCTTCAGAAAGAAGACAGGTCTCAATTATAACCTTCAGTAATCTTCCTTTGCAGGAGTTTTTCACGGAATTTATCTCAGAAAGCACTTCATCAAACCTTCCGTCCTTTACCATACCGATATTTATCACCATATCGATTTCATCTGCACCGTTATCAACGGCATTTTCAGCCTCATAGCATTTAGCTTCCACGGTAGAATATCCGTTCGGAAAACCGATAACAGTGCAAACAGGAATTCTTCCGCGGGTATAGGCCTTAGCAAATTTAACATAGCAGGCGGGAAGACAAACACTTGCGCATCCAAACTCAATTCCCTCATCACAAATTTTAATAATGTCACTTTCTCTGGCAGTCTGCGACAGCAGAGTATGATCCACCTTAGAAAGTATGTATTTTATATCCATCAAATCACTCCTTGTTATAATTGTAGCTTACAGATCAATCTTATTCAACTGTTAATTGATCGTATTTGCATTGATCCGCATATTTTGCCCCGTTGCAGCATTTAGCAAAATGTGATATTAACTAAGGGCACAAAATTCAACTTCTGGTTTTTACAAAAAATCAGCAGGACCGAAAAGCGGCCCCGCTAATTTTTACTTTCGATAATTATCGTGATCATCGTGCATAGCAATTCCGTGCTTTTTAAATACTTCTGTTGCCATTTCAATATCATCGACTCTTAATACCGTCCATGCCTTACCTTCAGCCTTGCCGATAAAAGCATACATATATTCAATTCCGATATTGGCGTCGGAAAGAACAGAAAGAAGCTGAGCAAGCCCCCCGGGAGCATCATCCATCGCGGCAGCAATTACCTGTGTACATTTTACCATTACACCTGACTCTTTAAGAGCTGTAACTGCATCATCAGGCTTATCAACAACCAAACGAAGAATGCCGTAGTCAGACGTATCAGCAAGAGACAATGCACTTATATCAATGTTATTTTCTTTAAGAACGTTAAGAACCTGAGATAATCTGCCAATTTTATTTTCCACAAAAACCGATAATTGTTTCATTTTCCTGTCTCCTTAAATTTTTCTATTGTCTATAACTCTCTTGGCTTTGCCTTCACTTCTCGTAATAGACTTTGGATTCACAAGATGAACTCCTGCACTGATACCGAGAACGTCTCGCAGCATATCTCTTATGCGCTTTTCGGTTCTTTCAATCGTTTTGATATCATCAGAGAAAAGCTCTTCGCTCATTTCAACGTTAATATCAAACGTGTCGGTATTGTTAACTCTGTCTACAACAATCTGATAGTTGGGAGTAATATCGCCTCCAACCTTAAGCAGTACTTCTTCGATCTGAGAGGGAAAAACGTTAACACCTCTGATGATAAGCATATCATCCGTTCTGCCCTGAGGTTTATTCATTCTGACGTGTGTTCTTCCGCATTTACACTTTTCATAATTAAGAGAGCAAATATCTCTTGTTCTGTATCTGATCACGGGGAAGCCTTCCTTTGCAATGGTGGTGAATACCAATTCACCCGTTGCACCTGCGGGAAGAACCTCAAGAGTATCAGGATCAATTATCTCGGGAATAAACATATCCTCACAGACATGCATACCGGACTGATATTCACATTCATAGGATACACCGGGCCCCATTATTTCGGAAAGTCCGTAAATATCGTAAGCCTTAATATGAAGCTTTCTTTCTATTTCCTTGCGCATATCCTCACTCCATGGTTCTGCACCGAAAATACCGACTTTAAGCTTAATATCATCAATTACGCCTGCTTCCTCAGCTGCCTCACTGAGATAAAGCGCATAAGACGGTGTGCAGCAAAGACAGGTTGAGCCGAAATCGACCATTGTCTGAAGCTGATTGGCAGTATTTCCCGATGAAGTGGGAATAACAGTTGCTCCGATTCTTTCCGCTCCGCTGTGAGCACCAAGTCCGCCGGTAAACAAACCGTAACCATATGATACCTGAATAAAATCCTTTTTAGTCAGTCCGACCGCATTCATCATTCGTGCAACGCAGTCAGCCCAATTTTCAAGATCCTTTTTAGTGTAACCGACAACTATTTTTTTTCCGGTTGTTCCGCTTGAAGCATGAACTCTTTCGATATTTTCAAGAGGCTCAGCAAACAGTCCGTAGGGATAGTAATCTCTTAAATCCTGCTTATAAGAGAACGGCAGCTTTTTAAGATCCTCAACGCCCTTGATATCCTCAGGCCTGAGTCCCATCTCATCCATTCGTTTTCTGAAAAGCTCAACTCTTTCATACATTCTTTTGACCTGCCAGCAGAGTCTTTCACCCTGAAGCTTTTCAAGCTCTTCTCTCGGCATAGTTTCAATTTTTTCCTGCCACATAATTTTTTCTCCTAAAATGATTTTCGAACAGAGGATATTTCAAACAAAAAAGTCCCCTGCAAAAGCAGAGGACGGATATACCGTGTTACCACCTCATATTCAGAGCCCACTCACGAAAGCTCCCTCACGGAGTACTTCATACTCCTGCACTGTAACGGGTGCACCCGTTGAAGCCTACTCTGTTTTCAGCCCACAGCTCTCGAAATGAATTCACATATAATCCGCTTATGTCTTGCACCAACCGACAATTCTCTGTTAGCTTACCTATATGTTACTAATTTCCGGTCACAGCCTTTATGCAATATAATTTAACACGGGATGTCAAAAATGTCAACTAAAATTTGTTTATTTTTTTATAAAAGCAATTAATCATTTCATTGACAGAAATTAATAAATGTTATAAACTTAAATAAATTAAGGAGGTTGTTCGAATGAAAAATGAACTGTTAAAAAACAAAGATTATTTCAACCGCAACAAATGGATATATTCATTAGGCGGAGTAGGAAGAGACCTTGCATACTCTCTTTACACTTATTTCCTTCTGACGTTTATTCTCTATACAAAAGACGTTACCGAAGGAGAATTTGCAACCATCAGTATCATTATGATCATCTGCCGTATATGGGACGGAATCAACGATCCGATCATGGGCGGCATCATTGAAAACACTCGCACAAAATTCGGAAAATTCAAGCCATGGATTATGATCGGTGCATTAACTAATGCAATTGTGCTTATTCTGATTTACACATTACCTCTTAAGGGTACGGCCTTCGTTATTGCATTTGCATTCCTTTACCTTCTCTGGGATATGACGTATACCATGAATGATATCGGCTATTGGTCTATGCTTCCTTCTCTTACAAGTGAGCCCAGACAAAGAGATGTTATAACGTCCCTTGCAAATCTTTTCGCAGGTCTCGGAACAATTCTTGCAAACGGACTTATCCCCGTTCTCACGGTAGGCTCCCTCGCCATCGGAAACAGCGCGGTTACAGGCTACAGAGTTATCGCCATTGTAATCGGACTTACTTTTATCGGCTGTCAGGCCTTTGTTTGCGGAGGCGTCAAGGAAAAGCCCTTACCCGCAACCGAGAACAGCGAAAAAATAGGTTTCAAGAAAATGATCAAGATCATCTTCAATAACAAGCAGGTTCTCTGGACCTCACTGATTCTGTTATTCGCCAGTTTAAGCAGTGCTCTTCTTACCGCATTCGGAACAAACTATATTTATCTCTCATACGGTTATGAGGGAACAAATACAACCTTATTTGTAATAGCATACGGAGCAGCCTCCGGACTTACCTTTGTGATTTATCCTATGCTCACAAAGAAATTCACAAGAAACCAGATCATCAAAATGTCCTTCGCCCTTGTAATTGTGGGATATCTTGCACTGATGCTCTCAGAGACCTTTATGGCAAATAAGTCTGTTGCATTCTATCTCCTCTGTGCAGAAGCTCTTTTCATCGGCATCGGTCATGCTTTGTTCTATCTTATTGCCGCAATCTTCCTTGCAAATACCATAGAATATAACGAACTTATGACAGGTGAACGAAACGAAGCTCTTATCTTCTCCGTTCGTCCCTTTATGTCAAAGCTTTCAAGCTCACTTCAGCAGGTTATAATTATGGTAGTTTACCTCGCCGTAGGACTTACCGACATAACAAATAAAATTTCCGAAGCAGAAAACGCTGCAATTTCAAATCCTGATTTATGGACCGTTGAATACAAGGCTGATTATATCAGCGGCGTTCTTTCAGAGGCTTCCGACTGGATGACATTCGCTCTTCGTGCCGTTATGGTTGTTCTTCCCATTGTATTTATGGGTATAGGCTACTATATAACCTTCAAAAAATACAAGATCGACGAAAACGAATATCAGAGAATACTCAATGAATTAGAAAAAAGAAATTCAAAGTAATTCAACAGAACGGCTGTAAAAAACTTTCGTTTTTTACAGCCCTTTTTTTGAACAGATATACAACAAAGCAATATCCGCTAATAACACGCCGTTGATATTTGAAGCCCTGCCAACAGCAAACAAATTATACTTTCACAAAAAAACTAATCTGAAATCGTCAATAGTCAAAATAAGCTAAAGCAACAAAAAGGAGCGCAGATTGTTCTCTGCACCCCTTTTTTATTTACTTATGCATAACCTTATTTTTCCTTATTTTCTCATCTGATCAACCCTTTTATATCCTTTTGATGACACATAACAATAATATGTTCATCGGCCGAGAATACAGCATCAGGAGAAAGAACGGGAATAATATGACCTTTTTTCTTTATTGCGATTATATTTATATTGTATTTTTCGCGGACACGAAGCTCCCTCAAGGATTTATTCAACCACTCACGGGGAACTGCTATTTCATAAATTGAGTACCCGTCAGAAAGCGCGAAAAAATCAAAAACGGAATCACTGCTTTCCTCGGCAGCAACACGAATAGCCATATCCTCTTCGGGATAAACGACCTCGTCTGCTCCATTTCTGAGAAGGAACTTCTTTTCAATATCACGGTTTACTTCACTGATTACTCTTTTGGCACCAAGCTCCTTGAGCAAAGAGCTGATTTCAAGAGCCTCGGTAAAATGACCGCCGAGACATACAAAGCAACAATCAAACTCATCGACACCGAATGTTTTTAATACCTGTTCATTTGTACAATCCGCTATTTTTGCAGTTACGGCATAAGAAAGATTGGAGGTAATCACCTCTTCATTAATATCTGCTATAAAAACATCACAGCTTTTATTATTAAGCTCCTTTAACAGATGCTGACCAAACGTACTCATTCCTATTATCAAAATTGATCTCATAATAACTCCTTTAACCGACTGTTATGGCTTCAACAGGATAAGCAACCTCAGGCTGTGCTCTTTTCTCAAGAATAGCAAGTGCAAAACCGATGCTTCCTACCCTGCCGATATACATCAGAATAATTATTATAATTTGAGAAACTACCGATAAATTTCTGGTAATTCCCGTTGTCATACCGACAGTGCTCATTGCGGAAAAAATTTCAAAACAAACATCCTCAAGAGGAAGTTTGTCAATACTGCAGATAAGCGTGACAGCCGCAAAAATCAAAGTAAGATTAAAAACACAAACCGTTATTGCCTTTCTGTGTGTTGCTTCGTCAACAGATCGTCCGAAAATCACAGGCTTCGAAACACCTCGAAGGCTTGCATAGAGATAAGAAAATATAACAGCGATTGTCGTGGTTTTGACACCACCTGCAGTAGAACCGGAGGAACCGCCTACAAACATAAGAAAACACATAACAAGAACTGAACCCCTTGAAAGCAACGAAAAATCGACAGTATTAAAGCCTGCTGTTCTGCATGTAACAGATGAAAATATTGAAGCTAAAATTTTTTCCAATAGAGACAGCCCCGCGAGAGATTGACTATATTCAAGAACAAAAAAGATCAAAGCACCGCCAAAAGTAAGAATAAAACTGACAACTAAAACGAGCTTTGTGTGAAGCTGATATCTCCTGAAGTTAAATTTATTTCTGAGCAAATCATCCCAAACAAGAAATCCGATTCCGCCTACTGTTATTAAGCCTATAACAGTAAAATTAACAAGCACATTCCCAGAGTAATTGATCAGTGAGGAAAATTCCTCCCCTTCACCCAAAAGATCAAATCCCGCATTGCAAAAAGCAGAAACAGAATGAAATATACCGTAACGGATACCTTTCCCCCACCCGAAATCCTTTACAAACTGAACAGATAACAATACCGCTCCCAGAGTTTCGAATAAAAGTGTTCCGCAAATTATCTTCCGTGTAATTTTTTTTAATCCTGCAATATGCGATGTATTAATGCTTTCTGCCATTAGACTTCTTTTACGCAGATCTATTCGTTTTTTTGTAAACGACAGAAAAAACGTTGCCACAGACATAAAGCCTAATCCGCCGAGTTGTATCAGCACAAGAATAACACTCTGACCGAATAAAGACCAATGAGTTGCCGTATCAACAAGAACGAGTCCTGTAACACAAGAGGCAGAGACCGCAGTAAATAAAGCTGTCATAGGCTGTGTCCATTCCCCCGTTTTTGACGACACGGGCAGCATCAGCACAATTGTGCCTACCAATGCAATCAGTACAAAACCGATGGCAATTATCTGTATGTTAGATAATCTTACCCTTTTCATTTTTTATCACCGTATGCTCTTATAAGCTTAATAAGAGTGTCTGCGCTGTAAACGGATGATAGTTCCCTTACAACGTTTCTTCCGATGTCACCGAATTTTTTTGTTGCAGTAAGCGTTTTACCGTTGACACAGAAGCCGAAGCACACCTTGCCTACATCAGTATCATTCTCATCAGCAGCCGGTCCCGCATATCCTGTTATTCCTACTGCAGCTTGCGCCTGTGCCGCTTCCATTGCGCCGAGAGCCATTTCAATAGCTACGTTTTCGCTTACAACACCAAATTCATCAATAGTTTCTTTCTTTACGTTAAGAACAGAAATCTTAGCTTGATCGGAATAGGTAACAAACGACGCTCCAATAACCTTTGATGCATCTGCTACGGAAATTATCCCCGATGCAAAAAGCCCTCCCGTACAGGATTCGGCAGCACAAACCTTCATATTACGATTTTTTAACTCTGACACAAGTATTTCAAAAGAATTCATATAATTCTCCTTAACTGTTTTATTACATAATATCACATCGTATTAAAAAATTAAAGTGCCCTGAGATTTATTTATTGATTATTATTTAAATTGTAATATAATTGAAATGTAAGATCTTTTTTTGGAGAAAATATTATGCAAATATTTAATTCTCATTCTCATACCTGTTTTCCACATGACGGCATCGGCAGCATAGAAGAGTTATGCAGATCTGCTATCAGTAAAAACCTCTTAGGTTTTGCTGTTACTGACCACTGCGATTGTGAATATGCAAATAACAAATCAATGTCAGACAATTTAGCATACTCCTTCAAGGTAGCAAAAAAATATCAATCATTATATAAAGATAAGCTTATTATTTCCTGCGGAATTGAAATCGGAGAAGCAATTTTTAACCCCGGGTTCGCAAACAAAACAATCGCCTCACAGCCTTGGGACGTTGTGCTCGGGTCCGTCCACGCCGTCAGAACAGAGAATCTGGATATGCCATTTTCTTTAATTGATTTCAGCGATTTCAGCTATGATATAACAAATAAATATATTGAGCAATATTTTGTGGATATGTCAGAAATGATCGATACTCAGGATTTTGATATTCTGTCGCACCTGACCGTTGTTCTGAGATATATTTTTTACAAATACAACAAGCCTGTGGATATCAGCAAATTCTTTCATCAGATAAACGATATACTCATCAGAATCATAAACAAAAACAAATGTCTTGAGGTCAACACATCCGGATTAAATGCAGGATATTTAATGCCCGACATAGATATTCTGAAGCTTTACAAATCCCTCGGAGGGAAAAATATTACAGTCGGAAGTGATTCACACACACCTGAAGCCATAGCAGACGGTCTTGAAAACGGCATCAATATATTAAAAAATTTGGGCTTTGATTCTCTTACGTATTTCATTGACAGAAAGCCTGTCACATATAAAATTTGACAAAAAAACAACAGCCGAGCTGATCAACGATTCTCGGCTGTTGTCATTTTTATATAAGAAATTTCAGCAATTCTTCTACTGTGCTTACTGTTATTTCAGCACCGCTTTTCAATAAAAAGTCATTATCACGAAATCCCCAATTTACAATTACTGAAGCAACGCCTGAATTAAGAGCAGTCTGAATATCAACCTCTGAATCCCCGACATAAACACAATCCTCAGGCGATACCTTCAGAAATTTCATTGCTTCAATAACCATATCGGGATCAGGTTTTTTTCTTATTCCATCTTTTTCACCGAGAACAAAATCAAAATTCCCTTTGAAATAGAGTTCAGTCAAATTCTGCACGGCGAAATCTGCCTTATTTGAAACTACCGCAGTTTTTATTTCATAAGCTTTTAATGTCTGAATCAGCTTGTTGATACCAACGTACGGCCTTGTATTGTCATTACTGTGCTCAGCATAATGCTCTTTGAAAACTGCAAATACCTTATCCGAAACCTGCTTTTCTGTTCCCTTTGGCACTGCCCTTTCAAT
>JAZOOE010000018.1:0-4587 GCA_045654865.1 Acutalibacteraceae bacterium | reverse complement strand
GAAAAGAGGGCTATGAGGTAAAGAATAAGGATTTCTTCAAAATCGGCATTCCCTTTACCCTTGCGGCAATTATTACCGCTTATATCTACATCTGGCTCCTTTACGGGGTAAAATAAGCTGATAAAAAAGGACGGACTCTTGAAATCAAGAGCCCGTCCTTCTGGTGCGGGTGACAGGGGTCGAACCTGCATGCTTTGGGCACAAGAACCTAAATCTTGCGTGTCTGCCAATTCCACCACACCCGCAGATCAATTTTTATCATTATACAATAAAGTCGTTGGGGATTCAAGGGGAAACAGCATTTTTTTGTTTCCCCCCGTTTATATTACCGATATTTTTTCATTTCCTTTCTGAGTCTTCTGTTGCAAAGCACTTCCCATAAAGGCATAATAAGACCGCCCGAAAGTCTGCATGATGCTTCGTTCAATGCGGCATAGAAGGCGATTCTGAAATCTGCATTCTCTGTAAGGGGATGAGTCTTTTTGTAGGTTTCATAAAGATAAAAGCAGTTGCCCCACATATTCATAAGCTGAAAAAGGTCATATTCGCGGTCAGCATAGATATAGCACGCAGGATCAATAAAGCCGTTAAGCTTTAAGGTTTTCGGATCAGCCATTATGTTCATAATGTTTATGTCTCCGTGAATCAGCACGGGAGAGTCCGGCTCACGTGCCGTCCGGTGGTAAAGCTCTGCGGCTTTTTCAAGAAGCTGATAGCTTTTTTTAGGGTATTTTCCTTTCTCACACAGCTTTTTCAGTCCCGCCATTTTCGGAATAATGTGTTCATTTTCATAATATAGGATCCAGCTGTCATAGGCAGGCTCAAGCAAGGAGCCGAATTTTTCGCCTTTTACCGAGTGAATTTCAGAAAGCGCGGCAATAACCTCTTTTGCAAATGCCTGTTTTTTCTTTTTTGACTTAAAAAGAAATGAGGGAGAGAGAACGTTTTTACCCTCTATATATTCCATTGCCATAAGAGCTACGCTGTTATCCGAATAAGTGAACAGCACCGCAGGCATTTTAACTTTTGTTCTTGCGGTTATCTCCTGAAGCTGTGCGGATTCATTTTCCATCATACCTTCAATACGGAATGCCTTTACTACAATAGACTTATCGTTCAGCAGGCATTTGAATGCTTTTCCGTTGGAGCCTCCGCCGATAAATTTTATGCTCCGTATTTCGCATTTGAGATACTCTTTGATTTTTTCGGGAATGATTTTTTCAAGAGCTCCGTTATCAATAATAAGTGCCATAAAGCAAGCCTCCCGTTACGGAATTATGATGTTCTTTCTGCCTGCCTCAAGAAGGTAATCGCCGCTTTTAAGAATTTGGGCAATATCAAAGGATTTTTCAGGCAGGCTTTTTGTAAGTATTGCGCTGACTCCCTCGTGCTTTCTGTTTGCGTGATGGAAATCGGAGCCGGCCGTGATGATGGGGAATTTCTGCTCGTTTGCATATACGGCGGCAAGGCCTATTTTTGAATTGTGATTGGGGTGCAGGTTGAATACCTCTATGCCGTCAAGAATTGCAGGATCGGCAAGCACCATACCCTCTCTGAAGGGATGAGCCTGAAGAAATACGCTGTCGGGCATAGAATAAACGCGTCGGAAATTATCAACGCCGTAGGGGAGAAGCTCATAAATTTCTTCCATCATTTTTCTTGTGATGCCGTAAATGAGATAATCGTTATCATTTTCCGTGAATCTTATTTCTGCGGCAGGAATTACCTTGATTCCCAGCTCCTTGCCCTTTTTCTGTGCATTTTCAAGATCGGCGAAGAATCTGTCAATGACCTGCTGCTTTGTGCTGTTCTGATATTCATAGGAAAAGTGATTTGCTATAGTTACGGCGTCATAGCCCAGACTATGATACACGGCTACTGTTTCTTCGGGGGATACCTCCGAGCAGGAGCTTGCAGGGGAGGTGTGAGCGTGAAGCTCGGTTCTGTATTTATAGATCTCCGCAAGAGAGCTTTTAAGTGTTCTGATGTCCATAATTTTCTCCTGTTATCAGTTGATTTTATCCGTAATTCTTGCAAACGTATCAAGAATACTTTTGTTGTTTTTTCTGACTATGGATGCATTGACAACGGAATAGCTGCCTTTGCGGTCAATAAGCACCATAGCGTCCGTCGTGATACCGTCAAAGGTGTTGAAGCAATTGCGGTGCATTACGCGGTTATCGGCGAGTATGTTGAAATATACCCTTGTGTCTGCGTACGTTACCATATATCCGTCTGAGATTTCCTGAAAGTCAGGTGTTATTGAAGGATTCAGGCAAATCGCACTTAAAAATTGTACTCTGCCGTCACCGTCTGTTTTTCTGTTATATGAAAGAAAGCTCATTTCTTTGATCTCGTTTCCGAAATAGCCCTTTTCGGTTCTTATTTCTGACGGAGTGAGCATTACGAAGGAATTGTTGTCCTGTGCGTGAAGCAGAAAATTTGCTTCACCTGCCTCATAAGCCCATAAATCATCATATATCAGAATAATATCCTTAAGCCATATAAAGTGTCTGAGATGCTTTCTGAGATGTCTGCCCATCGGTCCCGATGCATCAGCACATACGTATCGGAAGTCACCCCGATCAACAAAATTATAAAGCTCGCCCTTAGGGCGTGTGTGATGATGGTGGTCGTCGGGGCATTGTCCCTCGCCGTTAAATAAAACCACGTTATGAGCTTTTGATTGAACGAAAAATTCTCTGTAGATGTCGTTTCCGTATGGACAGCGCAACGAGTCAAAGATTTCCGGTCTGCCGTTATTGTAAAAACTGAAGTGAGCCGCATCGCAATGAGCGTGATTCCAGCTGTCTCCGCATTTTACCGCGAGCATAGCCGCATTCTCATCATAAGAGTCTCTGAATATTGCCCATCCTATATTTTTGTAACACACCGAAAGGGAAGCCGGCTCTTCCTCGGGAAGAAGATACATCTCTCTGAAGTTGATGAGTCTTGTGATTATATCCGAATTTTCGGAATGAGTACGACGATTCACATAAAAGCGAAGAATTCCCGTTTCGGGAGCTCTCGCAAGCAGTAAAGGAACGGCGGAGCAGAATAGAATTCCGTCGCAGTCTCCGAAGTCGACAATGTAATCGTTGTCAGATGAGGGGTAAAACGTATTTACAAAAAATTGAGCCGATTTTTTTATTATTTCATCGTCATCAAACGGAGGCTTTCCCATTACGGCAAGGTAAGCTTCGGCAAATCTCAGATATTCGAAGAGTGCATAATTATAGTAAACCACGCTTTCGTAAAATGCTCCGTTATCAAGAGTTGCGGGCTTCATATTTATGGGATTTCCCTTGTATTCGAACCATTGGCGAAGACCGTCTGCCGCCTTGTCGGCAAGATCTCTTCCGTCGGGAAGATGCGCACTCATTGTAATTGCCGCAAGCGCTGCCGAGGATACACATACAGGCCACCAGTTATGTCCCATTGTGTCAAAGCAGTGTATTTTTGTTTCGGGGAGAACCCAGTCATCAAGCTGTGCGCGGATGCCAAGCGTATATATTCTTTCCGATAAAAATTCTTTTTCCTCTTCAGTGAATTTGTCGGCAAAGGTTGCCCAGCCATAGCTCATACCCGTAAGAAAATGCCCCGTAATAAGCTCACCCTTACCGATTGAGCCCTTTCCGTGCCACCTTGAATAGGAGCAATATTTCAGCATCAGCTCCTTTGCCTTCAGAAAATATTTTTCGTCTTTAGTGTATTCGTAGGCGAAGCACAGGTACGGCATATTGCCTGTGAAAGGTCCCGCTGCATTGCCGTAGTTTTCGTGCTGTATGGCATAGCCCTCACCGTCAACCTGAACGCTTGCTTCATCAACGGGCTCAAGCTCCAATGCCTTGGCGGCCGTATCGAGTGCCTTTTTCAGAAGTGTTTTACATCTTTCGTCTGAGCATTCTCTTATAAAATTCAGCTTTTCTGCGGTGAAAAATATGTTTTTCATAGCATCGTCTCCTTTATGCCATAGTTTCCAGCATCTGAAGAGTAACCTCGTAGGGAGAGTCTTCTCCCGAAATATATTTGTTATATTCACAGAGCATATATTCGCCCATTCTTTTGACCTCGTCACCGTAGCTTCCCGCAATATGGGGAGTGAGAATACAATTTTCAAGAGAATAAAAGGGATGTCCCTTTTCGGGCGGCTCCGGCTGTGTTACGTCGAGAATTGCAGTAAGATCGTTTCTTTTGGAAAGAATCTCGCAAAGATCCTTTTCAACCACCTGAGCACCTCTGCCCGTGTTAAGAAACGTTGCATATTTTCTCATAAGGGCAAAATGCTCCTTTTTCAGCATTCCCTTGGTTTGCTCGTTGTTTGCAAGGTGATTTGAAATTACAAAGCAGGTAGCAAACAGCTCCTCAAGAGAGCATTTTTCAACTCCGAGAGACTCTGCTTTTTCATCGCTTAAAAACGGATCGAACACCTTGATTCTGAGCTTATATGCGGACAGCATTTCTATAACGAGCGATCCTATCATTCCCGCGCCTATGATTCCTACGTATTCACCGAAGGAGCCGGGATAGCATTCCTTGAGTATGGCCGCTGTCTCTGTATCTCCCGCACTCTGAAAGCGAGCAAGG
>JAZOOE010000017.1:0-11050 GCA_045654865.1 Acutalibacteraceae bacterium | reverse complement strand
GCTTGGCCTCCGACTTGCATTCTGGTGCATAAGCTTTACCGCAAAGGAGGCAGATTTTGAAGAGGCACTTCCCCTCTTCCGCGAATGGGCTGTATCCGTTTCATTTGACTAAAAAAAGCAATAAGCTGCGGAGACAGGCAGAAAATCAATCTGCCGTCTCCCCTTTTTTTCATCCGCGGGACTTTTAACAGAAATTACATAGATTTTTATTTTTTTATATGCTATACTATCGTAAGATTTTTTAACGGAGAGAAATAAATATGACAATTATCGAAAACAAGGTCTTTGACGAGGAAAGAGCATTATACGGCAGTGACAGTGTCAAGGCAGTTTCCTGTCGCTTTGACGGTCCCGCAGACGGCGAAAGCGCCTTCAAGGAAAGCCGCAACGTGACCGCTCAGAGCTGTTTTTTTAATCTGAGATATCCTTTCTGGCATACTGACGTTCTTGAAATTTCTCATTGCGAAATGACAGACCTTTGCAGAGCCGCCTTATGGTACAGCAACAACATTACCGTAAAAAACAGCCGTCTGCACGGCATAAAGGCTCTCAGAGAATGCAGTGAGATCGAAATGACGGATACTGATATAGTATCCCCCGAATTCGGCTGGTTTTCCCGCGGTATCAGAATGACAGACTGCTCTGCCGAGGGTGAATATTTTATGCTCAGAGCCTCAGAGCTTGATTTTTCCCGCGTGACTCTCAAGGGCAAATATTCCTTTCAGTACGTAAAAAACTGTACGTTTACCGATTGCCGCTTTGATACTAAGGACGCCTTCTGGCACGCCGAGAACGTTACGGTGAAAAACTCCGTAGTAAACGGCGAATATCTTGCATGGTATGCAAAGAACATAACCTTTGAAAACTGCACGATATCCGGCACACAGCCCTTATGCTATTGTGAGGGGCTGAGGCTTATCAACTGCACAATGGAGGGAGCCGACCTTGCATTTGAAAAATCAGAGGTTGAGGCCCGCCTTTTGTCCCCCGTTATCAGCATTAAAAATCCGAAAAGCGGATACATAAACGTACCCGCCTTTGATGAGCTTATATTAACGGAAAAAACCGATTGCAAGATTCAGACTCAGAAATAAAAGGGCTTGAGATCATCAAGTCTCAATATCATGGGAGTATGTCCGTAGCCGGCACCCACGTCCACGTTTATCCACGTCTCGGTAAAAATTGCCTTATCGGTGTATGCCGAGCCGTAATAAAGGGTGGGAGTGTGTCCGAATATGCACATTGTTCCGTCTGAATAGAACTTAGTGTCAAGTGACGGACGTGTCCAGACAAGCTCACGGGGCAGATAACTTATCAAATTTCTGTCCTCCCTGAAATTACCCGGACCGCTGTGCGTCAGAACAAATCGCTTTCCGCCTACCGTAATGTCCTCGTAAAGAGGGCATTTTTTTATAAATTCCACAATCTCGGTACGCTGAGGGCCGCTGAGCTTTTTCATAGCGGCAAGGGTTGTGCTTCCGCCGTTTGCCATCCAGTTGCCGTAGCACTCAATATCGCTGTCGGTTATGCTGTCTATGCTCTCATCCGTGATCTCCTTAAATAAAAATCCGCAGCTGAGCATCATCAGCTCATGGTTTCCCTTGAGCAGGGTAACGTTTTTCTGCTTCATTATCCACTGAATAAGCTCAGCGGCGTGTTCCCCGCGATCAACCACGTCTCCGAGAATGTATAAGTGATCGTCCTGGGAAAAATTAATTTTTTCAAGCATTTTCAAAAAAGCATCAAGCGGATAACCGTGTAAATCTGAACATGTATATATCATCAAATCATTTCCTTTCTTTGCAGGTCATTAAATTTTTTCAGTCCGATGAAATATTCATCAGGAACAAAAAGTGAGCCTTTTCCCGAAAAAAGGCTGACGTCGGGCTTTCTTGCTCCGTGGTAATCACTGCCGCCCGAGGGAAGCAAGCCGAATCTTTCCTGTAAGCACACGGCACGCTCACCCTGAAGCCCCGAATACTCCGAATGAGCCGTTTCCATAGCCGCAAGTCCTGCCCTCTTCATAATCGGCAGACTTGTCAACAGCTCCTCCTCGGTATGTCGGCACATAGGATGTGCAAGCACCGGAACTGCCCTTATCTCTCTTAAAAAGCTGATAATATCACGACTGTCCGGCTTTTCAGGAGGAATAAAGAAGCCTCTTTCCTTTGAGAGGATTCCTTTTATTGCAGCTTCAACGCTTGGGACATAGCCTTTATTCACAAGCAGCTGAGCAAATACGGAACGATTTATATTTCCGTCGGGACAAAGGGCTCTGAGCTGTTCAAGGTCAATATCAAAGCCGCCGTTTTTCAGATTCTCAGTAAGAAGACGGTTACTCATCTCCTTTTTTTCAAGATATGCCGATGCCTTTTCTTCTGCCGCGTCATAATATTTTCTGTCAACAAAAAGTCCGACGATGTGAAAAGACAAGCCGCTCAGCGACGTGGAAAACTCAATTCCTCCGATAAGTCTTTCGTTCTCCTGACATCCCTTGAAAAAGTGAGGGAGCCCCTTAACCGTATTGTGGTCCGTAAGAGCAATAACCGCGTTATTTTCAATTGCGGCGGCGGCAAGCTCCTCGGGACGGGCTGTTCCGTCTGAAAAAACCGAATGCGTATGAAGATCTGTCATTTTCCTCACTCCCTGCTTAATTGAACATATTTCCGGCTGTTTCGATTAAATTATAGCTCCCCCTGATTTTTCTCGAATAAGGGGGAGCTTTTTTTATTCTTCTTCGTCTGCAATTTCAAGCACGATATATTTTTTTCCGTCTCTGACGGTTTCATTCATTTTTTCAAAGCATACGTAGGTTTTCTCCAGCTCGTCATACATCTGTGTGACGTTTGCCCCATCAGCGGCAAAATACAGAAGCATTGATTTTTCTTTGTTTTCTGAAAATTCGGGAATAAGCATTGTTTTTATCTCCTTTATATCAAATTATATCAGGGTTTTAACCCATACCTTTTTACATACAAGAATAAGTCCCAATACCGCCTTCACAAGCATAAGCGCCTGAACTATGGGGAATACCCAATAAATTGTAAGGCCGGCAAAATAAAGAATGAATGCGGCAGGCACCAATACGAGCCATTGAATACCCGCATCGAAAACAAATGTGATAAAGGTTTTTCCGCCTGAGCGCAAAGTGAAATATGCCGCGTTTGCAATGGAATCGATCCACATAGCACAGGAGAACACTCTTATGAAGTATACTGCAAGCTCCTTTGCCGCATCGTCTGTTTCGGCATAAAAGGAAGGTATCGCGGAGCCGACGGTAAAAAGAAGAACACCCATTACAAGACTCAGAACAAAAGAGAACGCCGTAAGTTTCTTTACCGCATCAATTGCATCACGGTGATTTCCCGCACCAAGCATTCTGCCCGCAATAATTCCGATAGAGGAGCCCATTGACAAAAATGCAATTATAAACAGATTGTTTGTGGTGCTTGCAATAGAGTAGCCCGCCACGACCATAGGCCCGTGGAGAGAATACGCCACGGAGAGAAGTGACATACCCGTAGACCATAAAACCTCGTTGAAGAATATGGGAAGAGCCTTCTTTGTAACGGAAACAGTAAGCTCAGCGGGAATTTTAAGGCTGTCAAAAAGATATCTGACGTAGGGGAATTTCGTTTTTCTCTTGTGCACGGCATATACGACAAGGATTATAAGCTCCACGTAACGGGAAAGCACCGTTGCGACAGCCGCACCCCTGACGCCTGCAAGCGCATGAAGTCCGATTTTATCGAAAATAAGAAGATAGTTGAAAACGCAGTTCACAACAACTGCAATAAGTCCCGTAATCATAGGGGTAAGGGTGTCGCCCGTCTCTCTGAGGGTACCTGCAAAGGCGTGTGCAACAGCAAAGGGAAGAAGTCCTATAAGGATAATACCCAGATACTGCTTCGCGTATTCCATGGTTGCGGCAATATCTACTCCGTCTCCGTTTTCGTGGAGGAAAAGAGATATGAGATTTTCACCGAAAAGGAGGAAAATACCCAGTCCTGCAAGAAACAGTGCCAGACATATATATATTTTATATCTTAACGTATGCCTGATTCCGTCGTTATCCTTCTTGCCGTAAAACTGTGCGGTAAAAATACCGACACCGCTTATGGCACCGAATATTGCAAGATTAAATATAAATATCAGCTGATTTACAACCGACACACCCGTCATCTGCTCCGTTCCGACAGAGCCGACCAGCAGGTTATCAAGCATATTTACAAGATTTGTGATAAAATTCTGCAGCATCATAGGCACTGCAACGGTGAAAGCCATTTTATAGAAAGCCTTGTCGCCGATAAAGGATTTTAAGAAGTTCATGTGATTGGTACCTCAGATAAAGTGTAGATGCATTTTTAAGAATTAAGAATTAAGAATTAGGAATTTCGGAATCTGCGATAAGCATTATGAGTGCTTCGCACGCTCCCGTTACGGGAGGGACATCCTCCCCTGCGCTTCTAAGTAGAGTGAAGCAGAGCAAGACTCAAGGCATCCTCCGATATTCTTAATCCGAATTAACTTTATGCCCTGACATAAAGAATATGCTTGTATTTAAGTCCGTTCTCTTCGCCCTCACCGAGAATTTCCTGTTTCAGGAGACTGAGATCTGCCTCGGGAAAATAAACGTCCGCATCGGGAGCAGAAAAATCCACCTCCGTGATATAAAGCTTATCCGCCAAAGGGAAAAATGCCTTATAGATGCTTGCGCCGCCGATAATGAAAACCTCCTCGGTCTCACTCTCAGCCAATGCCGCCTCAGGGCTTGTCACCACCACGGCACCGGGAGCCTCAAAATTCTTATCGGATGAGATAACGATATTTTTTCTTCCGGGAAGGGCTTTGGGAAGAGACTGAAATGTCTTTCTTCCCATAATTATGCTTTTACCCATTGTAGTGGCCTTGAAGAACTTAAGATCTGCGGACAAATGCCATAAAAGGTCGTTGTCCTTTCCTATTTCGTTGTTTTTGCCACGGGCAACTATCATTGAAACTGTCATATTTTTCCTCTTTACTGAGCAATAGGGAACGATATTTTTCCCATGTGCTGATAATCGATCAATTTTATATCCTTAATATCCCTTGAGTTGTCAAAGCTGAAGAAATCAGTTACCTCGGGATTGAGCCAGAGCTTGGGTGCGGGATAGGAGCCGTTTTCCTCAAAGCGCTTTATCTGCTCCTTGATTCCGTCTATCTGATTAACGTAAATGTGCGCATCCTTGATGCTCCAGTCAAGAGTGCCGGGGCGAAGTCCCGTAACGTGGCACAGCATCATCTGAAGCACTGCATACTGAGTGACGTTAAAGGGCAGTCCGAGGGGCACGTCACAGCTTCTCTGATGCACCCATGCATTGAGCCTTCCGTCAGTCACGTCCCACTCACTGCTCCATACGCAGGAGGGAAGCACCGCCGTATCAAGGTAATCGTTCTGAAGAAGTGACATAATCATTCTTCTGTCACGGGGATTATTCTTTATTGTGTCTATGAGCTTCTCTGTGAGACCGAATTTTCTGATGATCCAGCCGTATGCGGTACCGATGGTATGCGCCCACTCCTTGCCGAATTCCTTTCTGATCTCTTTCTTTACAAGCCTTCCGTTTTCGTCGGGCACCATCTGAGTTGCGTTCCAGAAGCCCTCGGAATCTATCTCCCATTCATCCCAGATATGAACGTCTCTTTCCTGAAGCCAGCGAACGTCATTGGATTGAGCCTGATAAAACCAGAGCATTTCAAGCACAGCCTGACGGATAAAAAGCTGCTTTGTGGTGAGCACGGGGAATTCCTCGGAAAGATCAAAATGAAAATGGTGTGAGGGCACCTTTATTGTATCAATACCCGTTCTGTTTTCAACTCTCACACCCTCGGTGAGTATTCTTTTACAAAGCTCAAGATAATCCTTATCCCATTTTGACATAATTTTCTCTCCTTAAACCGTAAAGCCTAAAAGCCTCTCGGCGTTTTTGTATGCAATTTTTTCTCTTGCTGTATCGGATATATCCATTTTCATAAGGTTTTCTTTTTCCACCATCGGATCTCCAAGGGGGAAGTCACTTGCGAAAAGCACTCTGTCCTCTCCGAAATGCGAAATGAATTGAGCGCCTCTTGTGACGGGAACGTTATAGAAGGTGCTTGAAATATCAACGAAGCAGTTTTCCATATCGGCAAGATATTTTATACCCTCCTCGGGCACGGACCAGCCGCCGAAATGAGCACCTATTGTAATAAGCGAGGGAAACATTTCCATTACACGGCGCAGTCTCTCAGGATGAGAATAGGGGTAACGGTAGTCACCCGTATGCACCATAAGAGGAATTTTTCCCGCTATCATTTCATATACGGGAAACATTCTTTCATCGTCAATATTGAAAAGCTGTGTGTCGGGATGGAGCTTTATTCCGTGAAGTCCCATATTGAGGATACGCTCGGTCTCCTCTGCAATATTCTCCATTCCTGCGTGAATGGTGCCGAAGCAGTAAAATTTCTCGTGCCTCTGCTGAGCGGAAAGAGCGAAATCGTTTATATGAGTCACAACGGAGGGTTTTACCGCAACGGGAAGCACCACGTTCAGCTCTATTCCCGCCTGAGCGGATACCCTCAGAAGCTCATCCGCAGTGCCCACGTTCTTTGCAGGCACCGAATAAAAATCGACTATGCTCTGCGTTGCCTTTTCGGCAATGGCATCGGGATATATATGTGTGTGAAAATCTATAAGCTTCATTTGTTTTTGAGTCTCTTATCAAGCTTCACCGAAAGCTTTGTTCCCACACTCTGGAAAATCTGGACCATAACCACAAGAAGCACAACGGCAAGAAGCATTACAACGTATTTGTAGCGGTAATAGCCGTAATTGATGGCGATTTTACCCAAACCTCCGCCGCCGATGATACCGCTCATTGCGGAATATCCTAAAATAGTAGTTATGGCAATTGTGAAATTGGAAATGAGAGAGGGGATGCTTTCGGGAATCATTACCTTTCTTATTATATCAAAGGGAGAAGCTCCCATACTCTGAGCCGCCTCTATAATATTGGGATTAACCTCTCTGAGAGAGCCCTCAACAAGACGGGCAACAAAGGGGAATGCAGCAATAACCAGAGGAACTATGGATGCCACAGTACCGATGGTTGTGCCTACGATAAGACGGGCAAGAGGAAACGCCATTATCATAAGGATAAGAAAGGGAACTGAGCGCAGAAGATTTATTATTATGTTAAGCGTGCTCATAAAGACCTTGGGCATAGGCATAATACCGCCCTTATCGCCTACAACCAGAAGAACGCCGAGAGGCAGACCGATAATTATGGCAATAGCGGTTGAAACAACTGTTACGTAAAAGGTCTCCCATATACCCAAAAGAAATTCCGATTTTACAATTTCCAGCGCAAAGCTCCAGGCTTCAGCGGAAAAAATGCTGTCATACATCGTTTTTTACCTCCTCAGCTGTAATATTTTCAATTGAGGACAAATAAGCAAGCGCCTCACTCAGCATTTCCTTACCGCCGGAAATTCCGAGTATCATGCTGCCGTAAGCCTTGTCACCTATTGACTTTGTGGAAGCCGCCATAATATTGGCGTAAATTCCCTTTTCTGCCGCCATTGTGGCTATAAGAGGAGTCTTCGCCGCCTGCGCGCCGTTGAATACCACACGGATTCTGGGCTCGTCCGAGTAAGTCTCCATTGACTTTTCATCGAAGCCCTCAGGGAAAACGAGTCTTCTTGCGGCATCGGATCTGGGTGCTGAGAAGATTTCGGAAACAAGACCGTCCTCTACAACAACGCCGTTATCAAGAATTGCGACACGGTTGCAGATTTCCTCAACAACGCTCATCTGATGAGTTATCACGATAACGGTAATTCCCAGTTTTCTGTTGATGTCCTTTATAAGCTCAAGAATGGAATGTGTCGTCTTGGGATCAAGAGCACTGGTTGCCTCGTCGCACAAAAGCACCTTTGGATCGGTTGCAAGGGCGCGGGCAATTGCAATTCTCTGCTGCTGTCCGCCCGAAAGCTGTGCGGGATATGCATTCTCCTTATCCGGAAGACCTACAATCTCAAGAAGCTCTCTTGCTCTTCTGACGGCATCAGCCTTTTTTACGCCTGCAAGCTCAAGAGGGAAGCAGATATTTTTAAGGCAGGTTCTCTGCATAAGCAGATTAAAGCCCTGAAATATCATGGTTATATCCCTTCTTTTTTCTCGCAGCTGTGCGGGACTCAGAGCTGACATATCGGTTCCGTCAATCATAACAGTTCCCTTGGTAGGACGCTCAAGCATATTTATACAGCGTACAAGAGTGCTCTTTCCGGCTCCCGACATACCGATAATTCCGTAAATATCACCTGTTTCAATATTGATATTCACGTCCTTGAGGGCACACACCTCGCCGTCCGCGCTGCGGAACGTTTTTGTAAGATTCTTGATTTCTATCATAATGACTCTCCCTGTGGGTGTTGATATGAAGATTTTATCCTATGAAAACCGCCTGCTGTAAGGCAGCTTTCATAGGACAAAAGCATCATTTCCGTCCCCCTTTTTTTCGGGGGACGGAGATAATTTCAATAATGATTATTCGGCTGAGAATACGTCAAGTGAGGTCTGCTTTCCGCCGTAAATTCCGAGAGGCTCAACGTGGATAGCACCAACGGAAACAACCTTTGTGCCGTTCTGTGCATTGAAGTCCTCAAGATAGGGAAGATGCTGGAAGTAGTTAGCATCAACCTCGCCTGAATCTACAACGTTGTTGGGCTGAACGTAGTCTGTGAATTCCTTGATCTCAAGAGTGATATTCTTTTCTGCAAGAATCTCCTTTGCGATCTTAAGAATCTCGGAGTGAGGAGCGGGAGAAGCCGCAACAGTAATGGTCTGACCGGCAAGAGCTGCATAATCAACGCTGTCATCGAAGCCGTTTCCGGGAGCCTCAACAGTGGAAACAACTGAGCCCGTGTACGTGGTCTTGATGTAATCCGCAACCTTCTGACTCTGAAGAGCTGCAAGAAGAGCCTTTGTCTTGGGGCTTTCCTCATTGCCCTCCTTAACTGCTACGATGTTACCGTAAGCAGATGCTGAGCCCTCCTGACGAAGAGCTGTTTCAGCGGGATTGATACCTGCTGCAAGAGCATAGTTTGAGTTGATAACTGCAAAGTCAACGTCCTGAAGAATGTTGGGAATCTGAGCTGCCTCAACCTCCTTGAATTCGATATTGTGGGGATTTTCTTCAATATCAAGGATTGTTGCGGTGATTCCCGCACCCTCCTTAAGCTTGATAAGCCCCATATCCTCAAGAAGAAGAAGGGCTCTTGCTTCATTGGTGGTGTCGTTGGGAATTGCAATAGTCAGTGTTTTTGTCTCATTCTTTCCGCAGGCTGCAAAAATACCGAGAGAAAGAACAAGCACGAGAGCAAGTGCAATTATTTTTTTCATAATAATTTCTCCTTTTTTATTATTATTTAACCTATTATATAACAAGTAAAAATTTTTTTCAAGTTTTTCATCGGCAGGGATGCAAAAAAAGCCGATAAAACGAAAAACGTCTGTATCGTGGTGACTTTGACGAGGCTTTTGCCGTCTTATCTCCTCTGTCCTCCCCTCGCAAAAAACGTAAAGCCTCCGTATTTCTGCGCCTTATTCTGCTCACCTCCCCCGCCTGAGAGCGCATATATTGCAATTTTTCTCAAAAAAAAACGGAACTGCCGCAAGCGACAGCTCCGATTTTTTACTTTATGGGAGACGGAGTATCCGAAAACGGCCGTCCAAGACTTCGGCGAAGCCGTTTTCTTGTTTATTTTACTTCGTCTATATACTTCTTTACAGCGGCAACGCCTGCATACTTTACGGCTTCGTTACCTGAATAAACAACCAGCGTGGGAGCCTGCTTGAGCTCAAGCTCCTTTGCAAGATCGGGATTTTCGGAAACAAGAAGCTTTTCAAAGGCTATGCCTGCTTTTTCAAGCCACTGCACAGCAAGCTTACAGTTAGGACAGGTTTCGGTTGTAAAAAGAAGAACCTTCTCTGCTGCCGTTGCTTCACAGGCACACTGTTCAGCCTCCTCAACGGGAGCACCGTCTCTTTTAAGAACAGACTTTTCAATATCGTAAACCTTTCTGTCCTTGAACTCCTGACTCTTACCGTCGTTCCAGTTCTTTACGGGACGATAGTAGCCTGTGATTCTTGAATAAACCTCAGTCTCCTTGCCGCAAAGAGGACACTTATACTGCTCACCGATAAGGTAGCCGTGCTCCTGACATACGGAGTAGGTGGGAGAAATTGAATAGTAAGGAAGTCTGTAGTTTTCGGCAATCTTCTTTACGAGGCTTGCAGCTGCCTTCCAGTCGGGAAGCTTTTCACCGAGGTATGCGTGGAATACGGTACCCGAAGTATAAAGGGTATGAAGCTCATCCTGCATATCAAGAGCTGTGAAAATATCCTCTGTGTAGCCTACGGGAAGATGTGAGGAGTTTGTATAATAGGGAGTTGCACCCTCGTGTGCTGTAAGAATTTCGGGATACTTTGCCTTGTCGTGCTTTGCAAGTCTGTAGGAGGTGGACTCAGCGGGAGTTGCCTCAAGGTTGTAAAGGTCGCCGTACATCTCCTGATAGTCGGAAAGACGCTCTCTCATGTGATTAAGAACCTTCTGTGAGAATTCCTGAGTCTCTGCGTGAGTCATATCCTTGCCGAGCCACTTTGCATTGAGACCAACCTCGTTCATACCGACAAGACCGATGGTGGAGAAGTGGTTATTGAAGGTGCCGAGATATCTCTTTGTGTAGGGATAAAGTCCCTCGTCAAGAAGCTTTGTGATGATTTCTCTCTTAACCTTGAGAGAACGTGCGGAAATATCCATCATCTTGTCAAGACGGGCAAAGAAATCAGCCTCATCCTTTGCAAGATATGCGATTCTGGGCATATTGATGGTAACAACGCCTACTGAGCCGGTGCTTTCGCCGCTTCCAAAGAAGCCGCCGGACTTCTTTCTGAGCTCTCTGAGATCAAGACGAAGTCTGCAACACATTGAACGAACGTCGTTGGGCTCCATATCGGAGTTGATAT
>JAZOOE010000016.1:0-34499 GCA_045654865.1 Acutalibacteraceae bacterium | reverse complement strand
GTGAATTCTGTCGTAATCTTTGCCTGTACATTCCTTGATACCGTCAAAGGTATAGCGGTATTTAAGAGCAAGGCTTTCGTAGATGCAACGCATAATTTCACCGACTGTTTCGGGCACATACTGACCTGTTTTTTTGCAGTAATCTTTAACTCTCTGAGGAAGATTACCCATAGGTGCAAATTCGGGAGCATCAGGGTCTATAAAGCATTTAAAGGGCTCGCATTCAAGAGCTAATTTTTCAAGCTCTGCATAGGAATATTCCTTTCCCTCTCTGATCCATTGGCGCCTGCTTTCCTGAATAAGCCAGAGACCGCAGATATTTTTAAGAAAAGCGGTTGTATAGTTATATCCGCCCTCGTTCGTTATATTAAAAGCAAGGGATTCCTCGTTTACTATCGGCATATCGGTCTCCGTTCCGAAAAGCGACCATGTTCCGCAGCTAATAAAGGCAAAATCCTTCCGGAGGCTGGGAACGGCGGTAACGGCAGACTGTGTATCGTGGCCTGCTACGGATATTACGGGGACGGGAGGAACACCCAGCTCCTCACAGATTTCGGGACTGAGAGTGCCGAGAACCTTTCCCGTTTCAACGATTTCGGGAAGAACGGACATAGGTATACCGAATGCCTGACATATCTCCTCACTCCACTGTCTTTTGTTTATATCAACAAGCTGTGACGTGGTAGCAATGGAGTATTCGGCACACATATTGCCCGTAAGAAAATATGAAAGAAGATCGGGCATAAAAAGAAGCTTATGTGCTCTTTCAAGAAGCTCAGGACGGTTGAGCTTTACGCTCAGAAGCTGGAAGCAGGTATTGAAATCCATAAACTGAATTCCCGTAAGCTCGTAAAGCCTCTTTTTGTCAATAAATTCAGCGGATCTTTCAATCATTCCCGTGTTTCTTTCATCACGGTAATGAACGGGATTTTCAAGGAGTCTGCCGTCTTTGTCAATGAAGCCGAAATCAACGCCCCACGTATCAATACCCAAGGAATCAAAGCCGCCGTGAGCCTTTGCCTTGAGTATACCCTGCTTTATTTCGTGGAAAAGACGAAGCACGTCCCAGTAGAACGTACCGCCCACCTTTACGGGATCATTGGAAAAGCGGTGAATCTCCTCAAGAGTTATTTTATTTCCGTCAAAGGTACCGAGGATCGCTCTGCCCGATGACGCACCAAAATCAAATGCAAGAACCTTTTTCATAAATTACTCCTTTATGGAACAGCATAAATTATTATACGAGAACGGATGCGGCTATAAGCATCTGTCCGCCGCAGTAATTGAAGATATTTACGGGATCGAGCCTGATAACCCTTCCCTTTATCTTTATTTCCGTTCTGCCGTCAAACATCATAAGGCATACACCGGCATCGGAAACGATGAACATTATTACGCCGAGAATAAGCACAACAGAACGAAGCACGGACATACCGCCCTCAATTGTAAGCAATGCGGCTCTGATTCCGAGAATAACCATAGCGTCGATTATCATAGCATATACGAGCACCGCGGGAGCGGTTGCGCCAAGATCAATTTTGAGCTTTTTCTTAAGGAAAATCTCCCCGTCAAGCATACCTATCCAAGGGAAAAGAAGCCACAGGTCATTGAGCTCAAAGGGTACCCTTACAGCAAATGCGCTGATATAAAGAATATGCGCAAGAGCAAAAGCAGCAATTCCGGGAAGCCCCTTCATTCCGAAAAGGTCGTATTTCAGCACCCAGTCGCCGATAAAGGAGGCTGTAAGACCGCCCACTATAAGAAGAGCATAGGGAAAGGTAAGTCTGTCTGAAATTACGGTCAGGTATATTCCCGCCGCAACAAAGGGGACGGAAGCCGCCATTTTATATTTCAGTATCCCCGGATTTTTTATATAAAAGTATCCGAGGATAAGCTCAGCGACAAGAAAAAGAATATAGATATATTCCATTATATAACGCCCTTTTTAAGGATTATGTTTGCATACAGCGCTTTTTCGCTTGTGGCGATAACGGCATAAGCCTTCTTTGTTCTCTCATAGAACTCGAAGCGCTCAACCTCTTCGAACTTGGTTTCACCGTTATTCTTATCTACGATTGCGTGATAGCTTGCCCAGATTTCGGGTGTGGGATCATCCTTTGTTGTAGCCATAAGACCTACGGGAGCGTCAACGTACGTATCAAGAGGGAAAAGCTGTAAAACAGCATCAAGAATTTCGGGTACGTTGTGACCGTCCATACGGACAAGTCTCTGTGCGCAGGATGCTGCGGGGAAATTGCCGTCACCGATGACGATCTCATCACCGTGTCCCATTTCACATAAAATTTTAAGAAGCTCAGGGGAAATTATAGCGGGAATACCTTTAAGCATAATAAATACCTCCAAATAATATTAATCTTCAGGCGGAATACCGTCTGTATATTGTGAATTATATAAAAGTGCATAGAAGCCGTCTGCGCGGAGCAGCTCCTCGTGAGTTCCCTGCTCAACTATTGCACCCTTTTTCATAACGAGAATGTTATCCGCATTCTTTATAGTGGAAAGGCGGTGTGCGATTACAAAACTTGTACGTCCCTTCATAAGAGCGTCCATAGCCACCTGAATCTTCTGCTCTGTCTTTGTATCAACAGACGAGGTTGCCTCGTCAAGGATAAGCACTCTCGGATCAACTATGACCGCACGGGCAATAGTCAGAAGCTGACGCTGGCCTTGAGAAATATTTGCCGCATCCTCGGTAAGCTCCGTATCGAAGCCCTTGGGAAGACTCATTATGTAATCGTATATCTGAGCGGTTTTTGCCGCTTCAAATACCTCCTCATCCGTAGCCGACTGTCTGCCGTACCGGATGTTCTCCTTTATGGTGCCCTTGAAAAGCCACGTATCCTGAAGCACCATACCGAAATTGGCTCTCAGAGCATCTCTTGACATAGCGTAGATGTCTGTACCGTCAAGGGTTATCTTACCGCCGTTTATGTCATAAAAGCGCATAAGCAGATTTACAATCGTGGTCTTACCTGCGCCCGTGGGACCGACTATAGCGGTAACGCTTCCGGGATTTGCAGTAAACGAAAGCCCGTCAATAAGAGGTCTGTCCTCAACGTAACGGAAGGAAACGTCCGTGAATTCAACAAGTCCCCTTGCCTCGCACGAGGGCTCGTTTTCCGTATTGTCCGCCGCTTCATCGGGCTCGTCAAGCACAGCAAAGACTCTTTCCGCAGAAGCAAGCGAGGACTGTATCGAGTTTATTATCTTTGAAAGATTGATAATGGGGTTGGAAAAGCTTGAGGAATAGGAAAGGAATTTTGAAATATCACCGATTCCTCCGAATGCCGTGGCGGGAATCGTGCCGTTATTGACACCTATGTAGAAGAATCCGCCGAGAAGACAAAGAGAAACGTAGTTTACGTTCTTTATAAGCGTAAGAACGGGATTAAGAATACCCGAGATCATATTTGCCATAAAGGAGTTTTTGCCCAGTCTTTCGGTAATTGCACGGAACTCCTTTACCGATTCATCCTCATGACCGAACATACGGACAATCGTATGCCCCGCATACATTTCCTCTATATGGCCGTTAAGATCGCCCATCGTATCCCAGTATCTTCTGAACCAGACCTTGGACACCTTTGACACCTTATAGGAAATGAAGGCGGAAACAGGCACAAGACAAATTGCAACAAAGGTCATTGGAATATTTCCCGTCATAAGCATTCTGACAAATGAGCCGAACACCTGAATGATACTCGTCATAACCGTAAGAATACAGCTTTTAAGGCTTCCGCTGACGTTATCAATATCGTTTATTATCTTTGAAATGACCTGTCCCTTCGTCTGCTTGTCAAAATATGAAAGCGGCAGACGCGAAAGCTTTGTGTTGAGCTGCTGACGGAGACCGCAGACGAGCTTCTGGGAAACACCTGCGGAAACAAACTCCTGAATAAAGGTGAATAAGCTTGCCGCACCATAGAGAAGTGCAAGCTTCGTAAGGTCGGAATAGGTAGAGGTAAAATCAATGACACCGCCGGTAAGACGGCCCTCTATCTGAATCTGCAGAGTCGTAAGTATATTACCCATATATTCAGGGGCGGTAACGTTACACGCTGTGCTCAGACACGCTGACAATACGACTACCACCATAGGAATTGCGTGCGGCTTTATAAGCGCCAGAAATCTGAAGAAGGTCTTTTTTGCATCTGCGGGCTTATTGTCCTCCTCCTTATGGGTTCGGTATGCCGCATATCTGCTTGTATATTCCTCCTCGGGAACGGTGAAAAGGCTCTTTTTACGCATTGTCTTCCACCTCCCCTAAAGCATCCTCTGACAATTGTGTAACAACGATTTCGCGGTATATTTCACAGCTTTCAAGCAGCTGCTCGTGAGTACCCTGACCTACGACCTCACCGCCGTCAAGAACTATTATTCTGTCAGCATTGAGAACCGTGCCGACTCTCTGTGCCACGATAATTATGTTTGCATCGGCAAGATTTTCTCTGAGCGAAGCGCGAAGACGCGCATCCGTTGCAAGGTCAAGAGCGGAAAAAGAAACATCGAAAACGATTATTTCTGCACCCTTTACAATTGCACGGGCAATTGCAAGACGCTGCTTCTGACCGCCCGAGAAGTTTTTACCCGCCTGAGCAACAAAGGAATTTATGCCGTCGGGCATCTCGGCAACAAAGGACTTTGCCTGAGCAATCTCAAGAGCTCTCCATATTTCCGCATCGGTGGCATCGCGCTTTCCGAATCTTATATTGTCTGCAATCGTTCCGCTAAAAAGGAATGCCTGCTGAGGAATGAAAGCGATTCTGTTACCGATCTCTGAGGGCTCAATATCCTTGATATTCACTCCCGCAAGTCTTACCTCACCCTCGCTTACGTCGTAAAGACGGGAGATAAGATTACACATTGTGGTTTTTCCGCTGCCCGTTATACCGATTATTGCGGTAGTTTCACCGGGGTTTGAGGCAAAGGAAATATTCTTAATTTCAAAGGGCTTTACCTCTGCCTTTTCCTGCTGCTTCTTTTTGGGAGCAAAGCGTTTTTTCTTTTCCTCCTTGACTACGGGCTTGTATTTGAAGGAGACGTCAATAAATTCAAGCTTACCTGCATTCTCCTTTTCGGGAGTTACGGGATTTTCGGGAGGAAGCACGTCAGGGACGGCATCCATAATAACCTTGATTCTCTTTCCCGAAATAACTGCGCGGGGCATTGAAACCACAATTGAAGCAACTGAGGTAACTGCACCGATAACAAGAGAGAAAAATGCGATAAACGCCTGCATATCGGGAATCGTATCAAGAATCTCCTTTTGCTGTGTCGCAACGTCCAGCTCGTTTGATGACATAACGTATTTATATATGAGCACACATATCAGGGTATATAACACCATTGTGATAATGGGGATGAACGCCGCCATAATTCTTGATGCCTTGAGAGCAATTCCCGTAAGCTCAAGATTTACGCTGTCAAATCTTTCATCCTCATATTCCGTCTTATTGAAGGCTCTTATTACTCTGATACCGCTTATCTTCTCACGCATGATCTGATTGAGCTTATCCGTGAGCTTCTGCACCTTTGAGAAGATGGGAATGATAACGGAAATAAGAATAATGGCAAGCACGGCAACAACGGGGATGCTCCACAGGGAAAACTTTGCAAGCTCGGGCTTCAGCATAAACACCATTACAAGTCCGCCCACAAACATTATGGGAATGGGAATAATGGATCTGAGCGTGGAAAGCACCACGTCGTGCACCTGACGCACGTCGTTCGTGGTTCTCGTAACGAGGGATGCAACGCCTATCGAATCAATATCACTGTGAGAAAGGCGGGAAACCTTATCAAAGATATAGTTTCTGAGGGTTATGGAATAGCCCACCGAGGTCTTTGTTGAAAAATATGTATTGAGAATTGAGGTTATAATGCTTATCAGAGTAAAGCCGAGCATTATGAAGCAAAGCTCCGTCAGCCTGTTCAGATTTTCGGCAACGATGATCTCGGACATAATATTTTTCGTATAGTAGGGTATAAGTATCTGCATTATCGTATTGACAGTTGCAAAAATTATTGATGCTATAAGAGGCCCTCTGTGAGGCTTCAGCATTGATAGAACCTTTTTCATTTTTTTCCTCCGTCAGAAATTTCGGCTTCGTTTACGTTGTAACAGAAAATACACCGGAGCCCGTTTTAGGGGCTCTCAGTTCACAAGCTGTATAGTTTTTATAATTATCATACTATTATAACACTGTTTTAAAAAATTACAATATACAACCAAAAACATATTTCGCGTTTTATACTAAAAAAACTAACAGACTATTGTTACATTTATTTGTATAATTCAACAATTTTATTAAAATTTAATATTTACTATTGTAATTTAGCTTAAATTATAAGATAATATTCAGGTATTTCATTACGGCTGAGCCGTAAAATATTATTAAAGGATATCGGAAAATGGTATTTTCAAGCTTAATTTTCTGTTTTGCCTTCCTGACGGCAACACTTTTGTGCTATTTCTTTTGCAGCACAATAAAAAGCAGAAACATTGTTCTTCTTGTTTTTTCTCTCATCTTCTATGCATGGGGTGAGCCCGTATTTGTGGCAATTCTCGTGCTTATGTCGCTGTTTTGCTGGCTGTTCTCAAGGCTTATCGACACCTCGCACAGCCAACAGGAAAAAAAGCTTTGGCTGACGGCGGCAGTTGTAGTCTGCATAAGCGCTATCGGATATTTCAAATATGCAGGCTTTGCGGTTGAAACCATCAATAATCTTATCGGCTCACCGCTGATTCCCGTACCGCAGATCAGTCTTCCCATCGGAATTTCATTCTACACGTTCCAGCTGCTTACGTACGTAATCGACGTATACAGAAAAGATGTTCCCTCACAAAAGCATTTCTGGAAGGTGCTCTTATACGCATCCCTTTTCTATCAGTGCGTGGCAGGTCCCATCGTCCGCTACGGCGACGTGGAAAACGAGCTTACCAAAAGAAAAACAGACATCAGGGAAATTTCTGCCGGTATCACCCGCTTTTCCGTCGGTCTTGCAAAGAAGGCCGTTCTCGCCAACGGCTGCGGTGCAGTTGCGGATACTCTTCTTCTTTCTGATGCCGCAATCGGTAACGCTCAGCTTCTCAGCGAAAATCTTGAGCTGATCGCAGGCCGCTCCGCTCTTTCCCTCTGGGTAGGTATGGCATTCTATATGCTTCAGATATATCTTGATTTCTCTGCTTATTCCGATATGGCAATCGGTATGGGACTTGTCAGCGGCTTCCACTTCAAGGAAAACTTCGATTATCCCTACGTATCAGTCTCGGTTACGGAATTCTGGAGAAGATGGCACATGTCACTGGGCACCTTCTTCAAGGATTACGTTTATATTCCTCTGGGCGGTAACCGCAAGGGCGGTGTAAGACAGATATTCAATCTCTTTGTTGTATGGGGACTTACGGGACTCTGGCACGGTGCATCCTGGAATTTCGTGTTATGGGGACTTTATTTCTTCGTGCTTCTGATTCTGGAAAAATTCTTCCTCAAGAACTTCCTTAAGAAGCACCGCGTTATCAGCAGATTGTATCTTCTTGTCGCGGTCTACTTCGGATGGATATTCTTCAAATTCACAGACTTTACACTTCTCGGAAAGGTCTTTGCGGGAATGTTCTGTCTCAATTCCAATTCATTCCTTACATACGAGGCAACAAGCTTCATAGGCGGCTACGTGCTCTTCTTCCTGATTTGCGCAATCGCATGCACACCCGTTATTCCTACGGCAAAGAAGCTTCTCGTAAAGGCGGCAAGATCAAATATAGCATTGAATCTTACCTACAGAGTTATTGACATAGTCTCCCCCGTTGCTCTCGTATTTATCTCCCTTATTTCACTTGTAGGCGATTCCTACAACCCCTTCCTTTATTTCCAATTCTAAGCAATGAGGTAACGTAAATATGAAAAAACTGCCATCCGCAAAGATACACAGAATTATAAAAATCGCAGTTTCGGCACTTACCTTTATGGTGATATCAACCGTCTGCTTTATAATCCCATTAAGACCTACTGTGTCGGAATCCGAAAAAAGAGAGCTGGCTAAGTTCCCCGAATTCAGCTTTTCGACCTTTGTAAGCGGAGAATATTTTTCGGAAATTGCAACGTGGTTTTCCGATACGGTTCCTTTCCGCGATACCTTAATGGATCTCAATACAAAATTCCAGCATATTCTCGGCACCGACGGTGTGAAGCAGGGCTTCAACGAGGGTGTTCAGGGCGACGACATTCCCGTCCCCGGTACTCCAAATGAGAATGAAACCGTAGCATATCCCGATCAGTCCGCAACAGGCGAAAGCACCTCTGAGACTCCCTCCGAGGAGGCTACCGAAGAGGTTACCTATCCTCAGGACAGCGGTGAAGCTCAGAACGTAGAGCAGCTGGGCAGCATCGTAATCTGCGACAATGCGGGCTTTGAATATTACCACTTTGTGCAGTCCACCGCCGATAATTATATCAAGGCTATAAATACTGCGGCCGCACGCTTCGGAGGCTCCTCCAACATTTTCGTAAGCATTGCTCCCAACAGCACGGATATTACACTTAACGAAAAGGTAAGAGCAAAAATCTCGGTATCAGATCAGAAGCAGGCAATTGACTATATGCTGGGCTCTGTTTCATCCGGAGTAAAAACGTTCAACTGCTATGATAACATCAAGCAGCACCGTAACGAATACGTATATTTCCGTACCGACCACCACTGGACGGCACTTGCGGCATATTATGCATACGAGGTATTCTGCTCCTCAAAGGGAATCTCTCCCCTTCCTCTGAGCTCTTACGAGGTATGGAGTTTCGAAGGCTTCCTCGGTACGTTCTACAATGACTCGGGCAAGAATCCCGCTCTCGGTGCTACTCCCGACAGGGTTGACACATATAAGCCTCCCTGCGACTATTCAATGACCATTACAGATAAGAACGGAAGCACCACTTCAATGCCTCTGCTGTATGACGAAACCAATGCCCCCGCATCCTACAAATACGGCACGTTTATCTGCGGCGATAATCCTCTTTCAACTATAACAAATACATCAAATCCCAACGGAGAGACCTGTCTTGTTATCAAGGAAAGCTTCGGAAACGCTTTCGTGCCCTTCCTTGTATATCACTACAAAACCGTTTACGTTATTGACTACAGACACTATAACGGTTCACTTGCAGGCTTCTTAAGCACCCATCCCGTCAACGATATTATCTTTATGAACAACATATCAATGACAAGAAATGCCTCCCTCGTTCAGGAGCTTACTGCATTTATCGCAGGCTGAAACAGCTGACAATACCTTCAGTAAACAGAGAAAAATAAAACAAATTAAAGGAACAAGTCTACCGACGGGTAAGCTTGTTCCTTTTTCTTCGTTATTTTTTTATTTTGCTCCAATATTCCTTTGCAGCCTGCTCGGTTTTATTATTACCGTAAACGTAATAGGTTCTGTCCTTGACGGAATCAGGCAGATACTGCTGGCGAAGCCAATGATTTGGAGCATCGTGGGGATATTTATAATGCTGTCCCTTGACGGTGGCATCCTCCCCGTCGAAATGCTTATTTTGCAGATGCCTCGGAACGGGGCCCGCAAGACCTGCTCTTACATCGGCAAGAGCCGCATCGATTGCCGACTCGCCCGAATTGGATTTAGGCGAATTACATACAAGAATTACAGCATCGGCAAGAGGTATTCTTGCTTCGGGAAGACCTACCTGCAAAGCTATATCACACGCCGCCTTTACAATGGGAATTATCATGGGATATGCAAGTCCCACGTCCTCGCACGCACATATCATAAGACGTCTTGTGGCAGAAATGAGATCCCCCGCCTCAAGTATCCTTGCAAGATAATGAAGCGCCGCATCGGCATCTGAGCCCCGCATGGATTTCTGATACGCGGAAAGCATATCGTAATATTCATCACCCTGACGGTCATAATGCGCTCCGCTTTTCTGACATATCTGCTGAACGCAGGAAAGAGGAATTTTTCTCTTCTCTCCCCCGGCGACTCTCGGAGCACCCAGAGCACAAAGCTCTGTGATATTCAGTGCCTTTCTCATATCTCCGCCGCAGGCAGATGCAATATAAGCTATTACACCGTCCTCAAATTCATACTCCTCCTTGTTTTCCTTTCCGAGAAAATCAAAGGCTCTGAGAATTCCCTCTTCGGCATCCTCGGGGGAAATATGCTTGAATTCAAAAACAGTTGAACGGCTGAGCACCGCCGAATAAATATAGAAATACGGGTTCTCCGTTGTTGATGCAATAAGAGTGATATCTCCGTTTTCAATATATTGCAGAAGAGATTGCTGTTGTTTTTTATTGAAATACTGAATCTCATCAAGATATAGCAGCAGTCCGTTGGGTGCCGCTATAGTATTTATTTCTCCGATTACCTCCTTAACGTCAGCAAGAGAAGCACTTGTTCCGTTAAGAATATGGAGCCTTTTATTTGTTGCCGCCGCAATTATTCTTGCAACCGTGGTTTTTCCCGTTCCTGACGGACCGTAAAAAATAAGATTCGGAATATAGCCCGACTCTATGATATTACGAAGCACTGCACCCTCTGAGAAAAGATGCTTCTGCCCCGCTATATCGTCGAGACACTTAGGCCTCATTCTGTCGGCAAGAGGAGTTGACATAAACGACCTCCGTAATAGTTATTTTACAGTATAAGAGAAAGTGCCTCAGAGCGTGTTCTTGCATCAGAACGCATATTTCCTCTGAGAGCAGAGGTGGTGGTTTTTGCCCCCGCTGCTCTTGCACCTCTCATTGTCATACAAAGATGCTCCGCTTCTATGACCACTGCAACTCCCTGAGGATTAAGGTTGTCCATAAGGAAATCCGCTATCTGCGCGGTAAGACGCTCCTGAACCTGAGGACGTCTTGCGAAATTATCAACTATTCTTGCAAGCTTCGAAAGTCCGATTATCTTTCCGTCACCGGGGATATACACGATATGTGCCTTTCCGACAAAGGGAAGAAGATGGTGCTCGCACATTGAATAAAGGGGTATATCGCGTACAACCACCATTTCATCGTTCTTTTCCTCATTGAATATTTTAAGATGCTGCTCGGGAGAATTCTCAAGTCCGAGAAAAACCTCTTCATACATCTTTGCAACTCTTTTCGGAGTTTCCTGAAGCCCCTCTCTGTCGGGATCTTCGCCGATTGCAAGGAGTATCTCCCTGACGGCTCTTTCTATTCTTTCCTTATCCATAGGTAATTTACCCTCCGTTATTTATGTTAAATCATTCAGCCGTACCGCCCGAGGTATACGTTACGGTAAAGCAAGGTGAGCGAAGCTCGTTATTCATAATTCCCATAAGAAACTGATTATAGCCCTTGAGCACTTTATTTCCGACCTTGATGCTCACCACATAGCCGCGGCTTTCATCCATTGAGCCCGTATGCTCAAGAATTCTCAGCCATTCGGCAGGATCCTCGGGTAAGACAATGGAGGAATCATAGCTAATGATCATATCGCGCATTTCGTCCTTTGTGTAAGTGCACTGAGTTATAAAGCCGTCTCTTTGCATATCAAAAGGACTCGGAACGGCAGTAAGATATGAAAGCGCACCGCCCCATATACTTTCGGATGCCGCCGTCATTCCTGCGGCAAGACCGCTGTATACGGCCTGAATCGGCTTCACACTGCCTTTTACGGTAATATACTGACCGAAAACCTCTCCTACAAGGCTTTTAAGATTTTCGGGAATCTTATCATAATCGATGGTGCTCGCAATACCCACGTCCCAACGGCTTTTGACGTTGAAATCATAGTATACGATATTTGAAAAAACGCAAAGCGTCAGTGCTTTAAGTGATTCCCTGTATTTTCCGCCCTGAGTTACACCGTATATCTCCTGATATACTATTCTCACAAGCAGCTCAAAAACAGGATGCTCCTTTTGTATCCAAACGTTTTTGCCCGCTTCCTCGTCATATTCATAAGAGGGATAAATGACAAATTCGGGAATTTCCTCAAGAAGCGTAATGCCCGTTCCCGTGTAATAATGGGATAAAATCCTGTCGTATGTATAACCGCCGTCCTCAAGAGACAATGCACCGTACTGGGAAAGCCCCACACCGTGGCCGTAGCCGTACACCGTGAAGGTAAAGGTTTCGGGAGGTGCATTCACCTCAGGGGCTGCGGGAAGCACCCATTCAAAAAGACCGTCGTCCTGCGGCTTGTTTATATATTCAAGAAAATCCTCATCACTTACCTGAACGTAATCTCTTTCGGGCTCGTCAAGCCCCACGCAATATCTCAGCAGAGCTCTTGCATCCGTTGAGGTAAGGGCAGCATCGCCGTCCGTATCCCCGCACTTCAGATGTCCCGAGGTGTAATATTCAAGCGTAACGGCACATCTGAGAGCAAAACGGGCATCCGATGAGCTGAGAATTCCGTCTTCATCAAGATCCCCGAATAAAACCGTTCTGTGAGCAAAGGCTTCCGTCGGCAGAATAACCGCCGCAAGTAAAAGCGCCGCAAGCAGTGACGAGAATATTTTTTTTGCTTTTTTCATACAATCGGGTGCCGCACAAAAGCCCTTCGGCACCATCCTCCCTGATTATTGGAGCGACACCGTCACGTCTGCGTCAATACTTTTTCACAGAACGAATCCGATGCCGCTTTGGCTTAAAGCTGAGATACGCTGTCAGTCTTCTGTCAGCACCTCTTCAGCGGAAGTAATCTCACTGCCGCCTTGTGTGCTTTCAGCTGTCGCTTCACCTGAAGCTGACGCCTCTTGCGTGTGCAGGTCCTCTTCACCCGAGCCTTCCGCTGCCGCACTGTCGGTGAGCTCATTATCACTGTCCGTACTGCCTTCGCCATCTGCTTCCGTGCCGCTGTCCTTGACAGTCTCCTCACCGAGAGGCTGTTTCTTATCGAACATTCCCTCGAATGGATTGCCTGCGGGGAATACCCATTCCATAAAATTCTCAGCCCACTGAGATATAGTGTAATTGTGTGCACCGAAATATGAAAAACAGAAAACACAAAGAGCAACGATAACAGCGGAAACTGCACCAATAGCTATCTTATATCTCTTTGCCGCGGCATTCTCTCTTACAGAATTATCCTGAGCGTAATAAGTATCGTTTGCAATAACGTCGGTTATAAAAACACAAAGGTCGCCGCTGCATCTTGCAAGGAATGAGGGAACGTCCTCACCCGCAAAGGAATGTACCTCTCTGACTGAGGTCTCTCTTTCGTTGGTTACTGCAAGATAAACAATTTTTTCTCCCTCGGGGCTGTCTCCGGTATAAAATGCATTTGACATAGCAACGCCGTAGGGGCAGGATAAAAATTCACTTACCGTTATGGAGAGATTTACAACAAAATCAACGGGCTGGAGATTGCCTCGCTTTTCATTTATGGGAGAAATGCTGATTCTCTCGGACAGTGCCTCGTCACAGGAAATATACTCCTTAAAGAAATTTGCCGTATTGGTGCTTGCAAGAGCAACCTTTACGTCCTTTTCCTCCAAGGTTCTTCTCAGCTTCTCTGAATTGATTTTTGCAAGCATTCCGGCATCAACGCTGATATGGTAGGTGGCATTGAGATAGGGAATCAGCTGAGTGGTCAGAAGAATGGAGGTTCTGCCCTTTGCAAACGGCAGAAGGATTATGGTCTGATTTCCACTTGCCACGGAAAAGCCGCAATAAAGTCCGTCACCGAGAACAAAGGTTCTTGCATTGGGTACGCTGAAGGCATGGGCAAGAGAAAATTCATAATCCTCTGCCGTCTTATCCTTTTCACAAGCGGTACACGCCTTGTCCAGAAGAGCACCGTCGCACACCATCTCGAAACCGAAGGCCTTTGCAAGAAGCTGCTTGGTATTGCCGTAGATCTCCGTATCCGCAATAAAAACCAGCGCGTGGGCATCTGATACGGCTTTAGCTATATCGCCCGTAGCATCCTTTATTGAATCATAGGAGCCGACGTCGCCGTCATCCCTGAGATGCTCGGCAAAAAGCTGCTTTATATCAGCCTCAAACCGCTTTGCAGAGCTGTGCTTATCGGTTCCCAACATAAAAAATCTGATGTTCATAGTCTTTCCTTTTAATATATATTTCACACCCGTATGATGCTCGTCAAAATTACAAGCCGTTATGCCGCGGGAGGCTCCTGTGCCTCAGGCGCGCTCTCCTCTGAGGGAGGTGACTCAGGTGCCTGAGTTGCCGCAGCATCGGTAACAGTCTCAGATGCTACGGGCTCCTCTGAAGGAGCCGTGCCTTCACCCTCCGTAACGTCGGGAGCCGTGCTTTCCGTCTGCTCGGAGCTTACCTCACCCGTATTCTCGGAGGGAAGCGGCTGAGACTCAGTCTCGGCTGTCTGAGAAGAGCTGTCGCCCTCAGTCACAACGTCGTCGACAAAGGGAGTGTCGGTTACGTTGACCACGTATTCCCCGTTTGCATCCGTAATATAATCCCCGTTTGCATCCGTTGCATATACTATCGGCTCAGTCAGCTTCTCATAAGGATTTGTCAGATTCAGCTGATCGTAATAAGCCTGCGGATAACGTGCGGAATGATTGAAGGAGGATTTTGAAACGTCAACCTCCGCGCTTTCGCCGTCCCTTAAAAGTCTGGCAAAAACAACGAGTCTTCCGCCGTCGAAAATATCCTGATAGCAGGTATAAAGTGTAAGAATTTTATCATCAGCTTTAACGTCAACGCCCGTATTGATCATAGAACGCTCGTAAATTCCGTCTATCATCGTCATAAACTCGCCGCTTGATGAAAAATCCGTTATAAGATAGTTGAACAGATGTCCTCTGTCTGCGGCAGAGGTAGAATTTGTAAGCATTACTGCAAAAATCTTCCACTGAGTTTTTTCGTAGATGGTTTCAAGGGTTACGACGGGAGCCTGTCTGTAGCCCTCTACGGTCATATACTCCGTAAGCTTATTGAAGCCCAGCTTATCGTGAGTATTATGTCCGTAAATAATGGTATTCTTGCTGAGATTTCCCTTTTCGATGTTACAGCGGTAATCGATATAGGGATTACCGTATCTGTTGTATTCTCCGAACATATCCTTCCAAAGATAGTAGGATGCGGAGCTCTTATTCAGCATCAGAACCGTAAAAAATTCCTTTTCGGGTATACGAAGCACGCCTGCCGTATCCTGATTCACGGCATAAAGGCTTGCAAATTTAAGATCCATACCCTCGGGGAAATCAACGTCGGGATACTGCTCCCTGATATTTTTCCACAGCTGCTCTATTTCAAAATCAAAGAGCTTATCCGTATCAATACTGTCAATGGATATTTCCCATTCCTTGAGAAGCTCTATTCGCTCTCTGTAGCCGTGATAGTAGAAAATAATGTAAGAAATTCCCAGCACAAGCAACACAAAGGACACGTCCATTACGATCTTTCTTATCTTTTCTTTCGTGCTGTCACTCTTATGAGGGAAGCTCTCTTCAACGAAGCGTGCAAAGCGCTCCTTTGAAAAGCGAGTCCTGAAAAAATTAATGAACGCCTCCTTGAAGGTCAATGCATACACCGTGTCAGTGGGAGCATCGGAGCGTTTTATAACCTTTGCAGGCTCATCAAAGCTGTTTTTTCTGTTATTGTTCACTTAGTTTCCTTCCGCCTTTATTTAAACCTTTTCTTCTTTTTTCCCGATGAGGCCTTTTTTGACTGCTCCTGCTGAGGCTGTGCTTCGGGCTCATCGCTGAGAGCCTGCTCATCAAAGGAAAATCTTTCAAGATAGTCGCCCCCGTCAATGGCAGATGAATTGAAGTATATTCCATCCGCCCCGCGGGACGTATTTTTTGTATCTTCGGCTTTTACAACGGACTCTTCCGTTATCCGGATCTGCTTATCTGCTTTTTCAACGAAGCCGTCATTCTCAAGTGCAGAGGCATCGAAAAATACACCGAAGCTTTCCTTTTCCTTGGTCCCCTTTTTCGTCTCTGCGGGCTCTGTTGAAAAATCGTCATATTCATCAAAATCAGAGTCGTCATCCGCGCTGTCTATGGCTTCGCAAAGTCCGGGGCTCATCTGAGGCTTCATTTTTCTGATTTCCTCAAGACGCATTCTCTCACGGAGTTCCTCTTCTCGTCTGAGCTCCTCTTCTCTTGTTTTCTCCTCAAGAAGTCTGCGTGCATCCTCTTCACTGCGCTTGTTGTATTTATCAACGATTTCTGCAACGGTTGAACGGAGTCCCTCGGTCTGCTGAGTTACCTGAAGCAGCTCGCTTGTGTCAACCACATTTTCCGTTTTCTTCACAGGAGCACCGTCTTCATCCGGCTGCTGTGGGCTCGGCTGTGTCTGCAAGCGGGAATTTACAGCCTCCTCAACGGTAGGATGCTTTGGTCTTTCAAGCTCATCCCTTTGTCTTTTTCCGAAGCCTCGTTTTTTCTTTTTTGGCTTTTCCTCAACCTGCAGCCATTCGGGATTTGCACGACGATATGAATCTGAGCCGCCTCTGAATTTTTCGGTTTTTCCGCCTGAAGCCGCGTTATTTTTTTGAACTACGGAAAAACCCTCCGGAAAAAAAGATTTCTTTGTGCTGCTGTAGTAAAGAGAATCCACCTTTGCAGACTCGAAATCAGCATCCCTTGACAGAGGATCGATATAAATGGAATTTGTGACAGGCGTATCCACGTAGGAGGGACGGGATGCCACGTACATACCGCCGGGAATCATATTTCTCACGTAGGTGCTGTCACCTCTGAGCATTCTCTCCTGACGTACTCTTTCTCTTCTTGCCGCCTCTATCTTTGCAGACTCCTCCCAATCAGCATCGTAGACCACGCGCTGTTCGGATTCACCCGTTCCCATTGAGGGGTATCTTACAGTTCCCGAGGAGGTAAATTCGGGACGGCTTACGTCAGCGGTTACTTCATCGTAAATATCTCTCACTTCGGGAGGCATCTTATCGTTTATTCTTCTGTCTGCCGTATCACGTCCCGAAAAAGGAATATGAGTTTCCTCAGCCGCCTCAAACTCCACTCTTGTGCCTGAAACGACGTCACTTCTTCTGTCGGAGATGTCCACCTTGGGAACCTTTATCACAGATTCCTCGACACCTGAATATCTTGCGAGCATACCGCCCCATTCCTCGTTGAAGCTTCCGTCGGGATTGATTATTCCCGCAAGAATATCATCAACGCTTTCTTCTGCAAGGGGGTTCTGATTCTTCTTATCAAACTCGGACATATTAGCAGTTCTCCTTTCTTACTGTAAAGCAAACGCATCCCAGATAGCATACTGGGAATGGGGATTCGTTTCTCCCCTGAGGTCATACCACAGCTGAGGCATACGGCGGTTTGTATTTGTGTAGGCTGCCGAAACGTCAACGTCGGGGCTTTCACCATCTCTTATAAGCCTTGCAACAACAACGAAACGGGCATTTACCATACCGTCAATATCCATTGAGTGTGAGCAGGTTGAAAGAGTAAGGAATTTATCTGTAGGCTGAATGTCAATGGAGGGATTTACGAAATAGCTTCTGAAGGCAACCTCATTGACGTAGCCCATGGTGTTAGCATCGGAAAAGTTGTCGTACCAATAATAGAAAAGACTGTTATCGTACTTTTCATCAACGGTAGCAATGAAAGCACCGATTATTTTCCATCGATAGCTTGAATACAGCGTGCTCATTTCAATTATCGGATGCTCTCTGTAATATTCCACGTCCATATACATATCAAGGTCGGAGAACATTCCGCGCTGATTTTTAAGATAGTGACCGTAAAGAATCGTGTTCTTTGAAAGGGTGCTGCTGCCCTTTCCTATCTTGTTACGGTAGTCCATAAAAATACTGCCGCCGATATAATAGTCACCGTAAAACGTGGTTCTGTCGTAATCCGTATGATTGTCCGTCTGCAGAATTACGTGGTCGATATTGGTATTTTCGATTCTTATCCAGCCTACGGTATCCTGATTCTCCGAATACAAAGGCTCGAAGCCCTTGAGAAGACCGTTGGGATATTCCGTTGCCGTATAGTTGGGCGTCAGCGAATCTGCGAAAACGGAGGTGGGATCATAAAACTCGGCGGGGCCGCTTCCGTCCGTTTCATAGCGCACCTCTTCTTTAATGCTCTGATATTCGTCTGCTGAGCCGGTCAGCCACAGATATACGCCTATAAAAGTAAACACGGCGGCATTGAGCACCCAGAGAAGATTTATAATTCTCCTGTCGGAGCGCGACATCTTTCTGTCCTCGGCTTCCGCTATATCCAGCTCGTCCTGAGAGGTATTATTAAGCTCGTCAAGATACGAAACGTTGGCATCGGTGTATATATTTTTTCCGTCAGACATTGACACTCCGCGGAATGACTGAGCGGCATCGTGTCGGTTTTCACCGTTGGTATTCATCAGATCACCTGCATTCAAAGATAGTTATACAAAGTAATAATAACATAAAATTTTTGATAATACAAGTGTCTGTAAAATAAAATAATATAAGTAAATTTTTACTTTACTATTTTACATTTTATGTTATAATATTAAATTGATAAACTATGAAAGGATAATCGTCAATGACGTCCTCAAAAAAAATACTGACCTGCACAGCTCTTTTCGTCGCAGTCTGCCTTATACTGCTGACGACGTCGGGCTGCACAGCCAAATATACGGAAAAGACCTCGTTTGCAATGGGAAGCCTTCTCAGTGCAAAAATATTTGCCGACACTCCCGAGCAGGGCGATGAAATCTTTGAGCTCATAAGCACAGCGGTGTCAAGGCTTGACTCAGAAATTTCTCCTACCAACGAAAACTCGGATATTGCGGTGCTCAACCGCACGAAAAATCTTACCGTAAACTCAGGCACAAAGGAGCTTTTATCCGACTTTATACTTTACTGCAACCTTCTTGACAGAAACGTGGATATTTCCATCGGTGCCGCAACTGCCCTCTGGGGCTTTTCGGGAGATACGCCTCAGATTCCCGACAGTGATGAGCTTGCAGCAGCCGTGGCTTCGGCAGACATAGAAAAAATACTCATTGATACGGCAACCAACAGAATTACTATCCCCGACGATATGATGATAGATCCCGGTGCCCTCGGTAAGGGAGCCGCCTGTGACGAGGCATACAAGGCAACGCAGTATAAATACGTTCCCTACATTATGAGCCTCGGCGGAACCGTCATAGCATACGACGCAGGCCCCGATAACGGAAAATGGACCATCGGTGTAAGAGATCCCTTTGACGCATCAGGCTCATACTTTGCAACGCTTTCACTCGGTCAGAAATCCGAAAAAAATGCATTTTTCGTTTCCACCTCAGGAAGCTATGAAAAATACTTCGAGGAGGACGGAAAGCTCTATCACCATATACTTGATCCCAAAACGGGAATGCCCGTGGAAACCGAGCTCGTATCCGTAACCGTCGTTACATCCTCCGGCTTATCGGCAGACGCTCTTTCCACTGCATTATTCGTAAAGGGACTCTGTGATGATTCTCTCGTCTTTATAGAAAGTCTTTCGGCTGAAGCGGTTTTCGTATTCAGCGACAAGACCTACTACATAACCCCCGGACTCAGGGATGCATTCAGTCTGACCGCTGACGGCTTTACGGAAACAGAATATGAAAATGAAGCTGAAAATTCTTAAGCTTCCGGATCTGATCGTTACGGGAGCTATAACGGCAATAGCTGTTTTGCTTGTTGTGCTCACGTCCTCAGCCGAAGCGCTGACACTTGAAATAATAACGGACGGCGAAACGGTTTATGAAATCCCGCTGAATAAGGTCACTCAGCCGTTCCTTTATAAAACGGAAAACGGAATGAAAATTGAAATTTCAAGCTCCGTGGTAAGAGTAACAGACTCTGACTGCACGGGTAAAAACTGCATCAACGCAGGAGCTCTCACGTCTGCGGGAGACACCTGTATATGTATTCCGAACAAGACCGTAATAAGGCTCAGGGGCAGCTCGAAGGCTTCGCCGGATGCCATAACCTACTGATAATTATGAAAAATAAATCTAAAACCAAGGCTGTACACAGAATAGCCGTAACGGGTATCCTTGCGGCACTTGCCCTTGCTTTATCCTTTGCAGAGAGGATGCTTATGGCGGCATTCCCCTTACCTATGGGAATAAAGCCCGGCATTTCAAATATAATAGTTATGTTCGCGTGTACCTCGGCAGGACTCGCTCCCGCACTCGGAATCTGCCTTGCAAAGGCAGGCTTCGCCGCTCTCTTATCAGGAGGAGCATCGGGGCTCATATCCCTTTCGGGCGGTCTGCTCAGCGTGCTTACAATGTATCTTACATCAAGGCTGTTCGGCAAAAAATTATCATATACCGGCATATCCGTGCTCAGCGCAGTTATGCACAATATGGGACAGCTGCTTGCCGCCTGCGTTCTTACGGGCAGTCTTGCTATTCAGGGGCTTTTACCCGCACTTCTCATATCGGGAGCCGTTTTCGGCTTTGCCACGGGAACGATAATGAACATAATTATGCCCCACTTAAAAAAGCTCAAAGCTTTCAATTCCGAAAAAGCATAAACAACTATATTGAAAACGGAGGAAAAAATTATGGCGAAAATAAGACCCGATGCCATACTCAAGGCAGTATCAAAAGGCAGAGGCGGAGTTGCCGTTGCACACAACAAGCTCACGGCTGAAAAAGAAACCGTCAGAATGCCCATTCCCGAAACCGTGACACTGCCTATGCTGCAGCATATCGGAGTCCCCTGCACCCCTACAGTCAAGAAAGGCGACCACGTTGACGTCGGTCAGGTCATCGGCGACAGCGATAAATATATAAGTGCACCCATTCACGCTTCCGTATCAGGTAAGGTTATTGCCGTACAGGACGTAAAGCTCGCAAACGGAAAAATGGCTCCCGCCGTAACAATAGAATCGGACGGAGAAATGAAGCTCTTTGAGGGAATTGCTCCTCCAGTCGTCACAAACAAGCAGGAGCTTGTAAAGGCCGTACGTGAATCAGGACTTGTAGGACTCGGCGGTGCCGGCTTTCCCACCCACGTAAAGCTCAACCTCCCCGAGGACAAGAACATTGATACTCTTATCATAAATGCCGCCGAATGCGAGCCCTATATCACGGTAGACTACAGAGAATGTCTCGAAAATTCGTGGAACATTATGGGAGGCGTTTATTCTCTCGGTCAGCTTCTCGGCTTCAAAAGAATCGTTATTGCGGTAGAGGACAACAAGCCCGAAGCTATCAGAATTCTCAAGGAAATAGCCGACCGCGACAACGATCACGATAACGCCGTAAGACTTATGACGCTTAAATCCCGTTATCCTCAGGGAGCAGAAAAAATGATGGTGCTCTCTGCTACGGGAAGAAAAGTTCCCGCAGGCGGACTTCCCTCCGACGTCGGCTGTGTGGTTATGAACGTGGCATCAGCCGCCTTCATATCAAGATACCTGAAAACGGGTAAGCCTCTCACGAGCCGCTCTGTTACCGTAAGCGGTAACTGTATTAAGAATCCCTCAAACGTGCGCGTACCCATCGGCACGTCATTACAGGAGATCATAGATTTCTGCGGCGGCTTTACGGACGAGCCGTATAAGATTCTTTCCGGCGGTCCTATGATGGGTACAGCCGTTACGGGAACGGACGTTCCTCTTCTGAAAAGCAACAATGCGATTCTTGCATTCGGAAAAGAAGGCGCAAAGCTCAAGCCCGAAAGAGACTGCATACGCTGCGGCAGATGCCACAATGCCTGCCCGATGAGTCTTATTCCCACACAGATTGAAAAATATGCGGCTTTAGGTGACGGCGAAATGCTCAAAAAGCTGGGAACCTCAGTTTGCATGGAATGCGGCTCATGTGCATACTCCTGTCCTGCAGGAAAGCCCCTCGTTCAGCACATGAGACTTGCTAAGGACGTTATGAGAAAGGCAGGGATCAAATAATGGGTGACAGAATTTTAACAGTCAGTGCTTCACCTCATACCAAAAGCTTCGGCACCGTAACCGGAATAATGTTAGACGTAATTATTTCCCTTATTCCCGCCGCATTTGCAGGCGTTGCGGTTTTCGGTATGCGCGCCGCGGCAGTAATGGCGGTTTGCGTAGTAAGCTGTGTGCTTTTTGAATACGCTTCAAGAAGAGTTATGAAGCGCTCTATGACCATAGGAGATCTCAGCGCAGTCGTAACGGGACTTCTCCTTTCCTTTAATCTTCCCGTAACAATTCCTCTGTGGATGTGTGTTATCGGCTCGCTTGTTGCAATAGTTGTAGTAAAGCAGATGTTCGGCGGCATAGGACAGAATTTTGCAAACCCCGCAATAACTGCCAGAATCGTGCTTCTTGTTTCCTTCGCATCGGCTATGACAGGCTTTACGGCTCCCGCCAAGTCCACGGTTGACGCAATTACCACAGCAACTCCCCTTTCGTATATGTCGGCACTTGACCTTTCGGGAGATATCACAGCTCAGATAAACACGCTTATTGCAGACGGAAATATTCCTAAGCTGTTCAATATGTTCTTCGGTGTAAGAGCAGGCTGTATCGGTGAGGTTTGCTCTGTTGCGCTGATCCTCGGTGCGGTTTACCTTATTCTCAGAGGCGTAATCAGCATTACCATCCCCGGAGCATACATACTCACAACCGCAGTATTTATGCTTTTCGTTTCCGACTTCAACGTATTGTTTACCGTATACGAGCTTCTCGGAGGCGGACTTCTTCTCGGTGCATTCTTTATGGCAACCGACTATTCAACAAGCCCCATCAACACAAAGGGCAAGATCGTTTTCGGTATCGGCTGCGGTATTCTCACATCGGTCATCCGACTTTACGGCTCACTCCCCGAGGGTGTATCCTATTCAATACTCCTTATGAATATTGCTGTACCGCTTATTGAAAAAATGACGGCACCCAGATATTTCGGCTTCGTCAAGGAAAAGAAATCCAAGAAAGAGGAGGGAGCAGCCTGATGGAAAAAGCAGACGTTAAGCTCATACTCAAAACGGCACTCTCGCTGTTTCTTATATGTGCTGTTGCGGCAGGCATACTTGCCTTTATCAATTCCGTAACCGCTCCCATAATAACCGAAAATAATGAAAAAAATGCAGATGCGGCAAGACTTCAAGTTCTTCCCTCCGCTGACAGCTTCACTATGAAAACCACCTTCAACGGCACTGCCTACTATGAGGGCATTGCCGACGGTGAGGTTACAGGCTACGTTTTTACAACAAGCGCATCAGGCTACGGCGGTGCAGTTGAGGTAATGACAGGCGTTAACACCGACGGAACCGTTTCGGGCATCAGCATACTCACAATAAACGAAACTCCCGGTCTTGGAATGAACGCAAAGAAGGACAGCTTCCTGTCACAGTTCATAGGCAATAACGGGCTTTTCACGGTGGTTAAGAACAAAACTCCCGTAGAAAATGAAATTCTTGCAATAACAAGTGCAACCATCACTACAAGAGCAGTTACAAACGCTGTAAACGAGGCTCTTGAAATCTATAATATGGTAAAGGGGTAATAAGATAATGGCTGAAAAACAAAAAACAAGCTACGTTAAAGAGCTTACAAAAGGCTTTCTTAAAGAAAACCCCGTTTTAAGACTTGTGCTGGGCACCTGCCCCACTCTTGCAACCTCCACCTCAGTAGTAAACGGTATCGGCATGGGAATTGCGGCAACCATCGTTCTGATATGCTCAAACGTGGCAATTTCCGCTATGAGAAAAATCATTCCCGCAAAAGCAAGAATCCCCGCATATATCGTTATTATCGCATCCTTCGTTACTATGGTTCAGATGCTTGTCAAGGCATTTGTTCCCGCTCTCGACCAATCTCTCGGCGTATTCTTACCTCTTATAGTTGTTAACTGTATCATTCTCGGCAGAGCTGAGGCTTATGCCAGCAAGAACCCTGTTCTTCTTTCCGCTATCGACGGTCTCGGTATGGGTATCGGATTTACCGCGGCTCTTTTCTGTATGGGTGCCGTCAGAGAGATCATCGGTGCGGGCACGTTCCTTTCGGGAATTGACACAATGCTCGGAGCATATATTGATTTAGGAACATTTACCGGATTTGATTTCGTTGATGAGCTTGCTTCTTTCGGCCTTGCTCCCATGACACTATTCATTCTTCCCGCAGGCGGCTTCTTCGTTTTCGGTATGCTTATGGCTCTTGCAAATAAGCTTGCTGAGAGAAAGGGACTCAAGAGCGCTACTCTTCGTTCCTGCAGCGGATGTCCCCACGCTTCATTCTGCAAGCAGCTCAACGGCGACGGTGAATGCTCTGCTGATGAGGAGGCTCAGTCTGAGGAAAACAAGACCGAGATAAAGAAAGAAAAAATTAAGCCCGAAAAGTCAGAAGTAAAATCCGAAGAGGCTAAGACCGAGCCCGAAGAGGCAAAGGCTGAGCCCGAAGAGGTTAAGGCTGAGCCCGAAGAGGCTAAGGCTGAGCCCGAAGAGGCTAAGACCGAGTCCGAAGAGGTTAAGGCTGAGCCCGAAGAGGCTAAGTCTGAGCCCGAAGAGGCTAAGTCTGAGCCCGAAGAGGCTAAGTCTGAGCCCGAAGAGGTTAAGTCTGAGCCCGAAAAGGTTAAGGCTGAGCCCGAAGAGACTAAGACCGAGCCCGAAGAGGCTAAGGCTGAGCCCGAAGAGGCTAAGACCGAGCCCGAAGAGGTCAGAACAGAGGCAGCTCCCGAGACACAGCCATCTGTCAGCTATTCCTCAAATGAAGGCTCCTTCAAGAGAAATAAAAAGAAAAAGAATAAGAATAAGGCAAAAGCTCAGGCGATCACGGACTTCACAGAGCCCTTACCTGAGGTAATCCCCGAATTCTTAAAAAAGCAGATCGCAAAAAACAAGGAACAGGAGGATAACAAGGAATGAAATTCTATATAGCTCTTCTTGTAATGGGTATACTTACACAGAACTTTGTTCTCTCAAAATTCCTCGGAATCTGTCCCTTCCTCGGCGTTTCAAAGAAGCTCAACACGGCAATGGGTATGAGCGCAGCAGTTATCTTCGTTATGCTTCTTTCCACTGCCGTAACATATCCTCTCAACGTTCTTCTTGAGCAAAACGGTCTTGAATATCTGCAAACCATCGTTTTCATTCTTGTTATTGCGGCTCTCGTTCAGATGGTTGAGATAGTACTCAAAAAGTACGTAAAATCCCTTTATAATGCACTGGGAATCTATCTTCCCCTTATAACGACAAACTGTGCTGTTCTCGGTGTTGTAATCCTCAATATCGACAACATCGGAATTTATGCGGCTGAGGGCTACGGCTTTGCTCATTCAATGGTAAATTCCTTTGCGGCAGGCGCAGGCTTTATGCTTGCAATGGTGCTTTTCGCGGGCGTCAGATCACGTCTTGAAACGGCTGACGTTCCCAAGTCTCTTCAGGGACTTCCCATCACCCTTGTATCCGCATCAATAGTTTCACTCAGCTTCCTTGGCTTCGGCGGTATCGTCGAGGGCATGGGACTTATGTAAGGAGGTGCCGTTATGAATGAGATTTTATTTCCGATTCTCATAGTTGCAGGCATCGGACTTCTTGCAGGTCTTCTGCTTGCCGTGTTATCAAAAATCATGGCAGTTCCCGTTGATGAAAAGGAGGAGGCATTGACTGAGGTGCTTCCCGGCGCAAACTGCGGTGCCTGCGGCTTTTCAGGCTGTTCAGGCTATGCAGGAGCATTGGCAAAGGGAAACACAAAGGATACAGGTCTTTGTGCTCCCGGCGGCAGTGAGGTTTCCGCAAAAATCGCGGAAATTATGGGCCTTGCGGCAACAAGCATCACACCTATGGCAGCAGTAGTCCGCTGTAACGGTAATGATGACTGTGCACACAAAAAGATGGAATACTCGGGTGTTTCCAGCTGTAAAATGGCTTCTCAGCTTTTCGGCGGAGACAAGGCCTGCATATACGGCTGTTTAGGTCTCGGAGACTGCCAGAGAGAGTGCCCCTACGATGCCATCAACATCTGTGACGGTATTGCAATTATATCCCCCGACCTTTGCAGAGCCTGTAGGAAATGTGTGACTATCTGTCCCAAAAATCTTATAGAGCTTATGCCTAAAGAGGAGATCAAGGCTGCCGTGCTTTGCAGAAATCACGACAAAGCGGCACTTGTAAAAAAAGAATGTGACGCAGGCTGTCTCGGATGCACAAAATGCGTCAAGACCTGCCCCGAGGGTGCAATAAGCATGGACAACTTCCTTGCAAACGTTGACTATACAAAATGCACCGGCTGTGCCGCTTGCGTAAATGCTTGCCCCAACGGCACTATAAAGCTTCTCAATCAGAACAACTAAGGAGTGTTTACCGATGAAAAAATTTATGGATGCGGATTTTCTTCTTTCCACCCCCACGGCAAAAAAGCTTTTTGCCGCGGCAAACGAAGAGCCCATTTTCGACTGGCATTGCCATCTTCCCCCCAAAGATATATATGAAAATAAGACACCACGTGATATTTCAGAGCTCTGGCTCTCGGGAGATCACTATAAATGGAGAGGTATGAGAGGCGTCGGCATTGACGAGGAATTTATAACGGGAAGCCGCTCCCCTTATGAAAAATTCAAGGCATGGGCCAGCGCTATGCCCAACTTTATCGGCAATCCCCTTTATCACTGGACTCACCTTGAGCTTCAGAGATATTTCGGAATTTATGACGTGCTCAACGAAAAAACCGCCGATGCAATATGGGAAAAGGCTAACAAAATGATAGCTGACGGCGGCTTTACTCCCCGTGAGCTTATTGAAAAATCCAACGTATACTGTGTATGCACAACGGATGATCCCGCAGATACACTTGAATACCACGCACTTCTTGCCGAGGATAAGTCATTCAGTTGCAAGGTGCTTCCCGCCTTCCGTCCCGATAAGGCTCTGGCTATTGATGCACCTACCTTTATGCCCTGGCTTGAACAGCTGACGGCAGTTTCCGGTAAAAGCATTCTGAGCTATGCCCAGCTGAAGGCTGTGCTTCTTGAAAGAATTGAGCTCTTTGAAAAAATGGGCTGCCGCGCAACCGACCACGCCTTCACTCCCGTGCCCTACGTGAGAATGGAGGACAGCGAAATTGAGGTAATATTCAAAAAGGTATTAGAGGGAAAAGCAGTAACACCTTATGAGGCAGAGGGCTACAAAACGGAGCTGTTCCGCTTCCTTGCAAAGGAATATTACAAGCGCGGATGGGGTATGGAAATTCACATAGGCCCTATGAGAAACAACAACACAAGGATGTTCAATCGTCTCGGTCCCGACACCGGCTTTGATTCAATTGCCGATTGCGAGATCGCTCACAACCTTTCAAGACTTCTTGATTCACTTGATTCCGAGAATTCACTTCCCCGCACCGTTCTGTTCACACTCAACCCCAAGGACAACTACGTTCTCGGCACTATGCTCGGTAACTTCCAGTCCTCTGAGGCCGCTTCTAAGATACAGTTCGGAACGGCATGGTGGTTCAATGACAATATTGACGGTATGCGCGAGCAGATCAAGGCTCTCGGAAATCTCGGCGTTCTTTCCAAGTTTATCGGCATGGTAACGGATTCCCGTTCATTCCTTTCATATCCGAGACACGAATACTTCAGAAGAATAGTCTGTGAATTTATCGGCAATCTCGTTGAAAACGGCGAATATCCCGATGATATCGAATTCCTTTCGGGTGCCGTAAGGGATATAGCTTTCAGAAATGCAAAAAATTATTTCGGACTTGAGTAAAACGGATTTAAGATATTATTCAGTTTGATATATTTTAATATTATCACAGCATAATACAACAGGAGAATTGTGATGAACGTACTTCGCTTTCTGACACCTAAAATTGAAGTTGAATATATTAATTACGACAGCACTGTAAGACAGGGGCTTGAAAAGATGAAATATCACGGATATGCGGCTATTCCCGTAATTGACGATGAGGGCAAATACAAGGGCACCGTAACCGAGGGTGATTTTCTCTGGGCACTTTATAATAACTGCAATCCCGATCTTAAGCTTCTTGAGAAAACTCAGCTTAAAACAATTATCCGTCACGATTATCAGCCTATAAAGGCATCTGCTTCAATCAATGAAATTCTTTCACGCGCATACTATCAGAATTTTGTTCCCATAGTAGACGACAGAGACGTTTTCATCGGACTTATCAAAAGAAAAGATATAATCAGACATCTTGCTAATATTCAGATCGACCTGCCCGAAGCACCGACAACGTCGGATTCACCGTAATTTAAGAAGAAAGGTACTGAGTCAGCTCAAATTCTGACTCAGTCCTTTATTTTTCTATTGTAATTATCCCACCATAGTGCTAAACTAATTTTCAGAAAACGTAAAAGGAGATCCTCTTATGAGCAACTTTTTGTCAGATAACGTCAGGCTTTGCGCCACAATAGTTTCAGATACGCATATAGATGAAAAGCATCCCGTAAAAATTGTTCCGATGTATATTCTTATGCGCGCTCTTTCAGCCTCAAAAAAAGTCGGCTGTGATGCATTCATCACCGTCGGCGATACAACGTCAAGAGGAAGTAAAAAAAATTGGGATATGACAAGAGCCTGCTTCAGAAGGGTATCCAAGGCCGCAGATAATATAATTCTCGCCATAGGAAATCACGACGGCTGGAATGATGACGATTATGATGCGGCAATAAAGGAATATTACAGCGCATACAATGATATATGCCTAAGAGCTATAGATAAGCCCTACTTTACTACCGTTATAAACGGCTATCATTTTATTTGTCTGGGTACAGATTCCGACAGCGGCTGTGAAGCGGCAATAAGCGACGAGCAGATGGATTGGTTCCGCAAGGAAATGGACACGGCGGGACAAACGGGAAAGCCCGTATTCGTATTCTGTCATCAGAGCCTCAATCAGCGCCACGGACTGCCGAGAACATGGGACAGAAACGAGGATCCGCACCGTCCCCTTGACGAGGGAGGCATCGGCGCAAGAAGCGACGAGGTTGCAGAAATTCTCAAGTCATATAAAAACGTATTTTATTTCAGCGGACACTCCCATATGGGACTTTGCGGCGAAGATATGAAGGCTGCAGAGGGCTATGCAAGCTTTGAAGAGGAGGACGGCGTTACCCTTGTTAATCTTCCCTCCCTTTCCTGCGGCAACCATCACGGTGAAATGCAGAATCTCGGTATCGGCTTACAGCTTGAGATATATGATGACAGAGTGATTCTTCGTCCGAAAAGCTATATTTCGGGACATTTCATAACAAAGCTCAATATAAAGAACAAAAAGCCCTACTATGAAAAAGAGCTTGTATAATTAACAAAAGAAAGCAGAGGTAACACGGAAAAAACCGTATTACCTCTGTTTTTGTATTCTTATTTTATTTAATGAGACATTCGCCCGTCATTTCCTTGGGCTGCTCAAGTCCCATACACTTAAGCATTGTGGGACAGATATCAGCAAGTCTGCCTCCCTCCTTAAGCTCGCAGGGATAGCCTACTACGCAGAAGGGAACGGGATTTGTTGTATGAGGAGTAAAGGGATTTCCGTCATCACCTATCATTCTGTCCGCGTTACCGTGGTCAGCAGTGATGAAGCATACGCCGCCCATATCAAGGGTTGCCTTTACAACGTCACCTACACACTCGTCAACAGCTTCAACAGCCTTTACAGCAGCATCCCATACACCTGTATGGCCTACCATATCGCAGTTTGCAAAGTTGAGAATAACTGCATCATATTCGCCGCTTCTGATCTTCTCGCACACTGCATCTCTTACGGGATATGCGCTCATTTCGGGCTGTAAATCAAAGGTGGGAACATCGGGAGACTGAATAAGAACTCTGTCCTCGCCCTTAAAGGTCTTTTCCTCGCCGCCGTTGAAGAAGAACGTTACGTGAGCATACTTCTGAGTTTCAGCAATTCTCAGCTGAGTCTTGCCGCAGTCCTGAAGATACTCACCGAAGGTCTTTGTAAGCTCCTCAGGAGGGAATGCAACGCTTACGTTGGGCATTGTTTCGTCATACTGAGTCATACAAACAAAATTAAGGGGGAAGAAGCCGTTTCTTCTTTCAAAGCCGTCAAATGCGGGATCAACAAAGGTTCTTGTGATCTGACGTGCGCGGTCAGGACGGAAATTGAAGAAGATAACAGAGTCATCAGCCTTCATTGTGCCTTCCTTATTTACAACGGTGGGAACGATGAATTCATCGGTTACTTCCTTATCATAGGATCTCTGCATTGAGCCTACAGCATCACAGTCCTGAAGTCCCTCGCCGTAAACGAAAGCGGCATAAGCCTTTTCAACTCTGTCCCATGCGAAGTCACGGTCCATTGCGAAATATCTGCCTGTGATGGTTGCAATCTCACCGATACCAAGCTCCTGGCACTTTGCCTCAACGTCGGCAACAAAGCCCTTACCTGATGTAACGGAAACGTCTCTGCCGTCCATAATACAATGGACGTAAACCTTTTCAAGACCATAGTTCTTAGCCATCTGAAGAAGACCGAAGAGGTGCTCGATATGGCTGTGAACGCCGCCGTCGGAAAGAAGTCCCATAAGATGAAGAGCGGAGCCCTTTTCCTTACAGTTTTCCATAGCTGAAATAAGTGCGGGAATATTGAAGAAATCGCCGTCCTGAATGGACTTTGAAATCTTTACGAGCATCTGATATACAACTCTGCCTGCACCGATGTTGGTGTGTCCAACCTCAGAGTTACCCATCTGTCCGTCAGGAAGACCTACATCAAGTCCTGATGCACCGATGGTTGTGAAGGGATTTTCAGCGAAAAACTTATCAAGATTGGGAGTTTTTGCGCTCTTTATGGCATTACCCTCATCACAGCTTCTGATGCCGAAGCCGTCCATAATACATAAAACAACAGGTTTTTTCATTATATGTTTCCTCTCTTATTTGGAAGCAGCTTTAACAATAACGGAGAAGTCAGCTGCCTTGAGAGATGCACCGCCGATGAGACCGCCGTCAACGTTAACCTTGGAAACAAGCTCGTCTGCATTCTGTGCGTTCATGGAGCCGCCGTACTGAATTGTAACTGTTTCAGCAACGTCAGCACCGTAAGCCTCAGCAAGAGCGGCTCTGCAGAAGCCGTTGCCCTCGTCAGCCTGCTCGGGGGAAGCAACAACGCCTGTGCCGATTGCCCAAACGGGCTCATAAGCGATAATAACGTTCTTAAGCTGCTCAGCGCTTACGTTTGTAAGAGCCATCTTTGTCTGGAACTTAAGAAGCGTCTCTGTATAGCCGAGCTGTCTCTGCTCAAGAGTCTCACCAACACAAACGATGGGCTTGAGACCTGCTTCGAGAGCAGCAAGAGTACGAAGATTTACAGTCTGATCTGTTTCGCCGAAATACTGTCTTCTTTCGCTGTGGCCGATTACAACGTATTCAACGCCAAGCTCTGTAAGCATATCAGCGGCAATTTCACCTGTGTATGCGCCTGAAGCCTTGAAGTGTACGTTTTCTGCACCGATCTTGATGTTTGAACCCTTTGCAGCCTCAACAGCTACGGGGATGTCAACGTAAGGAACGCAGAGAACAACCTCACAGTCAGCACCTGCAACGAGGGGCTTCATTTCTTCGATGAGAGCCTTTGCCTGAGCAGGAGTCTTATTCATTTTCCAGTTACCGGCTATAACAGCCTTTCTTAATTCTTTATTCATTATATTCTACCTCCGAAAAATCGGTTTACCGACCACATATAGGAACGGTAAACCGTAACTTTTAATTAATTATTTCTCGTCAATGCAAGCAATACCGGGAAGCTCTTTACCCTCAAGATACTCAAGAGAGGCACCGCCGCCTGTGGAGATGTGGCTCATCTTGTCAGAGAAGCCGAGCTTCTTAACAGCAGCAGCAGAGTCACCGCCGCCGATGATGGAGATGGAGCCTGATTCAGCAACTGCCTTGGCAACAGCAACTGTACCTGAAGCGAATGCTTCCCACTCTGAAACGCCCATAGGTCCGTTCCAGATAACTGTGCCTGCACCCTTAACAGCGTCTGCGAAAAGCTCTTCTGTCTTGGGGCCGATGTCAAGTCCCATCCAGCCGTCGGGAATCTCGTCGGAATTTACAAGCATATTTTCTGTATCGGGAGCATATTCCTTACCAACGCGGTTGTCCTGAGGAATGAGGAACTTAACGCCCTTCTCCTCAGCCTTTGCCATAAGGCTCTTTGCAAGCTCGATCTTATCCTCTTCGCAGATGGATGTGCCGACGCTGTGACCGAGAGCGCGCATAAAGGTATATGCCATACCGCCGCCGATGATAAGAGTATCACACTTGTCAATGAGATTTTCAATAACGCCGATCTTATCGGAAACCTTAGCACCGCCAAGGATAGCAACAAGAGGTCTCTTGGGATTCTCAAGAGCGCCGCCGATAAACTGAATTTCCTTCTGAATGAGGTAACCTACAGCAGAGGGAAGATAATCAGCAACACCTGTTGTTGAGGAATGAGCACGGTGAGCTGAACCGAATGCATCGTTTACGTAGATGTCTGCAAGAGCAGCAAACTTCTTTGAAAGCTCAACGTCATTCTTTGTTTCACCCTTTTCAAAGCGAACGTTCTCAAGAAGAACAGCCTCGCCCTCCTTAACCTCAGCAGCAAGAGCCTGAGCACTTTCGCCTACAACGTCAGAAGCAAGCTTAACCTCGAAGCCGAGGAGCTCTGAAAGACGAGCAGCAACGGGAGCCATTGAGAACTCGGGATTGAATTCGCCCTTGGGACGACCAAGATGTGAGCAAAGAATAACCTTTGCACCGTTATCAAGAAGATACTTGATTGTGGGAAGAGATGCAACGATTCTCTTGTCGCTTGTGATAACGCCGTTTTCCATCTTTACGTTGAAATCGCAACGAACAAGAACTTTTTTACCTTTGACAGCGATATCTTCAACTGTCTTTTTGTTAAGTGAACTCATGTGAAAACTCCTTTATATTAAGTTTATTTTTAGCTTTTTTACACCTTGTATATTTTACAACAATGTTAAAAAATTATCAATTATTAAAATATACAAAGCGAAGTGCCGTGACGTGAAATAATTTGTAAAAGGTATTGTAAACAGACCGCTCAATTGCTCCAGAACACGTATCCGCTGAGCAGAACCGCTCTTACGGGGGCGGCTTCAACACCGCTGATTTTTACGGGGAAGGCAACAAGAAGATATTTTCCCGGCTCAACCTTACTGAGGTCGAGATTTTCAAGAACCGCTACGTCCTCACCGAGAATGGCTCTGTGGGGATTCACCTGATCAGCGGGAGAGCCTATGCTCATTGCGTCCGTGCCGATCAGATCATATCCGAAGTATGCCGCCTCCTCTGCACCCGTTTTTTCAAAATAAGCCTTTCCCGAGCTTTTAATAAGAATCTTTTTTGCACCCTTGGGAAAATGCTTATCCACGTATTCACCGGTAATGACCTCGGTATCCACCTCAATTACCACACATTCACCGAAAAATTTATGAAGCGGAACCCTGTCGATGGATTTTCCGTTACGGATGAAATGAAGAGGTGCATCTGCGTGAGTGCCCGCGTGAAGCGAGGTATTTAATCTTGCCATATTACAGATGTCGCCGTTGTCTATGGCAGAAAAAATACTGAGCTCAGGTACGGGATCCCCCGGATAAGGGGCAGTTGTTACAAGGTCCTTCGTAATATCAATTATTTTGAGATCCATAAAGCATCACCTTTCGTAAAAGGTTGGAGCCGAAAGGAAAAAAGCAGTAAAAGCGTAAAGGGCAATAAATCCCTCCTCGGTGAAGCACCGTCTTTACTGTTCCTCACGGCTTCTTACTCTGAATAAGTGCCGCACGAGGCTTATGAAACGTTCACGTGTCTGTCAATAAGAACGGTGGTGACAAGGAAAATAAACACGGAAGCTATTGCGGTACAGTAAATGTTTGTAATGGAGAAGGCACCGAAGCCCAGATCCCAGGCTGCGGCAACCTCTGCCTCTGAAAGAGTAAAGGTATAGGCAGTCTCCGAAATAATAATGTATATTTTTATAAGCTTCGTTATCATTGATGCAAAGGTTTCAACTGCAAAAACACCGCCGAAGAAGAACAGAATCTTACCTGCCTTGCCTACCTTGTGGAAGGGACGGCAATGCGAAAGAGTGATAGCGAAGAAGATAAGAAGCAGATAAACAACGATCTTTATTGCGCCGGAAAAAGCATATATTGAAGCAAGGCTCAGAAGCACGGGGAGAGAGGGAGTTGCAATTCCCGCACTTGCGAAGAGTCCCTCGCCGAGCTCTACTACAAGCTCGTATACGGAATAGTACATATCATTTCCCTGAACGAGATCAACGGAATGCTTGACAATGTAAATAAATGAGCCGAAGCCGCATACACAAAGAAGCAGGAAATTAAGCAATACCCAGAAGGAGCCGGCAAGCCATTTTGACAGAAGAAGCGTGCTGCTTCTGACGGGCAGAGTCATAGTGAGATGTCCCTCGTCACCGAACATATTTCTCTTATACTCGGCAACGATACCCGTAACCGTCATAAGAAGACCGATGCCTGCGGCGAGACAAAGTGCGCCTGATGCAAGAATTTTAATAACAAGACCGAGACCGATACCGGTGTCGCCCCATTTTGTCCAGTCAACG
>JAZOOE010000015.1:0-3786 GCA_045654865.1 Acutalibacteraceae bacterium | reverse complement strand
ACTAATCGAACCTCGATTCCTGAAAGCTCAATGTTTGAAGGCATTAGGTCAATGCCTTCGTCTGTTCTTAAAACAGCAAATCCCGAATCAAGCTCTTTATCCTCAACAATTTTTTCCATAACATTTGCGAGTGTTGAGTCGAGTTCATCGGGATTTTTAATACCTAAAGAGAGAGTTAGACTTCCTTGCGGGTCTGCATCAATTATCATTACTTTTTTACCCTGTCTTACAAGTCCTGCTCCCAAATTTGTAGCAGTAGTTGTTTTTCCTACACCGCCCTTTTGATTTGCGATTGCTATCACTTTGCAATTATTCAAGTGCATTCCTCCTAATAGTTAATTGCTAATATTCGTGTGCGAATATATACGACATTACATTCCTCCTCTACAAAGAAATGTTATTTCTCAATCAAACTAAATGCCGATAATCTGATTGAACACATACCAAAGCGGAAGCACAACATTAAAAGCCAAGCCTCTGCCGATGTTGTAAATGATTGCAGTAGTAATCATAAAACTCCTCCTTTACTATAAAATGTGGTCGAAGAAACCTTAATCGTGTTAAGTACACCACGCATAAAACAACTCATCAAGGTCATCAATAATAAATAAATCGCTTCGCCACTGACCGGGCCAAACAGCAACAATTTTACTTTTACCTGACTTTGCATTCGATAAAGCATCTCGACGGCTGTTACGGTCAGTTGGTATTTGAGTTATTGTTCCATCAGGAAAAACTTCCATAAAACATACAAGCTTACTCTTGTATGGAAAACAACCTGATTCTTTTGCACTTCTCATAAAGTATCTCCTTTCCACAAATATTAGTGCCGATTTTTTTCGGCATGTAAAATTTTGATAGTACAAATAATAAGGTTTTATGAGTTAAGAATCTTTATAAAAAATGTTATCTTTCTGAACAGATTTACGGTATGCCTGAAAAAGACTAAAAAAAGGAAGGACAGTGAAAATAGCAGTATACAAAGACAAAAAAAGAGGAATCCTATGTGAAACCAAGGATTGATAGCTTTAATATAAATATCTCAGCATCATAAAACCTTATGTATAAGCAGTATTTGTTCTCAACACCCCCTGCTTCGCCGGGAAGAAACTGAACGGTAGATTGGTTTTTCTACACCACGGGAATCTCACCCCTCTGTTGTTAACTCAGAGCTACTTTCATTGGTTGCGACGGTTTTATCACGCTCGACCTGTGACTAAGCAGGAGTACCATTATAAATTTCAACAGTCATCGCTTTATTGAGGACCACTCAATATTTACAGAACAGTTTTCTCGCTCGCTCGAATAAGGTCTTGGCGTACTTTCTGATAAGCTCGTGTTGAAACTGATGTATTCAGCTTCCTGTATATTCAATTTTCAATGTTCAGGAGGAGGTGATAAAAACACCCCTCACTTGTAAGGAACGGGAAGGGCGAAAAATGAGGTATTTTTTTCAAAAAACTTTTTAAAAAACCAAAGTTTGTTAAAAATGCACAAAGAAAAATCAAAAAAAGGACTACTTTTTCAAGTCGAAACAGTAGTCCTTCAGTAGTATTTTGATTTTACTTAATTACATTATATAAGTGGTTTTGGCTATTGTTTTTTTCTTCACAAAACTGTAAAAGAAAGCATAAACAATATAGCTACCGCCTTTAAATTAGCAGCTTTTGAAGAGATTGAAAAAACGAAATTAGCAGAAGCCTCTTTTTCGTTAGCAGAAACAAGAAAATCCTGCTAATGAAAATTAGCAGGAGGAAATTTTAAGATTTTGATTCTATATATGTTGCGACGCAAAAAAATTAGCAGAAGGCTCATTCTGCTAATTAAAAAAAGTGCGATTTTTTTAATTTATTACGAATTTCGCAAAAGAAAAAAAGCCGAAAAACCTAGTAAAATCAAGGCTTCTCGGCTTTTAGAGATTGGCACCCCCAACAGGAATCGAACCTGTAACTAACCCTTAGGAGGGGTTTATTATATCCATTTAACTATGGAGGCATAGTGACAATATTAACTTTGTGTCAATCGCTTTTTGAAGAAAGGCGATTGTTATAACTAATTCTTAGGAGGGATTTATTCTATCCATTGAACTAAGGAGGCTTGATATTAAATTCTGCGGATGTGACCTGTGTGCGGGGCTGTCCGGTTGATATTCTGCTGTATCTCAGTAGTGAATATTTTAGCAAAACAATCCTTTATTGTCAATGTTTTATTGTTTTTTTTAGGGTATTGTTCTTGATTCGCTTATTTATATATGATAAAATTAAGTTGTGATCCTGCGGTGCTTACCGCAAATAACAGGCTTTATACAGCATCCGACAAAAGGAGCGATTTATGAATAAAATCAAAAGCATTTTATGCTTATATCTTACCGTTGCCGTGGCTTTATCGGCAATTCTTACGGTATACGGCATAAGGCTTCCCTCTGATACGTCAGACTCTGTGACAGAGACTTTGACTTCTGCTGAGAATGTATCCCATAAAGACTTACAGATGCAAAAAAATGAAGAAACGGATAATTTGCCTTTCTTTGATGGTAATGGTGAGACGGATTCTCAGGATGAAGAGAGTGATACTTATGACGGTGTGACTGAGCCTGCCTCTGACGGCACTCAGTTGAAAGATGAGCCGTACACCGAGGCTGTGACGGATACGGTATTTACCGAGACGGTGATTCCCGAGCCCGAATATCATAACAGCTATGCTCCCGATTCGCCGGGGGAGAAGAAGTATTCTCTTAATATTTTCTCCGAAACCACGGGAGCTCTTTCCTCTGCGGATACCATTAACGTTTACACCTTCTCTGTTGATGCCAGAGCGATGTTCAGATATACCTTTATCCACGAGGAGGTCACGGGAGTTGTGGGCTGGAAGGTGTCCCTTTATCAGGAATATTCGGTGAACGGCACGGGCGACGAGCTTGGCTACAGACTTATAAACGTGCTTAATACTACTTCCTCGTCTACCTCTGACAGATCTGTTCCTCTGGGACTTTCAGGCGGTAAATATCGTCTTGTGGTGGAGAAGGGAACAGCATTTTCCGACGCGCCCTACAGCATAAGCGTTGAGCTTGTTGACGGTACGGGCTATGAAATGGAATGTAATGATAACATATACAGATATACTGAGGTTTATGATTCTCTTGCAATAACAGGCAGTGCATCCTGTCTTCCCGACAGACAGGATGAGGACTATTATATGTTCCGTATGTATGCCGACGGCTTTGCCGAGCTGAAATTTGAGCATATCGCGGTAAAGGATAAAACCTCCGTATGCTGGCAGGTGCTCTTTTTCTCAGAGGACGGCACGCTTATTTATTCCGTAAATTCTTTGTTTACCGATGCTCTGCTCAAAAGCGGAGCCATCGGTCTTGAGGCGGGCAATTATTACGTGCTTGTCAGAAACAGAGTTTATGCAGACGTGCCCTATACTCTCACTCTTTCCCGCACGAGCGGCCTTGGCTTTGAAAGCGAAATGAATGATTCGCCCGACACGGCAAACGATATGGATTTTGATTCAACCGTTACGGGTGTTATGTCCTCTAAGATAGACGGCATAGACAGAGACTACTTCCGACTTACAGTTCCGGAAAACGGCTTGCTTATTATGGAATTTGCCCACGAGCCTACGGCTGAGGACACGGATAAGGGCGGCTGGAACGTAAAGCTTCTTTCCGAAGACGGTACCGTGCTTTATCAGGTTATATCAGCCTGGGGGGATGACGTGATCACATCCTCTCCCGTAGGTCTCGGCGAGGGAATTTACTACGTTCTCATTGACAGCGAGAGT
>JAZOOE010000014.1:0-6157 GCA_045654865.1 Acutalibacteraceae bacterium | reverse complement strand
AGAATTTCTTCCCGAATTTACTGTTCACAAGTTTGTACTTGTTAAACTCAAATAAAATCTTCAAGGGTTCATTTTTGTCGTTGTTTAATTTTCAAGGTTCGTGCCCTCTCTCAAGAGTGCCTACTGAGTATATCATATCTCGTTGCTCTTGTCAAGAGGTTTTTTTAATTTTTTTTTGAGTTTTTTGAAGTTTTTTTGAGGTTGTTTCACGACCTGTTTTCGACTTCTTCAACTCATTTTCACTCGGTTTCTCTCTCGAGTGCTTTTGAAGTTTATCACAATTATTCGCAGTTGTCAACACTTTTTTTAAACTTTTTAAAAGTTTTTTCAAAAAAGTTTATTGTATACTATATGTTGTGTTTTTATTGTCTTTTTATCGCAATTTACAAGATATTGTTATGTATATTTTCATTTTACGAGAGATAATAATATTATCCTTAATTTGTAAAAGAAAAGAGATGTATTTATCTGACACACAAAAAACAATTCATAAAAACCTACCGCCGTGCCCTTTCATTGGCGCTTGTACTTTCTGTTTGTCTTTCACTTATACTGATTTTTACAAATTCAGACTCTTCTCCCTCAGAAATGACTCTTTCTTCATTTGGCTCGAGAGGCGAAGAGGTACGTCAGATTCAGAATAAGCTCAAAAGTCTCGGCTTTTATCAGGGTAAAATTGACGGCATCTACGGCACCGGAACAAAAAATGCCGTTATTGCATTTCAGCGCTCCTGCGGCATTAAGGCAGACGGAATTGCGGGGCCGACAACTCTTTTATACCTCGGGTTGTCCTCCGGCACAGGATATTCCTCCTCTGACGTATGGCTTCTTGCGAAGCTTATCGCAGCGGAGGCACGAGGAGAAAGCTACCGTGGACAGGTTGCCGTCGGTGCCGTTGTTCTCAACCGTGTGGCACACGCCTCCTTCCCCGATTCCATTGCAGGTGTGATTTATCAGAACGGAGCCTTTGACTGCGTCCGTGACTCCAACTGGAACGTGTCTCCCGACGAGACCTCAAAGAAGGCGGCAGCCGATGCACTGAACGGCTGGGATCCAACGGGCGGTGCCATTTACTATTATAATCCGAAGACCGCATCTAACGGATGGATAAGAACCCGCCCTGTAGTGACCACTATCGGAAACCACGTTTTCTGCACGTAACACTGCTATATATAATTGTATAATATATATAATAAGGATACAAGATCGAAAATATATATTGAATCCCGCCGTCGCTTTGTGTATTATGTAATTAACAAAACAGAAAGAGGCGGTTTATTATGTTTGCAAAAATTACTGCATTTTTTATCTCCGTTATCGCGTTTCTCATTTCACCCTTTTATACCATTTTCCCGGGCTTTAACGATTATACCTTTACCGTTGACACCTCAACTACGGGCGACGTGCTTCCAAACGCCGTCAGTGACGTCAATATATGGGATATGAATTCCGGCGGAGAATTCAAGGATCCGGTTGTTGAAAGCGACTACAACGTTTTCGAATTTGTCGAGTACGTTCAGCTTATGCAATGCACGGGCGGCTCAAAGGAAAGAGATCTTTTTAAGGATCCGCTCGATTTTGACACGCTTGACGATTACGATTTCTCCTCTCTTATAGAAAACTGCCGAGGCATCCTGACGCTCGGCGCAAAGCCTCATCTCAAGCTTGGCAGTGTGCCTCTGAAATATTCGGCTCTTTCAAGAACCGACACTACCTTCGGCACAAATCCCTATCCCCCTGATGATTATAATGTATATTATAATTATATATATGCCATAGGCGAGGCTCTTGTTGCCGAGTTCGGCAAGGACGAGGTGCTGTCCTGGCGCTTCGGTGTTATGACGGAATATGAAAATGCCGATTGGTTTATGGCAACCGACGGCACACCCGAAAGCTCCGCAGTAGCCTACTGCAAGCTCTATGACTACACTGTAGCTGCCCTTCAGGACAGCATCGGCGAGGATATTTTCGTGGGCGCACATTCAATGACCGTAACAGAGGGACTCTGGGATGAAAAAATCTTCATAGAGCACTGCGCCTCCGGCACAAATTATAAGACGGGCAAGACAGGCACGAGAATCTGCTTCCTTTCCGCATCCTTCTATGACTCCAAGCCCGGCGAATTTACCTCAGGCAAAACATTATACGAATCAATTGAATATCTTAAAACCTGCGCTGAGGACGCAGGACTTCAGGGACTTATTTTCGGCATTGACGAGGGCAGAATCCTCTCGGGCGTCAACAGCGGCAGCGGCGATTCACAGCTTCTCTCCCGTACGGTTGGCTATACGTATCAGGCCGCATACGATGCAAGACTCTATAAGCAGCTGTTTGACATCGGCGGTGATTATCTTTCCTCCTGGGATTACCTCTCCGGCGGACTTTTCAAGGGCAACCCCACAATTGCTTATCACGTTGCATCAAACGTTACAAAATTTGACGGAATGGAAAGAGCCCGCACCGAGCTTACAAAATCGGGAATGCTTCTTGAATCCGAGGTTGACTGCGTCAGCGCTGTGGATGCCGAATCGGGCAAGGTGCTTCTTATGGCCTATAACTTCAAGAACGATCTTGAATACACCTACTCAGCAGACGTAAAATTCAACGTCAGCGTTCCTCACCTTGACGGCAAGGAGGTTCAGATAACGATCTGCAAGATCGATGACAGCTGTAATTATTTCGACGAATGGGTTGCTGACAGAGAAGCCTATGGCATCACAAACGATTGCTTCTCCTGGTCACCCGACTGCCCCGTTATCGAAAGCGAAGCAACACTTGCAAATAAGCAGGCAAGAGAAATATATTTCACTCAGCTTCGCGATAAGTATGCGGGTTGCTCCGTGCTTACTCCCGTTGTTATGAATGCGACCGTTAAAAACGGTACCATAACAATTTCCGAATCCCTGGCACCCAATGCAGTATTGTTTGTTGAGATATCAGAAGTAAAATAAGCAATAGCAAAAATGCTGAACTGCTCACAGCAGGTCTACAGCAACTACGAGCTTGGGCAAAGAGATATCCCCACGGGCATATTAATAAAGCTTTCAGGAATTCACAATGTTTCCGTCGATTACATTCTCGGACTCACAAAAACAAAGGAACGATATAAAGAATAAAATCTGCCTCATCTTCGGATGAAGCAGATTTTTTGATTTTTCATATAGAGCGAAGCGGAACAAGACTGAAAGTGTTTTCCTTAATATTTGTCTCAAAACAAATATATCCTCCGGACGGAGTTCGGATTTCACCGACAACGGAGTTTCCGATATCATTTCATAATTTTGCAAGGCAAAATTACAATTATCCTTGGTAGAAGCCGACTTTTTTCATAACCTTACGCATCGTTTTGTGTGCGAGGTATGAGGCTTTTTCGGCACCCTCCTTTGCACATTTTTCAATGTATGCCTTATCGGAGAGAATTCTCTTATACTCCTCCTGCATGGGACGCAGCTCCTCTACGACAGCTTCAGCAACAGCCGCCTTGAAATCGCCGTAGCCCTTGCCCTCGAATTCCTTTTCTATGGCATCAAAATCGAGGCCCGTACAGCAGGAATATATAGTCATAAGGTTGTTTATGCCTGCCTTACCATCTCCGTAGTAAACCCTTGCCTCAGAGTCGGTCACGGCACTCTTTATCTTCTTTGCGATAACACTTGATTCATCAGCAAGAGAGATAAAGGATTTTACGTTGGGATCTGATTTGCTCATCTTCTTTTCGGGCTCCTGAAGAGAGAGTATTCTTGCACCCTTTTTGCCGATATAGGGCTCGGGAATCTTGAATACGTCTCCGTAGATACCGTTGAAGCGCTCTGCAATATCACGGGCAAGCTCAAGATGCTGCTTCTGATCATCGCCTACGGGCACCTTATCCGCACCGTAAAGAAGAATATCGGCAGCCATAAGAATGGGATAAGTAAAAAGACCTACGTTTACGTTATCCGCGTGACGCTGTGACTTATCCTTGAACTGAGTCATTCTTGAAGCCTCGCCGAATGCGGTGTAGCAATTGAGCACCCAGGCAAGAAGAGCGTGGTCGGTAACGTGGCTCTGTAAAAATACTATATTCTTTTCGGGATCAAGACCGAGTGCAAGAAGCATAGCGTACATTTCTATTGAACGGCGTCTGAGATCAGCGGGCTCGCTTCTTACGGTAATTGCGTGAAGATCGGCAACACCGAAGATGCAGTCATTTTCTGCCGCCATATTATGCCAGTTCTTGAAGGCTCCCAGATAGTTTCCGAGAGTAGGTGTACCCGAAGCCTGAACAAGGCTGAGCACCACGTTTTTCTTTTCGTTTGTGTTTTCCATAGTGTATCTCCTCTGAGCCGACAACATCCGAAAGGGCTTACGCCGAGGATATATGCCGATGTGTTGTTAAAATATTCAGCTTCTCAGCAGCTTTTGTCTTTGCTTGTAATCGGGAAGTATTTTTTCTATTTCCCTATAAAAATCCTTTGAATGATTGTGGTGGATAATATGACAAAGCTCGTGCACCACAACGTAATCGATAGCCTCCTCGGGGAAGCGCATCAGATAAAAGGAAAAGGATAAATTATTTTTCCCCGAGCAAGAGCCGAAGCGTTTTCTGGCACCCGTCACGGTTATTCTTCCCGGCGTCACACGGGCAAGTTCGGCATAATATCTCACCTTTCCCGGCAGAAGCTCGGCTGCCCTTTTTCTCAGAAGCCTCTCCTCCTCGGCAGAAGCCTCCTTAAAAAGCTCTGCCTTGGGACTGAATTTTTCCTTTGCCTTTTGTATTTTATCCTCATTATCAAGGACGAATTTTTCTATTTTATCTTTATTGGTTCCCGTCGGCGCTCTTACGATAACGCTTCCGTCGGGATTGATGTTTATTGCAAGTGTTCTTCTTGAAGAAAAAACAATTTCGTATTCAACCATTTTTTACAAAAGCCGTCATCATGTACTATTCCTCGTCGGCTTTTTCGTCTTCCTTTTCGTTTTCTTTATTGCGCTTTTCTTCTTTTTTAAGAATTACAGCCCATATCAGCGCAGTTACTATACACACGCCCATGGAAACAAACGCCGCAACGTTTGCCGCCTTTAATGAAGCCTCGCTGATAAACGCCACGTTTTCATAGGTAAAGAGTCTGAGCACCACCGCAAGAAATGCGCTTATAAGCAAAACAGCCTTCAGAATTTTCATTACTGTGTTATCTCCCCGTAAAAAATTTCCTTTTTACTGCCGTCGGGCAATTCGATCACGGCAGCACCCGTTTGTGAAATATCGGTTATAACTCCCTCAAGAGTATCTTCACCCACGGAATATTTCACTTTTTTCCCGATGGAAAAGGATCGAGCCTTTATTGCCTCAAGGGTTTCCTTTCCGACAGAGAAAAGCTCCATTTCGGAATAAACAAGTCTGTCAAGCCGTCTCCCGATTGCGCGGGCAAGCTCATTTTTATCAGGAGAACTCAGCCCCTCGGCGCTGAAGGAGGTCATAATATCTCTGAGCTCCCGAGGAATTTCATCACCCTCGGCACTGAGATTAATACCGATTCCCACGACCGCCGTAAGCGATTTGGAGGAAACCAGCTCACAGAGAATCCCCCCCAGCTTTTTTCCGTTCAGATAAATATCATTGGGCCACTTAATAAGAGTTCTGACACCCGTGAGCTCCTCTATCGCCTCGGAGGCGGCAAGCCCAGCAAGAAGCGTGAGAAAGGGAATATTGGATTCCTTGCCTGAAAGCGGATATGAAAGAGAAAAATATAATCCTCCCGCGGGGGAAAAAAAGCTCTTTCCCAGTCTGCCTCTGCCTGAAAGCTGTCTGTCGGCTCTGACAAGAGCAAAAACACAGCCGTCGGCTGAGTAGATCATTTTTTTCAGATCGTCATTTGTAGACAAAGTATCCCCGACAGAAAGCTCTGTTCTGTCTGTATTATCAAAAAATTCATACATACGGCATCCTCCGCCCTCTCATAGGAGAAGGACAGCTGTTATATATCAAAGATATAAATATTAATAATATTAAGGGGCGGCTTTTTAGGCTGCCCCTTTTTATTGCGGCGGAACACTCCGCACATTTTTATTCTTCGTCAGCAAGAAGCTCTTTGAGAGCCTTTACGTCGCTTGCTGAAAGGGTGATTCCCTTACCCATCTTTTCGTGGTCAGGGCCCCAGTCACGGATATCATACTT
>JAZOOE010000013.1:0-13398 GCA_045654865.1 Acutalibacteraceae bacterium | reverse complement strand
ACCAAAAAAACTCTGATACCTTTCAAGGTATCAGAGTTTTTTTCAGACAGGTCGGAGTGAGGTGGTTCGGGCGCCCGATTTTTTATCGAAACGGCGAATGTGAGGGACGAGGTGACAAAGCCGAGCGCTGCCGGTGGCAGAATAAGCGAGGCGTAGGAGAAGAAAAATAACGAGCCTCCCGAAGCGCCCCAAGCGAGTGAGGCGACTATATTTTTCTTGGTAGGGTGTTCGAATTCAAATTCGCTATCCTTTCTGATACCTTTCAAGGTATCAGAGTTTTTTTCAGGCAGGTCGGAGTGAGGTGATTCGGGCGCCCGATTTTTTATCGAAACGGAAAATGTTACGATACATTGCAAATTTCCTCAGTTTTTTTACTTTATCACCCCTAAAAAATTCTTCCGTCTTATTACAACCGCTTCAGGTTAATTTTTCTATGCAAAATTTACAATAATAAATTGCATTCTGACTTAAATGCTCGTATAATACTATCAGATTTTTCATTTTCCACGGAGGTTTTTATGGCTTGGTACGACGAGGCAATTTTTTATCATATATATCCTTTAGGTCTCACGGGAGCAGAAAAGCTCAACGAATATAAAGCACCCGAATCAAGAATAAATAAGCTTTATGACTGGATTGAACATATCAGAGAAATAGGCTTTGATGCTTTGTATATCGGGCCTTTATGCGAATCTGTAGGACACGGCTATGAGACCACGGACTACAAAAGGCTTGATTCAAGACTCGGTACGAATGATGATCTTAAAAAGCTGATAAGCTATTGTCACAAAAACAGCATAAAAGTAATTTTTGACGGTGTTTTCAATCACACGGGCAGAGACTTCTTTGCTTTTCGTGACATAAAAGAAAACAGGGAAAATTCACGCTACAAAAATTGGTATAACATAAATTTTTGGGGCAACAACTCATATAACGACGGCTTTTCTTATGAAAACTGGGGCGGATATGATCTGTTGGTAAAGCTGAACCAAAAAAATCCCGAGGTTACGGATTATATATGCGACGTTATCCGTTACTGGGTATCAGAATTTGATATAGACGGCATAAGACTTGATGCGGCAGACGTTCTTGACTTCGATTTTATGAAAAAGCTTCGTGCCGCCGCAAATGAGATAAAGCCCGATTTCTGGCTTATGGGAGAGGTTATTCACGGTGACTATAACCGTTGGGCGAATGAAAGTACCCTTCATTCCGTCACAAATTATCATCTTCATAAGGCGTTGTATTCGGGACACAACGATCACAACTATTTTGAAATCGCGCACACTGTAAAACGGCTTTATGATATGAGCAAAACACTAAAGCTCTATAATTTCACCGATAATCACGACGTTGAAAGAATCTATACAAAGATTTCGGATAAAAGGCATTTTGTGCCTTGCCATATTCTGCTTTTCACTCTCCCGGGAATCCCCTCGGTATACTACGGCTCAGAGTTTGGAATTGAGGGCAAAAAGGAGCGTCATTCAGATGATTCTCTGCGCCCGATGCTTAATTATTCCGATTACAAAGATGCAATAACCGCGAATCCCTGCACAAAGCTTATCAAAGCCTTGTGTGAAATCAAAAAAGCGACACCACAGCTTTCATACGGAGTTTACAAGGAGCTTGTGCTTACAAACAGACAATATGCATTTGCAAGAGAGATAGACGGGAAAGCCGTCATAATTGCAGTAAACAACGATGACAAGGACTGTACAATTACAATTCCCTGCGGCGGCACAACGACTTACACGGGAGCGCTTTCAGGCACAGAAATTAAAACCTCATCCGACCGTATTACTATCACACTTAAAGCAAATTCGGGCGACATTTTAATACCCGCTGATAACAATTCCCTGCAATTCACACCCGTTGAAGCTGAAATTAAAATTGATCGGAAGCCGACAGTAATCTCCGAGAATACAAATGACACCCCTAAGGTACCGACAGCAAAAAAAGAAATCTGCAATCAAGAACCGTCCGAAAAAATTATCGTACCCGACAAGCCTTATGAGGAAATGACTGTAGCCGAGCTTCAGGCGGCAATACTTGAAAAGCTTGCAAAAAACGGCCCCGTAACCCAACAGATGCAAAAGGACGTAAGAGAGAATATCTGGCACAATTCACTTATAAACTGGGTAAAGAGTTTCAGATAAAATCATTGATTTTTCATTGTTATTGTGATAACTTATTAATAATGATTTTTGGGAGGATGTTAATTATGAAAAACATTAATGCGGCTATTTACGGTGCAGGCTCACTGGGCACAGTGCTTGGTGCTTATATCACCAAAAACGGCGGCAAGATCGATCTTATAAACAGAAACAAGGCTCACGTTGCTGCGCTTAACGAAAAGGGCGCAAAAATCACGGGCACGGTTGAAATGACAGTTCCCGTAACTGCATTCACCCCCGATGAAATGACAAAGAAATATGACGTGATATTCCTTATGACAAAGCAGCTCTTCAACAAAGAGGTGGTAACAATGCTTAAGGATTTCCTCACAGAGAACGGCGTTATAGTAACACTTCAGAACGGAATCCCCGAGCCCGGAATTGCAGAAATAGTGGGTGCGGAGCATACTATGGGATGCACAGTTGAATGGGGTGCGGAGCTTACACAGCCCGGTGTATGCAAGCTCACGTCTGAGCCCGACAGCCTTTCCTTCCACATGGGAAAAATGGACGGCATCACAAACGAGCAGTTCAATATGGTAAAAGAAATTCTTGAGCTTATGTGTCCCGTACACGAGGAAACAAATCTTATCGGTGCACGCTGGTCTAAGCTTCTTATAAACGCAACCTTCTCGGGACTCGGTACCGTAGTAGGCGGCTGTTTCGGTGACGTATCAGAAAACAAGGAAGCAAAAAAGGTAGCTGTCCGCTGTATGAAGGAATGCATCGACGTAGGTCACGCCGCAGGTGCAACATTTGCTCCCGTTCAGGGCAAAAATATCACAAAGCTTTTCTATTACAAGGGCACGGCAAAGAGAATTTTCGCCCAGCTTCTTCTTCCCATCGCTATGAAAAAGCACAGAGATATAGTACCCTCTATGCTTCAGGACATCAGAAACGGCAAGCCCTGCGAGGTTGATGCAATTAACGGCGTCGTATGCGAATGGGGCAAAAAGTGCGGTATCCCCACCCCCATTAATGATAAAATTGTTGAGCTCATCAAAAAAGAGCAGAACGGAAAGCTTAAATGCGTTCCCTCTAACATTATTTATTTTGATGATCTTCTTTGATCCCGCTGTAAGACCTTTTATTTAATACGTTCTATACAGAACGACAAAAATTGCTGCAATAAAAAAGTTGCAGCAATTTATTTTATTCATATAATGTTAGGGAAAATATGATTTTTCTATTGAAGTTATCGGATTTTTAAGTTAAAATATAACTCAGTTTTTACCCCGAGGGAGAATTTTTATGATATATCAGAATATTTTGGATGCAATCGGTCACACACCGATAATTCAATTAAATCATATGGTACCCGCCGGTGCCGCAAGGGTGCTTGTAAAGTATGAGGGGCTCAACGTCGGCGGTTCAATTAAAACAAGAGTTGCGTACAATATGATCCGCGATGCGGAGAAAAAGGGCAAAATTAACAAAGACAGCATAATTGTTGAGCCTACATCGGGAAATCAGGGTATAGGACTTGCGCTTGTTGGTGCCGTGCTTGGTTATAAGGTGCGAATCATTATGCCTGACTCTGTGAGCATTGAAAGAAAAAAGATAATGAAGCATTACGGCGCAGAGGTTGTTCTCATTCACGACGAGGGAAACATCGGCGACGCTATAGCAAAATGTCTTGAAACGGCTTTGCAGATGGAAAAGGATGATCCCAACGTATTTGTTCCTCAGCAGTTTGAAAATCCCGCTAATCCTATGACCCACAGACATCAGACCGGACTTGAAATTCTCGAGCAGGTAGGCGGCCCTATTGACGGCTTCTGCTCAGGTATCGGAACAGGCGGAACAATAACGGGAATAGGAGAAACTCTCAAGGCCCTGAATCCCGATATGACAATATGGGCAGTTGAGCCTGAAAATGCCGCAATCCTTGCAGGCGGAACAGTCAGCGCACACATTCAGATGGGAATCGGTGACGGTCTTATCCCCGAAATTCTCAACACTGAAATTTACGAGGATATTTACATTGTTTCTGACGAAGAAGCTTTGCAGACTGCAAGAGATTTAGCCTCAAAGGAAGGACTTATGTGCGGAATTTCCTCAGGCACCAACGTTGCCGCGGCAATAAAGCTTGCCGAGAAGCTTGGAGAAGGCAAAACCGTTGTCACAATCCTCCCCGACACAGCAGAAAGATATTTCTCCACTCCCCTTTTCGGATAATAAAAATAAAGCAGATGAGAAAATTCCTCGTCTGCTTTTTGTTTTTATAATTCAGCCTCAACAAAGCCTATGGACTCTCTTCCTTTTACCATATTTGCCACGTTTCGTGCATTGAAATAAATTCTGATTTTTCCGTCGTATACTGTCATACAGCAGGCATAGACAAACTGCGCCATCCAAGTGTATTTTTTATCCGGCTCAATAAGCGGCTTTACAAAGGTGAAATTCTCTCCGTCATCGGATTTCAGAAGCATTATTGCAGAATAACTTTTGCCGTTTTCCTCAAAAATACCATTCTGCAAGCCTATATAACAATCCTTAAGCTTATAAACCTTAATGCAGCCTGAGCAGAGATTCAGATATTTATTATTTTTGTCCGGGCTGATAATGGGCTTTTCTCTTGAAACGAAGTCCCGATGGGGGAAGCGGCTCTCTGCAAATGTGATGTGTGTCGGCTCCGAAAATCCGCAATCCTTTATAAACGTCTGTCCGCAGGAATAATAAAGACGGTATTTACCCTCTGTCTCAATTAAAAACGGATTGGAAATTGCAACACCCGTTTTACAAGCCTCATAATCCCTTGTATGTCCTATCACACGCTGAGGCTCAGTCCAGTTTTCGAGATCCGTGGATTTACACATATAAATCTCAGATTTCCACTTTACTCCGAGTGAATTCAGAGCATTGAGGATAGGTGCTCTCGTTCTTTCAAAATAAAGATAATACTCACCATCAACCGATTTTATGTCGGGGCGCATTGCACGCTGAGCCACACGCTTTTCCTTGGAAAAGGAAATTCCGTCCTCTGAAACGTAATGATAAACACCGAAAAATGTATGAGCAAACAGATGCCATTTATTATCGGGAGTTTTATCGGGAGTGAGAATTGAGGGATCAGCAACAACCATACTGGGAAGAGTATATTTCAGCACGGGATTTCCCTTATAATATCTGAATTCTGCATTACTTATGCTTTCAAACGTCAAATTATTCATATCTATCACCCGTTCCATACTAACATATAAACTGAATTTTATCAATGCCTTATTTTTTGAACATTCCATTAATATAATGTTCGATATATTGACTTCACTTCACCATTGGTATATATTTGTATTAAACTAATAAGGAGATGATATTATGAAAAAAGGAACAAAAATTGCTATTTCCGCAATAGGTGTTTTTGCTCTGATCATTATTACCGCGCTTTGCATTTTTCAAGGAGAGCTGAGAACTCTGCTGTCCGTCAAAGAAAGAGATGACACAGGCATATATGAAATTAATTATTCGGCTGATTACAAGCTTGACGAGCTTCTTGAAGCCGGAGGTGCAGCAACAGAGGAACAGCTTGTCCAATACATTCTTAAAACTATGCTCAAGGGCTTGCCCATAGATGTACCTTACGAAATCCCCAATCTTGCCTGCTCTATGTTCTATGCCGCAACCCCCGAGGGAGGTCATATACTGGGCAGAAATCTTGACAATCAGCAAACGGATCTTGCAGTTGTCAAAACCGCACCAAAAGACGGATATAAATCAATTTCTGTAGTAAATCTCAGCTTCCTCGGTTATAACGAAAGCTACACTCCTGATAAGCTTGCAGACAGAATCAACACTTTGGCTGCCGCATACTTTCCTCTTGACGGAATAAATGAAAAAGGACTCGCTGTAGGTGTTTTACAGCTTCAGGCTCCCGCAACCGCACAGGACACACAAAAACCCGACGTAGGAACAACCCTTGCCATAAGAGCAATGCTTGATACCTGTGCCAACGTCAGCGAAGCTCTTGAATTTCTCAGAAGCATCGATATGTATGCCGCAGCTCAGGGATGTTATCACTTCCAGATAGCCGATGCAGAGGGTAACAGTGTCGTTGTTTCCTACGTTAACAACGAAATGGTTGTAACAGAAAAGGAAAATGGAATAATCTGCGCAACAAACTTTTATCTTCACGACGTCCCATTTGAATATGAACAGCAAGGCCTTGACCGTTATGAGATACTTACCGCCGAGCTTTCAGCAAAAAATTCGGTGCTTACAAAGGAAGAAGGAATGAAGCTGTTGGAGGCTGCAAGAATTACCGGCACAGAACCCGATGAAAAGGGACGTGTTTATTCTACACAATGGTCGGCAATATATGATCTGACAAGCCCCGCTCTTTATCTTGCCGCCGATATGAATTATACATCCGTTTATACCTATGAAATAGACTGAAGCAAATATTTCAATATCAAATAAATCATCCCGATACCGCAAGCCGAAGCGGTATCGGGATATATTATTGTAATATTATTAAAATGCTACGTTATAGTGATGAACAAACACGCCGATAAGCTTATTGTAGTCAAGCACGTGCATAACTGCACCGTCAGCAGTTTCAAGGAAGGTAATTCCCTCTGCCTCCACATTATCTCCGCCAACGTCTCTCTCAGCAGCAAGAGTTACCTCACCGGTATTTACGTCAAGCTTGAGAATGTTTTTCATATTACCGTTATCCTTAAGGTCATTTGAAAGATAAAGGCTTCCGTTGTAGAACTCACCGCCCTGAATTCGGTCGATAATTCCAAGTCCCGTAAGAGGAATTTCCTTTACGAGAGCCATACCGTTGTTTACGTCATAGCAGTAAACCGTCTTGGCATCGCTCCATTTTGAAGCGTAAAGATAGCCGGTTGTCTGATCAACAGCACACCACGGAACACCGTCGTCATAAATTTCAATAGGAAGATCGTATACTTCACCTGTGCACTCAAGGGTTTCTGCATCAAATACAACTATGCAGGGGAAGCCTTCATCAGGTCCCTCTACAGAACCGTAAATTTTACCGTTATAATAGCTGATTCCGCCGATGTGATCATTTTTTCGGTCCTCACATACGTCGGGAAGAGGATTAAGCTTTGAGCATACAAGCTCCATATCCTCAACAGTGAATTTTGCAAGCACGGTAATTCCCGCACCTGCGATAGCACCGCTTGTGTAGAAATATTCTCCGTCGGTGGTAATTCCCTGTCCCATCATAAGAGCCTGTTCAAAAACAAAGGTATCCTTTGAGATAAGCTCAGCAGAATCTGTGCTCTGAGCGGCAGGACTTGTGATGAGAGTGAGAATAAGCAGGGGCAGCATCAGTAAGTATCTGAGTTTAAGCAAGATGGTCATTTTTATTTCTCCTTTAATTTATTTTTTCTAAAATTGATTTAAGCACAGGTTCAATTACCTTAGCCATTTTATGAAAGCCGTAGTCATTAGGATGAATGGTATCCGTTGTGCAGAATTGTCTCTCCTCTTCCCCGAAGAAGGATTTTCCGTCTATAAAATAAACGTTTTCATCACCGCGGCTTTTTGCATTTTCATAGGTTGCTTTTATTATTCGGCGTCTCTCGTCAGCCTCGGGCATACCTTCATAATTGGGTGCGGACATCATAACAACAGGGACATCCGGTAGTTTTTCTCTCAGGTGCCTGAAAAACGGCTCATGGGTTCTTTCAAGATATTCGGCAGTGGGTGCATTGTGATCGTAATCGTAAACAAATACAGAGGGCTTCAATTCACAGATAAAATCTGCGATCTCAAGCTGTCCGAGACAGCTTCCCGAAAGTCCGAAATTATAATAATCAAAGCTGAGACGGCGGGATAAAAGTGCCGTATATGCATTCGTGACGAGTCCGGCGTGTCCGCCCTCGGTAATGGATGAGCCAAAAAATATAACGGGAGACTCTTGTTTATAGGGCTTCGGAGGTAAGATGCGGGCATTGTCGTCAAGGATTATAACAATATTTTCAACAATTTCATTACGGGGAAAGAAAATCATAATCTCATCCATCCCGTTTTCGTTTTCAAATTCAAGCTCTCCCAACATATCATCAAAGCCGGGAACTGCAAGTCCTCTGAACGTAAGCTCGTCGCCGTGCCCGGTATAAACAGCCGCCGAGGAACAGGAATACCGCGACATACCCACGTCGTGAGCAAGAGTTTTCAATTTTATCTCTATTCTGATCTTCTTTGAATCTGTTATAAAAGCCGCTCTTGCACCAACGGTTCTGGTGGCAATATTTTCAGATACAGCCCCGCCGCTCCGAGTCCCGTCAAGCTTCGCGCGAAGTTCGGCCGGAAATCGCTCAAGCCTTTTATTCTTTTCAAAAAGCGGAACACCGTAAACCTTTACGGGAGAATCAAAAATCGTGTACTTCATATCCACCTCCTGACACCTAATATAAGTATAATAACATATATTTTCATTATTTTCCATTGTAATTTTCAATAATCACAAAAATTTGATTTAGTGCAAAACTCCAAAACATTAATATTTAATTTTTCTTGTTGTAATTACGCTGTCTTGGTGATAGAATAAATTATATTTATTTAGGAGGTAACAAGCTTCATTATGAATAAGGTTTATGACGTTATAGTAATCGGTGCAGGCAACGGCGGTCTTGCTGCAGCTGCTAACTGTGCCAAAGCAGGTCTTTCAACACTTCTTCTTGAACGACACAATATTCCCGGCGGCTCGGCATCTTCCTTCGTCAGAGGCAGATTTGAATTTGAGCCGTCACTTCACGAGCTTGCAGGAATAGGCGACGAAAAAGAAGTCGGCACTATTGAAGAGATATTCAACAGAATAGAAGCTGACGTTGAATGGTTCAGACACGATTCCACATTCCGTCTCGTTGTTCCCGCAAAGGATGATGACAAGGATGCATTTATCAACGAAAACGGTGTAAAGGTTACCGTTGATGCAAGAATGCCCGTAGGCTTTGAAAATTTCAGCAAAAAGCTTGACGAACTGGTTCCCGGCTCTTATGAAAGCTGCCGCAAGGCATTTGATCTCTCGATCAATATGTTCAAGGCTTTTGAATGTCTTGACGATCCCTCTAAGATTCCCGGAAGTCTCAAGGACGTTCCCGACATTATGAGAATGACCGCCCACACAATGACAGAGGCACTTGACGCTCTCGGTATGTCCAAGAAGGCACAGGATATATTCAATACCTATTGGTGCTATATGGGCTCCCCCGCATCACAGTTTGACTTCCTTTATTATCTTTGTGTGCTTCATAGCTACGTACGCAGCGGAACGGGAATTCCTCATCTTCGCAGCCACGAAATGAGTCTTGCAATTGACAAGAAGATCCGCGATTTCGGAGGAGATATCTGGTATAATTCCGACGTTACAAAGATCATTATGAAAAACGGCAAGCCCGCAGGTGTAGTTATCAACGGAGAAAAAACCGTTTACGGTAAGCGCTTTATCTGTAACTGCTATCCCTATAAGGTATTTACCGAGCTTATGGATAAAAAGGACGTTCCCGAAAAGCAGCTTAAAATGCTCAGTGCAAGAAAGACAGCATGCACACTCACAACAGTTTATCTCGGCATGAACAAAACAAAGGAAGAGCTCGGCATCACCGACTATTCCGTATTTATTGCTCCTGATTCCGATTCTGATAAGCAGTATGAAGCGGCACAAGGATATTTCAGCGGCTATTGCATCATAAACTGTCTCAATGAGATCATTCCCGATTGTACTCCCGCAGGAACAAGCCAGCTGTTCCTTACAACTATGACCTTCGGCGACGTTATGAAGGACGTAAAACCCGAGGACTATAAAAAATTCAAGACTAAGGTTGCAGAAGATATGATAGAGACCTGTGAAAAGGCTCTCAATATTTCCATCAAGCCCTATATTGAGGAAATTGAAATTGCTCTTCCGCCCACGTTTGCCCGTTATCTCAATACTCCTCTCGGCACTCCTTACGGCTATATGCTTGAGAAATGGGACAGCATGCTTCCCAGAACGATTCAGTATATCAAGGATCAGCCCTTTGACAACTTCCTTTTCTGCGGAGCTACTCAGGAAAGAGGCGACGGCTACGGCTGTGCTTACTACACGGGAGAAAAGGCTGCAGGTCTTACAATAAAAGCACTCAAGGAGGGTAAATAAAATGGCAGACATCAAATCATTAAAAGCAAAAAAATTCATTTCCCTTCTCTCTGAAAGACAGAAGACATTTGAAAATGCCTCTGCGGACTTTTCGGCAATTCCCGATCAGGCAACCGTTATTGCAAGAGCATTACACCCCAAGGCACAGTACGTAAAGGTAAGTGAGATCATCGAGCGTGCAGAGGACTGCAAGAGCTTTGTATTGGTCCCCGATACACAAAAGGGCACAGAAAAGCTTGCTTACTTCAGTGCAGGTAAATATCTTACCGTTTTTGAAGAAATTGAAGGAATGAAGATCACAAGAGCCTATTCAATTTCATCAAAGCCTCAGGATGCGCTTAACGGCAGGTATATGCTTACAATAAAGCGTGTTGACGGCGGCGTTATGTCAAATTATATTCTTGACACGTGGAAGGTAGGAACCTCCGTAAAGGTATCTGCTCCCGAAGGACATTTTGAATATCAGCCTTTAAGAGATGCAAAAAAGGTTATTTGTCTTGCAGGCGGCAGTGGTATTACGCCTTTCGTTTCAATGGCAGGTGCCATAGTTGACGGCGACGAGGATTTTGAGCTTACACTTCTCTACGGCAGCAGAAACAAGGAAAGCATTCTCTTCTATGATGAGCTTGAGGAAATAACTAAGAAAACCGATAAGGTTAAGGTTATTCACGTTCTCAGCGACGAAGCGACTGATACGTCAGCTGACGGCTTTGAGAAGGGCTTTATCACCGCAGAGCTTATTAAGAAATATGCTCCTGAAAATGAGTATTATTCCGTGTTTATCTGCGGACCTCAGGTTATGTACAACTTCCTTGAAAAGGAACTTCCCAAGCTTGAGCTCCCCAAAAAATATATCAGACACGAAATGTTCGGTGAATTCAGAAATCCTGCGTCTCAGGCAGATTATCCTGCAGACGTGCCCGAAACAATATCAATCACGGTTACAATTCAGGATGTAACAAAAACTATTACGGGTAGCACGAACGACACAGTTCTTCAGATTCTTGAAAAGAACGGAATTGCTGCTCCCGCAAGATGCCGAAGCGGTGAGTGCGGCTTCTGTCATTCCCATCTTCTTTCGGGTAAAGTGTACGTGCCTAAGAACCTTGAATACAGAAGACTGGCTGACTTCAAGTTCGGTTGCATCCATCCCTGCTGTTCATTCCCTCTTACTGACCTTGTAATTAACGTTCCTGTGTCAAAATAAACAGCAAAAAGATAAAGAAACGCGCAAAATCCGGAAATACAGGGGATCTGCAGAAAATTCAATCTGCAGATCCCCTTGATTCTAACAAAAAAACGGAAAATCCATTTTTATTTCTTACACTACAGACAAGCATCGTCTCTTGAAATACGAGCTGCACGAATCAGCTCAAAAAATATCAAATATGATGTATTGCTTTATCTTATCTGTCAGTTCTTTATTTTCTTTTTTCATTAAAAACGGGCTGTAAAACTTTCGTTTTTCAGCCCGTTTCTTTTGCGTTATATTATCTAATCAACGAATCAGCCAAAATACTGATTGAAGAAATCTTCATAGCTTCCACTATAGCCACCGCCGTTGCTTCCACCGGGCAGCATCGGTGAAGCCGTTGTCTGCTCTTCGGGCAAGGAATCTCCTCGGTCCTCTATAAGAGGCACCGAAACTTCAAATTCTTCTGAGGAATAATCGCTGTTAATTCTTACAATTGACAAAGTAATAACGTCACCTACATTTGATTCTTCAATAAACTCTGCAAGATATTCTCTATCATCAAGAGGTGTTCCGTTGACAGCAATAATCATATCTCCGACTTTTACATTTGTATTTAAAAGGGCGCTGTCACTTTCAATTCCGTAAATAACAATAGAACCTGAGGGCAGTCCCTTCAATGCAACAAACATACCATAAGTGCTGTATTCACTAGCATACATAATTGTTATACCGAGCTTAGGTCTGTTTGCAACATAACCGTTCTTCATAATATCATTAACTATTTCAACAAAAACAGATGAAGGTACGGAAAAGCCCATTCCCTCGTATTCATCATCAACAATTTTCATTGAATTTATTCCGATAACCTGACCAAAGGAATTCACCAAAGCACCGCCCGAGTTACCGGGATTAATTGCTGCAGTATGCTGAATACATTCCGTAGTGTAGCCTGTTGAAGAGGAGCTTACAGGTCTGTCAAGCGCCGAAACCATACCGTTCGTAAAGGAATTGGCAAATTCAACACCGCCGGGATTACCGATTGCATACACAGAATCACCAACAGCAATCTTAGATGAGTCTCCGATATCAGCAAGCTGTAAGCCTGTTTTTTCAATTCGGAGCACACCGATATCGGTTCTTGCATCATATCCGACAACAACAGCTTCATATTCACTGGAATCACTGAGCTGAATTCTGATAGTTCCCGTTGCATCCTTGATAACGTGAGCACAAGTAATAATATACGTATACTTACCGTCTTTCGATTCCTGGAAAAGCACGCCTGAGCCTTCTGTTGCCAATGTCTTTGATTTTGTATAAACCATAATACCTACAGAAGAAGGAAGCACCTTATTATAAATTGCTTTAGGCATAAGCTCGCCCTCGGGATTTGTCTTTACGTCGGATTCGTAAGATGCACTCGTTGAAAACTCTTCGGCATTTTCGGGATTGTTCTTGGTTGTAGTTTCATCGCCGCCTACTACCTTAACAGGATCGCCCGTAATAACGACAACAAGCACGATTACGAGGAATAAGCAAAGCACTGCGGAAATAACGGCAAACAGCTTTGTTCCCTTTAAGCCCTTCTTCTTATTGTTTTTGCCTGAAGAATTCTGAGAATAAGCATATCCTCTTTCGTAGCTGCCGGCTTCATTAAGGCTATCGGAATATGCTGAAGCGCCGGTGGTCCCGTAAGGATATGACGTATTGCCCGAATAAGGATACTTATTATTTTCCCCGTCTGCCCTTATCACATCCTCGAGATCTTCGACTTCAATATCAAAATCATTTTCTGACACCTCGGGGGCATCTGCATCTGAGCTGCCTCCATTTAATTCAAAATTGTCATTTTCATTCATAGGTTATGTTTCCTTTCAGATTGATGAATATATAATATTACAAAATCTTTAAAA
>JAZOOE010000012.1:0-2882 GCA_045654865.1 Acutalibacteraceae bacterium | reverse complement strand
TCACTCAGCTCAGATGAATTTACGTACCCCGCATCGTTTGTGAATGCTGACACATTTTCGGGAATTTCGGGTACTTCGGGAATCTCGGGCAGATCCTTTGCTGTAAGATACTCACCGTGAGTGTGCCCAGCATCACTCTTTCCCGAAAGTGCGGTATTCAACTCGTCAGAATTTATATATCCTGCATCGTTTGTGAAAGCCGATACATTCTCGGGAATTTCGGGTACTTCGGGAATCTCGGGCAGATCCTTTGCAGTAAGATACTCACCGTGAGTGTGTCCCTTGTCACTTTTTGCAAGCAAAGCCGCACTTAACTCTGACGTTGTAATAAAATCATCATTGGCATTGACCTTGTCAGTCATTTCCTCTACCAGCTCAAGAATACGCTTTAAGCTCAGCAGCTCCTCATCTGATAACTGAGGACAGGACGTATCGTCAACACTGTAATACACGGGGAACTCACTTGTATCACTTTTCAGTACTCTTCCGTCAGCAAAAAATGCAATTGCCTGACAAACAAGAATACCTTTTGCCGTCAGCAATGACGAGGGAATTTCATACAGTACAGAAGTCCCGCTTGTATCCAGATCATCCGAAAGAAATACCTGACCTCTCGGAGAAACAAAGGCGAGCTTTATGCTGAACTCACCGTTAAGCTCCTCAAAGGTTACCTCAAGAGCCCTTGTCAGATGCTCTCCCGAATGAAGCTTATCAAATTTCGGTTTTATCTTCATTTTCAGTCTCCTTACATATTTCACTTATTGCCACGGCTAATTTTCGGGCTAAAACAGGACAGCTTCTGTCAAAAATCTCATTATCCTCCGCATTGTCAATATACCCTGCACTCAGAACGTATCTGTGCAACAGCCGTGAATCTCTGAACCGACGAAAGGGACAGACGTCTGATGCGGTATGGACACCGAGATAACGAAAGCCCTCACCTCCCGTAATGCTTTCAAGAATTCGGTATGCCTCATACTGCACGTCGGCAGTCGCATTTTCAGCTACCGTAACAAATGCTCCCTTCTGCTTTTCGCCTTTTGAAGCCGTGCCTCTGTGCAGAATAATAAGCCGTGCATTTTCAGGAAGCCCGCTTATATCGGGATTGCCCTTAAAAAAATGAAGCTGTACCCGCGGCAATAAGTCCTTAAGCTCATTTACAACCGCCTGACCGAAGCTGCAGTTGTCCTTATATTCAGTTCTTCCCTCAAAACAGCCGCCGGGAGAAAATTCCGTATGGGCGGCATTTATATATACGTTCATCATTCTCTTATTTCAGCTTTGCGCTTTTAATAAGCCGCTCAAGCTCAGCATCCTCTTCGATTGCCGAGGTATCAATTCCAAGAGCCTTAAGTGCAGAATAGTCTCCGTACGAAGCAAAAAGCTTGGCAAGCTCATAAAGCTCCTCCTTTTCCAGAGCCTCCGTATTGACCCCTATGTCCTTAAGAAGAGAATAATCCTTATATTTTGCAAAAAATTCCGCAAGCTGTCTTGAATTTTTGCTTTCGAGAGCAGACGTATCTGCACCGAGACTCTTCAGAGCTGAAAAATCCCCGAGACCTGCCAGCTCAAGCGCCTTATCAAAGGCATCGCTTTCTTCCTTTGACTTATCCTCCTCAAGCTTTCTCAGCGCCTCAAAAATATCATAATAATCCTTCTTTGAGTCAAGGTACTTTTCATAAGCACGGCTTTCAAGCTCGCCCGCCTTTTCCGAAAGCTTATCTGCATATTCACTCTTTATCTCGGCTGCCCTTGTAAGCCCGTATGAGTTACCGTAGCCGCCCGTAAGAGAAGCCGCAAGCCCGTATATATCCTGAGAATCTCTGCTTGCGGCATCAGAATACAGCCTGCTGTATTGCTGATAAAGAGGATCAACGTTAAAGTCATAAGAAAAGGAATCCGTATTTTCAATGATTCTGTCAAGAATGTCACTTGCCGTAAGTGTATCCGTATTCCCCTTATCCGTACCGTCCTCAACCCTCTTTTTAAGCCTTGCATCGTCGGAGGTTATCTTACCGTCCTTATCAATATCCGCATCAAGATCCTCCTTTATAAAGCCGACAGCCATTTTCAGAATCTCATCAGAGGTATATTTAGTCTTCATTTTTCTTCACTCCTTCCAATTCGCTTCGCATAGCCCTTATCTGGGTAGAAAGCCTTGCTACCTCATCCTTCAGGGACTTTATGAGAGCGTAAAGCTCACTGCGCCCCTCGGAAACGTTTTTATTATTCAATACGGTTCACCTCCGCTGAATTTCTCGATGCGGCGGAATATGAATAAACCGTCACGTCTCCCTTCCCCTCAAGCCGCAGACGAAAGCTGTGGCAGGGTATGGTATTTATATGAGCGCAGAACACTCCGTCTGTTTTTCTGTCCAGAGTCAACACTCTTTCAAAATCACTTTGTCTGTCAGTTTTTACAAAAGCCTTTAATGAGCTGTCTTGTCCTACGGACACCTTGAGCTTTATGCTTCTGACACACTTTTTATAAGGATATGCGCTGTTTTCGCTGTCGCCCGTTTCACAGAACCACTCGGGCGCACCCTCCTCCTCAAAGGTACACTCCTCTCCCGAAAGAGATATTTTAAGGTTAGCGGCTTTCCCGAATGAGGCGGAAGACAGCGTATAACCGTAGCTTTCTTTGTCCGCAAGCCCCAAGAAAAATACGTTTGCGCCCGAGGAAAATATTTTCACGGTATTCAGAGAATCATCCTCGGCAAACCATTGTCCCGACGCCGTATCAAAGGTATAAATACGCCGTTCGCCGTCAATGTCTGTCATCGCACAATAATATCTGCCGCTTGCGCCTCCCGCAGAGCACTCAGAAAACACGCGTCCTCCCAAGGGAGCGGAAATATTTACGGGATAAGCTCCGTCATATA
>JAZOOE010000011.1:0-46880 GCA_045654865.1 Acutalibacteraceae bacterium | reverse complement strand
AAGTATTTCCGTATGTTCCCCGGCAACGAGGTCAGACTGAAGGGTGCTTACTTCCTTACCTGCACATCCTATGAAACGGATGAAAACGGAGAGGTTATCTGCATCCATTGCACCTACGATCCCGCAACAAAGGGCGGCGACTCACCCGACGGCAGAAAGGTAAAGGGTACGATACACTGGGCAGGTCCCGACGCTGTCAGTGCTGAGCTTCGTCTTTACGATAAGCTTTTCGAGGATGAGGATCCCGCATCAATTCCCGACGAGCAGTTCAAGGATGCTCTCAATAAGAATTCTCTCATCATTCTCAAGGATGCCCTCGTTGAGCCCTCACTCGCTCAGGCAAAGCCCGGAGAATCCTTCCAGTTTGTGCGTAACGGCTATTTTGCCGTTGATCCCGATTCCCGTGACGGTGCTCTCGTATTCAACAGAACCGTTCAGCTCAACTCCTCCTATAAAAAATAATCAGGTGACAGAAAAATGAGAACAATAAACAGAATCGTTACTCCCATACTTACCGCTCTGATATTCCCCGCTGTTATATTCCTTCCTCTTTTCAGAATATATATAGCCTCGGGACTCGCTTCGTCAAAGGTAAATCTTCTTGACAACTTCGGTCTCAGCGAATTCATAAGCATCAAGGATATTCTTGACGTTATAAAAAGCGGTGCCGCTGATTCAATGGGCACCTATAAAGCTTTATGGGATGCCTTTGCAGGCGACAAAAAGCAGGAAATGCTTGATATGCTTCCCGGTCTTCACTGGGGTATTATCGCACTTGTTTTCCTTGTTATCGTGCTTCTTATTGCAATTGCCCTTATCATCGTCTGTGCCGCAACCAAGAAGCCCTCTGCAGGCATTCTTCTTTCCCTTGCCGGCATTGCAGGCTCACTTCTGATGAACGCATCCTTCAATGCATTTGCAAAGCCCTTCCTCAACGGCGCATTCAACCTCAACTCACTTCTCGGCAACACAAATCAGCTTCTGGGACTTCTTCTCGGAAACGTTGCAACCTTTGAATATATGAAGCTGGGCATAGCTTATACTGCAATTCTTCTTATTTTCATCTGCACGCTCATACTCTCAGTATGTGCATATATGGAACAAAAGAACGAGGATTGATAATATGGGTGTTCTTCTTAGTGTTTTTGGTTTATTCTGGAACAAATTTGTAAAGGCTGATGACGATAAAAGAATTGCCACCTTGTCACTGCCCGACGGAATTAAGGAAATAAACAACATCGCTTACACGGATTCCCATAGCGAATATCATCTTTTAGACGTATATTATCCCGAAAACACCACCGAGAAGCTTCCCGTAATCATTGAAATCCACGGCGGCGGCTGGATGTACGGCACAAAGGACCTTAACAAGATTTACAGTCAGTATCTTGCAGAAAGAGGCTTCGTGGTATTCAACATAAGCTACCGTCTCGTGCCCGACGTTACCGTTCCTATGCAGCTTCAGGATATTTCGAGAGCAATCGAAAAGGCAAAAAGCCTCTTCGGAGAGTTCCCCTGTGATACGGATAAAATCATAATCACAGGTGACTCTGCGGGCGGTCAGCTTGCCGCATTTACGGCGGCTCTCTCACGAAGTGAGCATCTGCGCACGCATTTCGGCACCGTCAACCACGGTCTTGATTTCAACTGTGCCGTTCTTACCTCTCCCGTTGCATATATGAATACCTCACTCCCCATGGGACTTTATTGCCGAATGATGTGGGGCGAAAAGGGACTTCCCGTCAGCGACAGGAAATATATGAATATTGATGAGCTGCTGGATTGCACCGAGGACTTTCCTCCCTCACTTCTCATAACAAGCTCGGGAGACACCCTTGCAAGAGAGCAGACAAGACAGCTTTACAAGGATATGTGCTCGCGCTCAATCAAAGCTCAGCTTCTTGACTTCCCCAAATTCGAGGGCAGAAATCTTCCTCACGTTTTTGCCTGCCTTCTCCCCTATTCAAAGGAAGGCAAGCTCTGCATCGACCAAATCTGCGAATTTATAAAAAAATACACGGAGAAATAATATGGCAACAAAAATATCAGGAGGCCTCGGCTTCCATCATATAGCACTCAGATGTAAGGACATCGAAAAGAGCCTTTCAATGTATAAGGCACTCGGTATGACCGAAAAGGTACGCTGGGGCGAGGGCGCAAGTCTTATAGTTATGCTCGACATCGGCGACGGCGGCATCATTGAGCTGTTTGCCAACGGCGGCGACCAATATGCCGAGGAGGGCAAATGGCAGCATCTTGCATTGTCAACCGATGACGTTGAAAAGGCTTATGCCGTTGCTCTTGAGGCGGGCTTTACTCCCTTTATAGAGCCCAAAACCGTTCCTCTTGATTCCTCACCCGAGAAGATGACTATCACCTGCGGCTTTGTCAAGGGCCCCGACGGTGAGCAGCTCGAATTCTTCAAGGCATAAGCAACTTATATAATTAAACGGCTGCCCGTCACATCGGCAGCCGTTTTCTCATAGCTTCAAAAAAGGAAAGCCCCCTTGGCGCACCTGCGATATAGCAGGTGCGCAGTTATGATTGCCTTTCGGCAAGTTATGAGTTATGAGATGCTACGCATCGTTATAATTGACTTCGCCAAGTTGAAAGCAAAAAAAGGCAATCATATCATAACTTTTGCGATAGCAAAATCATAACGGTGAGCGAAAGCGAACCTTATAACTCATAACTTAAATTGCATTTGCGGACACAAATGCAGTGCTTGTCACGAAAAGACAAAGGAGAACGGGGTTGTCCCCCCGAGTGCGAAGAACAATGTAATTAAGGTCTGAGTTAAATTCCCCGACTTTTCGTAAAAAGGCAAAACAAATATCGGATAAAGAATAAATTACGGGAGGTGCCTCGCAAGGAAGCACATCCCGTAGCTTTATATACAGATATTTAACGTCTTTCTTATGCCTTGCCTTCAGATTCCTTTATCCACTTCATAGTGTCCTCAAGGCTTTCCTTGAGAGGTCTCGGATTATAGCCAAGCTCCCTCTGAGCCTTCTCAAAGGAGAAGTTGCAGTTTGAGCACAGCTTTCTTACGGCGTAGCGCGTGAATATGGGAGACTGTCCCGATACCTTGTAGAATACCTCCATTACGGGGGCGGCAAGGTCGATTATGCCCTTTCCGAGCTTGATCTTGGGAGGCTTGTTTCCGCAAACCTCGGCAAGAAGTCTTATAAACTCGTCAACGGTGCAGCTCTGATTGCAAAGAAGATAAACCTCACCTGCACCGCCCTTGTCACCTGCAAGAATGGTACCGATTGCAACGTCGCGGACGTCAACGAAGTTATATGCACCGAAGGTCATTGTAATGGGGAAATTACCCGATGAGAACATTCTCACCATACTGCCGATGCTTGATACCTTGAAATCATAAGGTCCCATACAAGCGCTTGGCTGGCATACCACCGTTTCAAGCACACCGGGCTCGTTGGCGGCAAGCACCTTTGCGGTTGCCTCTGCCTTTGTCTTTGCATAGGTTCCCTCCAGCTTATCGGGATCATATTCATAAACCTCTGTCATTACCTGTCCCTCGGGAAGAGGAATATAGGTATCAACGCTTGACATATATACAAGCCTTTTAACTCCCGTTTCACGGCAGGCATTTATAACGTTTTCCGTTCCCGTAACGTTTACCTTATAAACAAAGTCCTCATTACCGGGCTTTATTTCAACGCAGCCTGCAACGTGATATACAATGTCACAGCCCCTGAAGGCTTCAACGAGAGAAGCATAATCGGTAATATCACCCTTGAGCTTTTCGCAGGAAAGACCGTCAAAATAGCCGGGATCCTTTCTGAGAATGATCCTCACGTCAGTATCCGCATAATTCTGCAGCTCCTTGAGCACTGCAAAGCCTACGTGACCTGTTGCACCGGTAAGACAAACTGTTCTTTTTTCCATTTTACAAAACCTCAATTCCTTAAGATGTCAAATGATAGGAAGATAAACGAAATAGTATATGCCGTTACAATAAATACCGAGTCCCAGCAATATAAACAAGTGAAAAATACTGTGAACGTATCTCTTCTTTTTTCCCGCCTTATAAAGCACACAGCCTATAAGAAGCACCGCGCCGCCCGTCAGAAGGCATATAAATGCACCGGGATCCAAACGGAGAAACGTTCCGGCTCCCGCAAGAGCGGAAAGAGCCGCCGAAAAAATATAGATAAACATTCTGATGGTTTTGGTTTTCTCGAAGAAAAATACGGTAAGTATACTGCCCGCAATAACGCTTCCCCATGCAAGCACCAGCATAAGCACGGCACCCACAGTCTCTCCCTCTCTGAAAACAGCGGGAACACAGCCTGTAATAGTGCCCGCAACAGCAAAAAATATGGCGGTATGGTCAACTATTCTGAAAATTCCCTTTATATCCGAGGGCGGTATGGCGTGATATACAACAGACGCCGCAAAGGTGAGAAAGGAGCCGAGCGTATATAAAACAGCACACAGCATATAAAAGGGCTCATCTGCGCACAAGGGAAAAATTCTCATTATTATAAATACCGGAATAACAAGTCCCGCAAGGTGCGTCAGAATATTAAGTATTTCTTCTCCTCTTGTGTAATCCACAAGCTCAATCTTTTTATTTTTCATAATCTTCAGTCAAAATTATAATCAGATCGTTAACGTTGGTTCCGGTAGGTCCCGTAAGGATAAGGGACTGCGCCGAAGCCATAGCGTAATATGAGTTATTGTCGGCAAGCTCCTTTTCGGGAGACACTCCGCGGCTTTTCATTATATTATACGTATTACCGTCGGCAATTGCTCCTGCCGCGTCCGTTGGGCCGTCCGTCCCGTCAGAGCCCGCACTTGCAAAAAGGATTCCTTTTTTACCGCGAAGCTCTATAGACGCCGACAGCGCCGCCTCCTGATTCCTGCCGCCCTTGCCCGTGCCCGTGACCTTTACAACGGTCTCACCACCGAACACGTAGCAACAGCGTCCCGAAGAAGTTTCGGGAATATCCGTCAGAAGCCGTGCCGTATCAGCCGCCTCACCCGTAAGGTCGCGTCTGCCCGAATGCACTCTGTAGCCGAGAGCCGCCGCCTCTTTTTCTGCGGCATCGCAGAGGATATTTATATCACCTGCAAAATAATAACCGCCGTCATTTATCTTAATTTCGTCTTTTGTAAAAATAATTTTTCTTATATGCTCGGGGATATCGTAAAGATATTCCCTCAGCACCCCGTCAACAAAAGCATCAGATTCCTCGTCCTTTACGGTGAGTCCCGAGGCTATAACGCCTTTATCATTGGAAAGCACGTCACTCAGAGCGATCGTCACGACCTTTGCGGGATATGCCGCCGCCGCAAGCGCACCGCCCTTAACGAGAGAAAGCCTTTTTCTCACGGCATTTATCTGCCTTATATCCGCACCTCTTTCAAGAAGCTTTTTCGTTATATCTCTTTGCTCCTCGGGAGAGATCCTGCTTTCCCCAAGCAATGCCGAGCCGCCGCCCGATAAAAGCACGACAAGCACGTCCTCCTCTGAAAGCTCACGGGCAAGTCTCAGTCCCTTCTGAGCCGCAAGAATACTGTTGTCGTCGCTTACGGGATGTCCCGCCTCGATTACTTCAAAGGCAGGATGGAAAAAATCCCCCGCGTGCTCATATTTAGTTACGAGAAGAGCTTTTGCTATCCGTGAAGAAAGCACGTCGCACGCCGCCCGTGCCATAGGCACGGCCGCCTTTCCCGCAGCAAGCACGCTCACCCTCCGTGGAAGCGCAAGACTGTTCAGCAGCCTTAGGGTATTCTCATAGGGATCCGCCGCCTTTATTGCGGCATTTATTATTTTCAGCGCATCATTTTTCATAATGCAATTACGGTATTCATATTATCGGGCAAGGAAGGATACATAAGCTCTCGTGTGAGAGCCTCTATCTGATCCGTTGTCTTCAGTATTCCGTCCTTGTTTTTCAAGGGAAGCCGTCTTATTATGCGGGAAGCCAGTGCTCCCACCGAGCAGACAACTCTTTTTTCAGCCTCGCGCGCCCCCTTGAGATATGCAGAGCCGTCAAATATTCCCAGAAACACGTCACCCACAAGCTGTAAAAGAGGCATATCCTTTATCTCTCTGAGCGCCTTACGGGGGATAGCTCTTCCGAGGGTGAGAAAATTAATAAATCCGCCTACCATACCGCAACGGGCACGCAGAAGCCTTTTACAGACAAAGCGTATCACGGGATAAAGCGTGTCGAACGAGGGGACTTTTATACCCTGCGCACGAAGCCTTTGTGAAAAATCCTCCTTGTCGGCAGCACCCGCCTCAAGAAGATTAAAAAGCACTCCGAGAGTATGCTCACGAAAATAATTAAAACCGCATTTATTTCCGTTATAAGTAAATTCATCAAGAAAGCGCACGCTTACCGCCGCGTTTTCTCCGTCAAAGCTTATATAGGTTATAGGTGCGGGGTACCCCGTAAGCGCACCGAGATTTATCTGTGTTATCTTATTGCCCTGAGGCGATACAAATTCGGTGGTTCTCTGCATGTGAGAATGACCGACAAGCATAAGGCGAAGCCCCGCATCGGCAAGCCGGGCAGCCGTTTCAAAATTGTTTCCTATGGACTGTCCCGAGTTTATAAGTCTGCAAAAGGGATGAAGCAGAAGATGATGCTCCATGGCAATACACTTACAGCCGCTTTCTCTTGCATCCTTTAACTGCTCTGTCATCCACGCAAGATGCTCCTCGCAATAGCCTGAGCTGCCGCCGGGGCCGTCACAATCGTCGTGCACCGCAAGAAGCCTCAGTCCGGGACAAAGCTGATAGCATCTGGATTCAAGCCCGAGAGCAGTACGATAGGAGGAAAGACAGTTCTCTTTTCCGAATACGGAATATCTTTTCCTCAGCTCCTCGGGAGACATAGTATCAACGTCACCGAAAACCTCTTCACCCTCAAAGCGTCTCGGATTGTGATCCGAGCACCAATCGTGAGTTGAGGTGATAACGTAAACGCTTTTCTTTTCTGCAAGCAAAGAAAACCTTTCAAAAATCTCATCGTGGCTGACTCTTTCACCGTCATTGGTTATATCGCCCGCCACACACACAGCGTCCGCCGAGTCCTCAAGGATCTGCAAAAAGGCCTTATCAATTATGGCTCCCGTCTCCTTGAGACACTTCTGATCGCTTCCCTCTCTGAGCTCATAGGCTCTGCCGCTGTTGCCGAGCTTTTCCGAATAATGATGAAGATCAGCAATAAAAGCAACCTTAAATTCTGACATATTTATTCTCCATTTCCCAAAAATTGCCTGAAATGCAATTTATGAATAAATTATAAATTGTTTGTGACTAATTGTCAACATTATTGTCCTCGTTCGTCGGATTTTGGCTCTTCGGCTGATTTTTGTCCGACATTTTCAGCAAAATGCCGAAAATATATCCCCGATTTTGAAAAAAACAAGAAAACAAAATACCCCGTTTATCAAGGCTTATCAATTTTTTCGGATTCCTTAGGCTTCAGACAAGCAAAAAGGAGAGCGAGACTACCTCTCACTCTCCCTTAGTTTCATATTTTATTTCAAGCTGATTTATTTATAGTAAAGCTTTTTCGTCTGACTCTTGGGCTCACAGGTCATATTGATACCCAGCTTCTTGAAGGTCTGAACGTCAACGGAGGAAAGCATTACCGAGGAATGTCCCTCAAGGCCCTTGAGAGCGGGAAGCTGTTCAAGCGCCTTTTTTGCAACAGGATTTGTGGCGGCACATATTGAAAGAGCAATAAGCACCTCATCCACGTGCAGACGGGGATTATGGCTTCCCATTGATTCCGTTTTAAGCTTGGTTATAGGCTCGATTATCGAGGGGGACAGAAGAAGCACCTCGTCGGGAATATCGGCAAGCCTCTTGATTACGTTTATAAGCATAGCGGAGGATGCGCCGAGAAGAGCCGAGGTCTTTCCCGTAATTATCTCACCATCGGGCATTTCAACGGCGGCGGCGGGCTCTGCGGTCTCATCAGCCTTTTTAAGAGCCGCTCCTGCAGAGGGCCTGTCAGCGGTGGTAATACCCAGCTGATTCATAAGAATTTCTATTCTGTGCACAACTGCGGGATCGCCAAGCCCCTGACGTGCAAGACAGGCTGCCTCATAATATCTTCTGATGACCTCCTGCTTTGATGCCGCACATACGGCTTCATCGTCAAAAATGCAGTTACCTACCATATTTACACCCATATCTGTGGGGGATTTATATATGCTTTCTCCGAGAATCTTTGTCAGAATGGCGTTGAGCACGGGGAATATCTCAACGTCACGGTTATAGTTTACCGTTGTGACACCGTATGCCTCAAGATGGAAGGGATCTATCATATTTACGTCGTTGAGATCGGCTGTTGCGGCCTCATAAGCCACGTTCACGGGATGCTTGAGGGGAAGATTCCATATAGGGAAGGTCTCAAACTTGGAATATCCTGCCTTTTGTCCTCTTTTATGCTCGTGATAAAGCTGAGAAAGACAGACAGCCATTTTTCCCGAGCCGGGGCCGGGTGCCGTAACAACGACAAGAGAGCGCTCGGTTTCGATAAAGTCGTTACGACCGAAGCCGTCGTCACTTACTATAAGGGGAATGTTTGCGGGATAATCGGGAATGAGATAGTGTCTGTATACCTTCATTCCGAGATTTTCAAGTCTTTTCTGAAAGCTGATAGCGGCACTCTGCTGAGCAAACTGAGTGATGCAGACGCTGCCCACAAAGATTCCGATCTCTCTGAAGGCATCTATAAGACGAAGACAATCAGAATCGTAAGTGATTCCCAGATCTCCTCTGCGCTTATTCTTTTCAATTGCATCCGCGGAAATTACAATAACGACTTCAGCCTGCTGACGAAGCTCGTAAAGCATTTTTATCTTGCTGTCGGGCTGAAAGCCGGGAAGCACTCTTGAAGCGTGATAATCATCAAAAAGCTTTCCTCCGAATTCAAGATAAAGCTTTCCTCCGAACTGAGCAATACGCTCCTGTATACATTCCGATTGCATTCTCAGATATTTGTCATTATCAAAACCTATTTTAGCCAAGACTCACACCTCTGCTGTTCAAAAAACTATTTCTATGTTATCATAAACCTGAAAAAAAGTCCATAGCAACTTTTAAATTAGTCATAAATCGTCATTCTGCCGACAGAAGGGAGCTGTAAAAAAACGAAAGTTTTTTACAGCTCATTTTAAGGAGATAGAAAAAAGATGAAGAACGGACAAACCGAGAGGGGGAATCAAGGAGAGAGCCTTGGTTTTGCTTGCTAGACGGCGTACGCAGGTACGTCGGATGGCGAGGTTTATTCGCAGTATAAAACAAAAAATTTAACCGATTTCTGAAATTTTCACATAATTTTGTGGTTCCACAGGCTCAATATCTGCAGAACCCCTTGTTGTATATAGTTTTATGCGGTATTCTCCTTTTTTACATCCCCTTGCCAACTTATTCTTCTTGACTTGCGGTGCCTTATATTTATATAATAGTATCGGTACTTGATATATCACGCAGACGGACACGGAAAGGGAGTGAAGAGATGAAAAAAATATTACCGCTTTTTTTATCGCTTATATTTGTCTTCACAATGCATATATCAGCTTTCTCACTGGTGTCTCAGGATAAGATAACCCCTGCCCCCGAAATACAGCAGGCGGCTTTCACGCAAAACTGCGTATCCGATAAATGCACAGTAAGCTTCACCCATCACCTTGCGGATGCTGAGGCTATGCGCGAATTCGTCTGCTCCCTTGCTCTCGAGCAATATAAAACCGTAGAGGCCATGAAAAACTCTCCCGAGGCATATCTTTTGTCTCCCACGGAGCTTTATCTCCAGCTGTCCGAAAACGGTACTCAATTTTTTACGGCAAAAAAGCTTTCCTCCTCCGAGGCGGAGCTTTCCGCAGAGGAAATACTGAAGCTGCTGAAATACGATAAGGCTCCCAACGGCGGAATTATGCTTTACGCAAGAATTCTTCTGGCGTCCGCCGATTCTGACGAAGACTCCGACAAAAAGGTCTATATATTTGCTCCGTCGGAGAGTATGAGGATTTTTATCACCTCGGACGGTCTTATTCTTCCCGAGGGCATCCCTCTCGTTTTTCCGGAAAAAACACAGCAGAATACGGCGTTACCCCTCCCCTCGAGAGCAGGCTATACCTTTGACGGCTGGTCTGCTGACAACGACAAGCGAATAAACGTAATCCCCGAGGGCACAAAGGAAATCACTCTCAGAACCCATTGGATACCGAAGGTCTATGAAATAAATTATCACATTACCACAAGAAGCGATATGAACTTTACCTTCGTAGGTGCAAATAACAGCCTCAATCCCGTCAGCTATACGGTGGGAACAGAGCAGCTGATAAATCCCCTTACCTCTCCCGATGCCCGCTTCTTTTTTGACGGCTGGTACTATGAAAGCGACTTTTCGGGAGAAAAAGTAAGCGCAATAAAGCCCGGCGAAACCGGCGACAAGGTGCTTTATGCAAAGTGGGTATCCCTTGAGGAAAGCGAGCTTGAAAAAAGAAAGCAAAGAGAAGAATATATAAAAGAAAAGAAATTCGGTGACGTGGACTCCGACGGCGAAGTAACCGCAAACGATGCAAGAATGGTGCTTCGTATGGTAGTGGGACTCGATTATGCAGATCCCGAGCTTCTCAGACGAGCTGCTCTTGACGGGAAATCAACAGTATCGTCAATGAGCGCAAGAACGCTCCTGCGAATCTCCGTAGGTCTTGATGATATGTATGAAATTCTCCTTGAAAACGGGCTTCTCCCGTAAAAAATATAACGGAATGGTATTATGAAAAAATTATTGAGCTTTCTCCTTGCGGGCGTATTGCTGATCTCTGCGCTTACTGCGGCAGCAGCTCAGACGGCAGACACGTATATAGTGACAAAGGACGTTGCCACCGTCTATCACGTTCCAAGCATCACGGGCAACAGGCTTTGCGAGGTAACAAAAAATACTTATCTTGAAATAACCGACATCCGTTCGGGCTTCGGATATGCCTTCGTTGCAAAGGACGGCGTGTGGGGATGGATACAGTTAAGCGCACTGTCCCCCGTAAGCACCGACGGCAAGGAAACAGATATAAAGGAAATCAGAATAAAGACTCTTCCCCACAAGCTTACCTATACGGACGGCACCGAAAGCCTTGTGCTTGACGGTCTTACCGTGGTAAGCGTTGACAAAAACGAAACGGAAGCGTATATCACGGGGTACTCGGTATTCACTCCCGAAATGAATTCTCCCGGAGAAAAAAACGTTATCGTATCTTATTCTCCCGACGGCGTGAATTCCTTTAGCGCGGAATTCACGGTAACGGTGGTAAGACAGCCCGTAACGGCGCTGAGCGTAAAAATTGCACCTAAGGTCTCTTATCTTGAGCACGAGACTCTTGATTTATCCGCTCTCATTGCAGAGCTTCACTATGAAAACGGTGCGCCGAGCACTCTCTTCTCATTTGCTCAGATTGCAAAAAATCCCGACTTTACCGTAAGCGGATGTCACGGGGAGGCTCACGGCAGCGTGCTTTCAAAGGGTGAGCACACCATCAGAATAAGCTACAGATATTCCGACGTTTACTGTGACGTCAGCATTTCAGTCACTCCCCGAAGGCTTATAGGTCTTACCGTAAAGACTCCTCCCGAAAGCCTTACCGTATACGATAACGCACGTCTGCCCGAGCTTGACGGTCTCGTGCTTGAGGCAGAATATGATAACGGCGAAAAGGAAGAGGTAAGCGTAAAGGATTGTACCGTCAGTTGCAATCCTGCCGATTTCGTTGTCGGCCCCGGCAATAAGGTCGACGTTTATTTCGGAGAGCTTTTTGTTACGCTTGAGCTTCGCTACTCCGTAGCTGAGCCCGAAAGCATCCTTGTGGAATTCAAGGACAAAAACGGCAACCTTGTGGAAACAAGCTTTCTCAAGGGAGAGATAATCGACCTCAGCGGAATAAGAGTACGGCTTGTTTATTCGGACGGCTCCTTCGTATATATTGACGATTACTCCATCAGCAAGCCCGATCCCACGATCATTGATACAAAGCAGAACATAATAGTAATTTATAAGGAATTTTCCGAGATATTCTCCATCACCGTGTCCTCTGCCTTCAGCAAGGGAGATCCCGACGGAGACGGTGACATCACCGCACTCGATGCACGTCATACCCTCAGAGCCGCCGTCGGTCTTATCACCCTTTCGGGCAAAACTCACTTTGCCGCGGATGCCGACAGAGACGGAGAGATAACCTCCTTGGATGCAAGACTTGTGCTCAGAGCCGCAGTAAAGCTGGAAAATCTTTATATTACTTTATAAATTCACAAATAATCTGAAAGGAATTTTTATTATGAGCAAAGACAACAAAAACAAAAGCAACACACCCGAGCCCGAGGAAACGAACATCTTTGAGTTTGTTGACGAGGACGGAAAGGTAGAAAAATTTGAAATTCTCGATTTCGTTGAGTTTGAGGGCAAGGACTACGTTGTTCTTCTTCCCGTAACGGACGAAGAGGACGAGCTGGTTCACATCCTTGAGGTGGTTGAGGAGCTTGATTCCGAATACGATACCTATCTCGGTATTGACGATCAGGAGCTTGTTGACAAGATCTATGCCGTTTTTATGGAAAACCATAAGGACGATTTCAATTTCGTTGATTGATTTTCCGATAACATTATTAAGAAAAACGAAAAGCAAAAAAAGCGGCTTCGCCCATTCAGGTGTGCGATGCCGTTTTTTGTTGCCGCTTTTTATGCAACCCCGCAAAAATCACCTTATGAAGTCCCTTTCCCGTTCCGTCAAAAATACGGCTTTTATACCGTTCATACCAAAAATCGACCGTTCATTACATAGCCTATTGCTTTAATTTTTCAGGAGACTAAAATAAAGATAAACGGCCGGAAGCTGTGAAATCTTACCGAAAGGCGGTATCATTATGACTAAAACAAGTATCACTGCAAAAAAAATTCTTTCAGTTATTTTTGCAGCAGTTATTCTTCTCTCCTGCTTTATTGCAGAGCTTCCTCTCCTTGTATCAAGGGCAGCCCCGACGGACTATTACGAGGAAACAACCACAGGATATTACGAAGAAACAACCACAGGGTACTATGAGGAAACAACAACCGGATATTACGAGGGAACAACCGGATATTATGAAGAAACCACAACGGGCGGCTATGAGGGTGGCACCACTTATCCTGAGAATGACGGTATTTACGTGGAAGAAATTTTCTACACACCCGTCACACCCTATTCCTTTGAATATAAAACCGACGCAAGCTCAAGCGGCATTTTTACCGTTGACACCAGAGAGGGCGATATTCTCACGGTAACCTATTCCGACGGCACCGTAAAAGATTTTGTTGCGCGCCGTGAAGATTACAGATATGATTTTGAGGCATCTGACGGCTCCGTAATTCCCGATTATGAGGTTTACTATATAACAGATCAATATTCCGAAAACTGGACAGAGGGTGAGCACTATATACGTATCCGCTACAGCGGCTGCAGCTGCTACGTAAGTGCAATCGTCACCCCCTGCACAATAAAAAATATAAGCGCGGAGTTTATTTATCCTCTTTATCTCGGCTATAACTGTTTTGAGGACAGCTTTTTCACCTCTGAGATTATGATGGACGGTCCCCGAAGCTCTGTTATATCAGACGAAAATATAAAATGCACAATCGAATACACGGACGGCAGAACTGTATGCGTAATGTATGACAAGCTGTATGAAGTTATCAGCGGCAGAAGCAACTGGTATATCCGCATCAATGGAATCGGCAAAAATGAAGGAATAATCTCTGTAGCAGCCTTCAAGGGTATATTCACGGCAAACGTTATTGATTGCAACGAGGTTATAGATACTCTGCCCGAGCAGGTAATCCATGCAGAAACCATTTATTTGGCTGAAAACGAAGAAATAGATATACAGCTTATCGAGTTTGCCGACAAAGGCTACAGCAGAAAACTGTTTTTCTCCGCTCCCGACGGACTTACCCTTGACGAAAACGGAAGACTCACCGGAAAGCTCACAAGCATGAAAGACGACGACTATCAGGGAAGTCTGTACGTTACAATAGTCCGTGAAGGCTTCTATACCGAGCCGTGCTTCTCCGTCACCTTCGAAAGGCACGCGCCCGAAACCGAGCCGATTCCCGCAGACGTTCCGGAAATAGAAATCGGCAAAACCGTGGATATCGAGGCTTCCGAGGAAAATCCCCAATGGTTCACCTTCACAGCCCCCTCAACCTCCGTCTTTATACGCAAGGGGGATTATACGGTGTATGATGCAAACGGCAGAATTATTCCTGCAGAGGGCGAGGGTGGCAGCTTTGCAGACGGATTCAGCGGCGGATTCAATTACGAACTTATAAGAGGCGCAACCTACTACGTAAAACTAACCGAATCCGGCAAATTCCGTATAGTTTCCCCCTGGATGCCTCAATGGAAGGATAAAAACGATATTGAATCAGACCACACTATCAGCAAGCCGCAAACCAATGTAAAGAAAAGCTTTGAGGGCGATACAAACGAATACTGGAACCTTTATATAATCGAGGACCGCTACGAAACCGATTTCGGTCAGGGCTTCGGAAACTGGGCTCACGCAACAATGCAAAGAATCATATCCCCCGTAAATATACATGTGGGAGAAACCGAGATTTCCACTCAACAAAAAATTACGGGCAAGACCTTATATAAGTTTGACCCCAACAACGAAGAAGAGTGCTTGTATATCGGAGCCGAAACAACACAGAACACGCTGAAGGATCAGCTTTCGGACGGTGAAAAGGAATACCGCTTCGATATGGTGTATTTTATGGTTCCTCAGACCGGCAAATACACAATGGACGAAACGAGATACCTTTACATTCCCGTCGGCTATGTGCTTGACGGAAACCGTGTTGTAAAGCATGGTGCCGATGAGCATACCGACAGCGAATTTGACGGCAGATGCGACCTTTGCGGCGAGCTTACGGGCAAAAAGCCCGTGGTATCGGGTGATATAGACGGTGACGAGCTTATAACCTCTTCGGATGCACGCTTTGCGCTGAGAGCCTCCGTAGGACTTGAAAAATATCTTCCCGGCACACCCGAATTCAAGGCAGCTGATGCTGATAAGGACGGCGAAATCACATCCTCAGATGCAAGACTTATTCTGCGAGCCTCTGTAGGACTTGAATCATTATAAGTCCCGACAGGACCTGAAGCCTTATAACAGTCTCAATAAAATGCAATATCAACAAAACAGCGGGGCTCGGACAGAAAGCAATCTGTCCGAGTCCCCTGTCTTATTTTTTATGCGGCTTGCGCTTTTTTCTCTTCAGGCATTCATTTATCCCCGTTACGCCTTTTGTGCTATCCTCGGGTATTGCCCGACGGTAATTTTTATGCTATTATAGCATCAGAACACGGCTATGCGTTTTTGCAAGGCTGAAATTTCATAAAGGAAAAAACGGGAATGTTCAAAAAGATCTATCTTGAAATAACAAACGTTTGCAATCTTGAATGCAGCTTTTGCCACAAAACCTCAAGAAGCAAAAAATATCTTTCGGTTGAAGAATTCGACCGACTTCTGCCGAAGCTTTACGGGCATACGAAATATCTGTATTTTCATTTAATGGGTGAGCCGCTTTTGCATCCCCATATTTCATATTTTTTGAAAAAAGCCGCCGCAGACGGTTTTAATTGCACCGTCGCAACCAACGGTTTCCTTATTTCAAAGCGCGGCAATGAGCTTCTTGAAGCTGTGCCCTATAAGGTAACCTTTTCTTTACATTCCTTTGAGGCAAACGAAACTGCCGTTTCCCTTGAGGAATATATGTCCGACATTATAAGCTTCTGCAAAAAAGCGGAAAAGCTTGGTACGATTTGCGTGCTGAGGCTCTGGAACGAGGGCGGAGAAAATTCTCTTAACGATAAAATCCTCGCTGTACTGAAAAATGAATTCACGTTCAAAGAAAACAGAAAGGGATACACACTGTCCGATAAAATATATCTTGAATCGGCTCAGAAATTTATATGGCCCGACAGCAATGCTCCGAGGCAGGACGTGCACTTCTGTATGGGACTTCGCGATCATGTAGGCATACTCTCAGACGGCACCGTGGTGCCCTGCTGTCTTGATGCGGACGGCGCTATCCCTTTGGGCAATCTGTTCAACGAAAACCTCGGGGATATAATCAACAGCCCGAGAGCGGTTAAAATATACGAGGGCTTCTCCCAAAGCCGCTGTGAAGAAAATCTATGCTCAAGGTGTCAGTATGCCACCCGCTTTACTCAATAAAATACTCACAAAACCTATAAAATCCTCGCAAATCACCGTCTTTGACGCGAAGTAATATTTAAGGATAAGTGCAACCACGCACTTATCCTTATTTTTTCGTTTAAGCCACGACAGAAGTTTTGATTCGCCTTGTCTTTGTCAGCCTCGGCGTACCATAGTACGCCCTCCGGTGTCAAATCCGACAAATACGGCAATTCTAAGTGTTTTATCTTACGCAACTTTGAAGCGTCGGTTGTCCTTCTTGCGCCATGAATAGATAATTTCGGGATTCTCGAAAATCTCATCCAGCCTCTTCATAAAGGGCACGATCTCCCCGAAATCCAGCGCCCTGTGGTCAAAGGCAATACAGATAGGCAGAATCTGTCTGACCTCGATTTTGTCACCCTCCGTAACAACGGGCTTTTTCTGAACTGCACCCACGCCGAAGGCGCACACCTGAGGAGGTACGATTTCAAGAAGAGCCATAGCACCCTTTTGTCCGAGATAGGTAGAACCGATATTTGACACGGTAACGGTGCCCTGCTCAAGGTCATAAGCGGTCAGTCTCTCGGTATCGGGAATTGATTCATATTCTCTTTTTGCTTTCCCCGATAAGGTACGCACACGGTGCTTTCCCATTTTTGATCCGATAAGTCTGTAAAGAGTCTTTATAAGGTGACCGCTTTTCAGCCCCTTGAGGGTATCGTGAAGAGATACGGAAAAAAGAGCCTCATTAAGGTTAGTATTCTCCGCACGCCTTGATACGTCATTGATATACGCCGTCATATCGTCAAGGTCACGGCTCTCAAAATTTCTGAGGTTAACCGTCATCATCTTGCCGTCGGGAAGAATGGTGGGCATAGAAATATTTATATTTTCGAAAGTATTTATTTGACCTCTGACCAATCTTCTGTTAAACTTAATATGAGCGTTCATTTCGGGAGCCGCCTTAAGTCCCTCTGTTATGATTTTAAGCACCAGAGTATTAAAGGTAACTTTCGTTTTGTATTCGGAATTCATTTTCTTATAAAGAGCAAACAGCTCCGTTACGTCAGCCTCGTACATATATGATACGTGGGGAATATTTCTCCAGCTCTCGCTTGTCATATTTGCAACTATTTTTCTCTGTATTCCGAAATGTTCTGTTTTGATTGTTTTCATAAATTAGTTTCTCCTGTCAATAAAGTTATGCTGCGGTTTCTCTCACCGCATTCATAGTTTATCCCGACAGCAAACAAAAAAACACCAACTCGAGTTTACAAAACGGGGTTTCTCCATACACTCCGGTTTGCAATTTTTACCGCAACCGAGGCGCAACCGTAATTTTCTTGACATTCACGTCAATAAAAATCAGAATTTTATCAAATAATTATATCAGGAGGACTGTATGAATCTTTTTACAGCAAAAAAATTAACTGCTCTCAGAAAGCATTTTTCACTTTCTCAGGAGGCTCTTGCAGAAAAAATAGGAGTCAGCCGTCAGGCAATTTCCAAATGGGAAAGAGGCGAGGCATCTCCCGATACGGATAATCTGCTGATGCTGTCATCCTTATATTCGGTTTCAATCGACGATATTCTCGGTGATAAATCCGCAGAGGAGATCATCGGTGCATTAACAGAAAAGGAACAAAAAGCACAAGCGGCCGCACCCGAAAAGCAGACAGCTGCGACAGAAGCTCCCGAAGGAAAGACAGCTCCTCAGAATAATTTTTATGCCGATGCTCCCCGTGAAAAAGAGCAGAGCTCCGCGGCGGCAGACCTTGTCGCTCTCGGCAAAAAAATGCTCCGAATTCCCTATTTTCTCGCGGCAATCATATTATTCCTTGTTATCGGATTTTCATCAGGTCTGTGGCACCCTGCATGGATGCTTTTCCTCACGATTCCCGCCTACTATCTCACAGCCTGGGCATTTTTGTCAAAGACAAAAAAAGGAATGCTCCTCAAGCTCCCCGTCTATTTATACACCGTGATCCTCTTTCTTATTATGGGCTTTACGGCATCCTTATGGCATCCTATGTGGCTGCTCTTCCTGCTCATTCCCGCATACTATTGGTATGTCGCAACCATGAAAAAATAACATTGGAAAATTTTCAAAAAAATCCGCATAAATACATAGAAAACGGCTTCGCAACCAAAGTTTACATCGGTTGCGAAGCCTTATTTTTCAACGGTTGCGCCCCGATAGCCGTACAAAGGTGCCGAAAATCAAGCGCAAAAAAAAAACTCCCTCGGAGCAGGTGTTGCCCTGAGGGAATAAACGTTTAATTTAACTACGCGTTAAAGACGGTGATTTATGCGTCTTTTTCCAAAAAAGCGCAGAAATTGCCGTATTTATTGTTTGCGGCGGCGCTGAGCCGTACATTGGTACTGCAAGCCGTCGCAAACAAAGCGACTCTCAGTTCCGACAGGGAAGGTACTGTCCTGAGGGAATAAATTATAATGATGCTGTGTCCGTTTAATTCAACTGCGCGTTAAAGACGGTGATTTATGCGTCTTTTTTGAGGTTGTACTTTTCCTTGTACTGGTGATATTCCGCATCAAATTCATCATTACCGGCTTTTACGCTGCTCAGATAATTATGAGCCTCAAACTCGTCCTTCTGAGCCTCAATTATTGCAACCGCAATATTGGAGCAATGGTCGGAAATTCTCTCAAAGTTATTGAGAATATCGGAGAGGATAAAGCCAAGCTCGATGGTACATTCTCCGGCCTTGAGTCTGTCGATATGTCTCTTTCTGACCTTTTCCGTGAGTTTGTCAATAACCTGCTCAAGAGGCTCAACTCTTGAAGCAACCAGCACGTCATTCTTTGTATATGCGTTAACGGTGATGGTGATAATTTCAATAAGAGCATCCGTAAGCACGGTCAGCTCCTTGTATGCATCAGCAGAGAATGTAACACTCTTGTCCTTGATCTCCTTTGCAGTTTCAAGAAGATTCAGAGCGTGGTCGCCGAGTCTTTCAAAGTTACCGATGGAGTGCAGCATTCTTCCCGTTCTTCTTGAATCCTCATCGGAGAGAGAAAGGGCGGCAACCTTAACAAGATACGTTCCGATATCGTCCTCATAAGCATCAAGCTTTTCCTCCTGCTCGGTGATCCACTGAGCAGTTTTTTCGTCATAGTCGCAGAGAATTGCAAAGGTGGACAAAAGCATCTGCTTTGCATCGTCTGCCATTTTTACGGAATAGTTGTCACACTCACCCACTGCAATTGAGGGCATAGCAAGCAGTCTTTCATCCATAACAAAGATATGACGGTTGCCCTTTTCTTCATCCTTGTCCTTGACACATTTTTCGGTAAGACGGATGAGCATTTTTGAGAAAGGAAGCAGAATGACCGTAAGAGCAATGTTGAAAATAGAATGAACGAGAGCGATGCTCCAGGCGGATGCAACCTGACTGAACAAGGCAGGAGCGAAAACAACGTCCACTATCCAGAATACGGCGGTGAACAGAACCGTACCGATAACGTTCAGCGCAGTATGTAAAAATGCAACTCTCTTTGCCTTTGCATTTGTGCCCACGGAGGAAATAACTGCGGTGACACAGGTACCGATATTCTGTCCCATAACAATGGGGATAACCATACCGATGTCGATAAGGCCCGTAAGAGCCAGAGCCTGAAGCATACCGACGGATGCGGCGGAGGACTGTATGACAGCGGTAATAACGGTACCGATAAGCACGCCGAAAAGAGGATTATTGAACTTGATAAATACGTTTTCAATTCCCTCTATATTTCTTATAGGCTCCATAGCCGAGCCCATAAACTCCATACCGTACATAAGCACAGCAAAGCCGACGAAAACCGAGCCTATGCTCTTTCTCTTTGAGTTGTTTGAAAATACGACAAATATAACACCGATGAATGCAAGCACGGGAGAAAAATTTTCAGGCTTGAGCATCATCATTCCGATGCTTGAGCTTTCAATACCCGAAAGCGAAAGTATCCAGGCTGTAAGTGTTGTTCCGATGTTGGCACCGAAAATAATGTAGATGGTCTGCGCAAACTGCATAATGCCGGAGTTTACAAGACCGACCAGCATAACAGTAACAGCAGAGGATGATTGTACTGCAATAGTTATAACTGCACCGAACAAAATTCCGAAAAACGGATTTGAGGTAAACCTTTTGAGAAGTCCCTCAAGCTTACCGCCGGCAATCTTTTCAAGATTGCCCGACATAACGTTCATACCGAAAAGGAAGAACGTAAGACCGCAAAGCATCTGAACTATCGACGTGACTATCTGCGTTGTACTCATATCTTTTTCCTCACCTTATTTGAAATACATATAGACCTGACACTTAATCATTCCGTTATAAAGCTTTCTGCGCTTGTCCGCTTTTCTGCCGAAGGCTTTTTCAAATTCCTCATCCGCAGTAATTACGGTATAGCTTCTGCCCTTCTGAGAGATAAAGCGCTGTCCCATGGTTTTATAAAGCTGTCTTGCATTGTCAATATCAAGCAGTCTTTCACCGTAGGGCGGATTGACAATTACGGTTGCCCTTTCGGTTACGGGCTCAAAATATTTTATATCACGCTTTTCAAAGGTTATGTATTCCTCAACTCTTGCTTTTCTTGCATTCTCTCTGGCAATTTTGAGAGCTTCCTCATCTATGTCGTAGCCATAGGCGTGAAACTCAATATCCTTGCGCTGAAGACTTACCGCTCTTCTTCTCTCCTCCTGCCATATTTCAGGGGGGAACTGCCTCCAGCTTTCAGCGGTAAACTTTCTGTAAAGGCCCGGAGCAATATTGAGAGCCATCAGTGCTCCCTCAATGAGAATGGTGCCCGAGCCGCACATGGGATCGTAAAGTGTGTGGTAGTGTCTGAGCTTTGATATCTGACAAAGGGATGCCGCCAGCGTTTCCTTGAGGGGAGCCGCATTGGCATCGGGGCGGTAGCCGCGCTTATGAAGTCCTCTGCCCGAGGTATCAATATAAAGGGATACCTGATTTTTCATAATGGAAAACTGTATCTGATATAATGCCCCCGTTTCCTCAAACCACGGGATCATATACTTTGTCTTGAGTCTTTCAACAACAGCCTTCTTGATAATGGACTGACAGTCGCTGACGCTGAAAAGATCGGAATTGAGAGAATAGCCCTTAACGGGGAATCTGTCCGTCTTTCCCACCCAGTTCTCCCAGGGAAGTGCCTTTGTACCCTGAAAAAGCTCCTCAAAGGAATGAGCTTCAAAGCTTCCAAGCATTATAAGTATTCTTTCTGCAAAGCGTGAGCATATATTTGCTCTTGCAAGAATATGCTCGTCTCCCGAAAACAAAACTCTGCCGTTTTCGGCGTTTACCTCTTGGGCTCCCATATCCCTGAGCTCATCGGCAATAAGCCCCTCAAGCCCCAGAAGACACGGAACACAATAGTTGATTTTCATCTGTTCACCACTTCCTGCGAATTCGGAATTCGGAATTCGGAATTCGGAGATTTTTATTGTTTTGATTCTCCTGAAATCCGAAGTCCTTTCCCGATAAACATAAATTTTTTTACCTTTTGTTGCACACTCGCTTTTAGATCTGCTTTTTGTCCGGCTTATTTTTTTCTTTCGCTAATACAACAAATTTTTATGACCTCGACATCTGTTTATATACACAACGAATGTAAAGCTTTAAGCCTTAGAATTCCGAAATTCAGATTACGAAGCCTGCGAGCAATCTGATAGTGTTTTCAACGCCGAGGATATGACTTCTTTCATAGCCGTGAGAGGAATAGACTCCCGGACCTATGAGCCCGTGGCGGAAATCGTGGCCCGCTCTGAGGGTTGCCTCTGCATCACTGCCGTAATGAGGATAAACGTCCACCGCAAAATCGGCGCCCGTCTTTTCAGCCGCCTTAATAAGCCTTGTCGTCATATCGTAATTATAAGGACCGCCTGAATCCTTTGCGCAGATCGAAACCTGCTTTTCCGTACAATCAAGTCCGTCACCGACACAGCCCATATCCACGCTGAGCACCTCCGTCACACCCTCAAAGGGTACGGCGGCAGCTCCGTGGCCTACCTCCTCATATACGGTTATATGAAGATATATTTTCCTTTCGGGCACCAAGCCCTCATCCTTTATGAGCCTTGCAAAGCCGAGAATAGCCGCAACACTCAGCTTATCGTCAAGAAAACGGCTTTTTATATATCCCGAATCGGTAACTATGGTTCTTGTTTCAAAGGCAACGACGTCACCGTTCATAATACCGAGCTCCTTGACGTCAGCGGCATTTTCTGCGTCCTCGTCAAGCACGACCTCCATATTATTGAAGCTTCGGTCAGTTTTGTTGAACTCTCCGTTTACGTGTATGGATGGATTTTTAAGAAGAAACGTACCGTTGTAAACGCGTCCGTCTCTTGTGATAACACGGCAGTTTTCGCATTCCGTGTTATATCCGTTGAGGCCTCCGAGAGGAGTTATTCTCAGGCGTCCGTTGCTTTTGATCTCGGCAACCATACCGCCAAGCGTGTCAAGATGCGCCTCTAAAAGAAGAGCGTTGCTTTCGTCCTTGCCGCCCAGATCAACGGCTACACCGCCCTTTTCTGTTATAAAAGCCTTACAGCCGATTTTTTCAAATTCATTTTTCACAAATTCGGCAGCTCCGGCGGTATATCCCGTGGGGGAATCGATGCCGAGTATTTCAACCGCCTTCTCTGTGGCAAATTCAGCGTATTTTTTATACATACAGTATCACCCAATTTATAGTATCATATATTTCTTAAAAAGGAAAGAGAAATATAAAAAATGTCAAATATTTTGGTGCAGCCCGTCGGTTTTTCGCGACTGACGGGTGTAGAAATAAAAATATTATTGAATTAGAAAAATGTGTGTGTTATTATTAATATAAGTATATTTATAAGGGAGTTTTTTTGGTTATGCAACTTATTGAAAAAGCAAAAGGCTTACTGTCGGACATCGGAACCTATTGGAACAAGCCGCCCATAGGGAAGTACGTTCCCTATAAGGGTATTTTCGGTTATTCCGTAGGCGGCATCGGTGCTTATATGATCATCACCCTCGGTACAGCCTGTCTTCTCTCAGCAAATAACACACTTCTTACTATGACTCTCGGCGTAAAGCCTACGCACGTTTACCTGATGTATATTATATGCGTAATTGCAAACATTCCCCTTACGGGCATCAGAGCAAACATCATAGATAACACAAGAAACAAGGCGGGTAAATACCGTCCTTACATACTTACCATGGCTGTTCCCTCCGCACTTTTGTGTCTTGCTATGGTATGGATACCCTACGGCAGATTTTCGGACATACCCTTCCTTCAGGGAGAAATATTCGGAGAATCAAAGGCTTACGTGGCAAAGTGCGCAATCATTTTCGTCATAAACCTTCTTCTTCACTTCTTCTATTACTTCTTCTACGATGCATACGAAAACCTTATCCACGTTCTGTCTCCCGACTCTCAGGAGAGAGCAAACATCGCATCCGTAAAGAGCATCGTTTATTCTCTTGCTCCCACTCTCGTTAACCTGTTTACTCCTCTTATTGCAGGTAATCTCTTCCATACCAACACCACGGATATCCGTGTTTACAGACTTCTCTACCCCATTCTTACGATTCTCGGACTTCTTCTTTGCATTCTTGTTTACAAAAACACAGAGGAAAAGATCGTTCAGGCAAGAACCCACGTTGTTCAGATTAAGTTCATTGACGCTCTCAGAGCCGTTGCAAAGAACAAGTATTTCTGGATCATCTCTCTTGCAGGCTGGATAGGCTTCCTTGAGGCATCCTATTCAAACATCCTTGCGTGGCTTTACAATTACGGCGGCGCCTGCAACAGTAACGAATACGCACTTATCGTAACCGTTTACGGAAACGCCTCCCTCTGGGGAATGCTGCTTGCTCCCTTCTGCATCAAAAAGTGGGGCAAGAAGGCCGTGCTTGTCGTAACAAACCTTTTCAACGTATTATTCATTCTTCTGATGCTTCCCTGCTGTCAGGATATTTCCAACGCTACTATATGGCTCGTTATGGGCTGTCTGTGGCTCAATGCTCTTATGGGCTCCTTTGCACACATTCTCAACCCCGCAATTCAGGCTGACATCCGTGACTATCAGCAGTATAAGACCGGTGAAAGAATTGACGGTATGTTCTCAGCTGTTGCCACCATCGGTACCGTTATCACTCTTGCCACATCAAGTGTTCTTCCCATTGTTTATGAAAAAAGCGGTCTTACGGAGGAAAATGCGCTCAAGGTAACCTCCGACCAAAGCATCCTTGACAGAATGCTCGGCGACGGAAAAACCGTAGGACAGATCCTTGCCGACCAGCTGACACAGGGACAGGACAACTACTCCAACGCAACCAGCGCGCTTTATGACACAGACGTGCTTCTTAACCTTTTACAGATACTTATAATCCTTGCCGCAGTAGGCGCATTTATGAACGTTATTCCCTTCTTCTGGTATGACTTCAACGAGGTTAAGCAGAAGTCCGTTGTACGCGTGCTCAAGATCCGCGCTATGTTTGAGGACTTCGGCAATAAGGCTCTGACAGACGAAACCATCGTAGAGGGTATTGAGATTATAAGAAACTCAAGAAGTCTTGAAAACGTCACCGCAGAAGCCCCCGACAAGAAGAGCTTTGCAGGTATTGCAGACAAGGCTCAGAGAAAAGCCGAATTCAAAAAGGCAAAGGAATATGCAACCGAGGTCAAAATTGCAAAATTCGTCTGTGAGGAGCTTGATAAATTCTCATCCCCCGCAGGACGCTTCCAGTATAATCAGGCAAGCGAGCTTTACAGTATGGGCATCAATGCCGTTCTTTCAATGAACAAGACCGATGTCAGGAATGAGCTCAAGGCTGCCAAGGCTATGCCTAAAACAAAGGAAGAAAAGGAAATCAGAAAGATTGCCATTGAAAACGCAAAGAAAAAGCTTACGGCTATAAATTCCGTAAACAAATATTTCAAGAACGTAACAGAGCTCGTTCAGCCCGACTTTGCAGTAACCGACCGTCTTTATGAACGCGAGGATGCAATCAACGCTGAGATGAAGGAGCTTTATGTCAGACTTTCTGAGGCTAAAAAGGCAAAGAATTCCGCATTGAAGGCTGAGCTTTCGGAGGCTATTGCTTCTCTCAAGAGCGAAAAGAAGCAGCTTCAGGCCTCCATCAAGAAGGAGTCCGACAGCCACGTATATTTCAACCGTGCAGCAAAGCCCTATCTTGATGCTAAGAAGGTTATCACTCAGAAGGAAAACAGCACGCATTTAGGCGAAATTACAGAGCTTTACGAGGATGCAAAAAAGCGTCTTGAGATAAAGCATGCACAGGAAAAGGCGCAGGAAGAAAAGGAAAAGGCTGCACAGGCTCAGGAAAAGGCTGCAAAGAAAAATAAATAACCTGAAATAAGAGGAAGGGCTTTGCGCCCTTCCTTCTGAAAGAAGACAAAATGAAACTTAAAGAATTTTACGAAAAAATCTACAACAGAATATTCTCCGTGCCCGTATTCAAAAAGCTTCTTAAAATCCCCGGAGTTGAAAAGCTTTTACAGTACGAGATAATTTCATACCTTGTATTCGGTGTCTGCACCACGGTAGTAAACGTTGCAACCTATCTTTCGGTAGGTGCGATGGTGGGTGAGAGCTATGAGGAAAGAATATTATTCACGCTGAATATCTCAGACACTCCCTTTGAGATAAAGTGGGTGCTTCTCATCAACGCAATAGCCTGGATTGTTTCCGTGCTTTTCGCATTCGTCACGAACAAGCTTTTCGTTTTTGAAAGCAGCTCATGGAAAATAAAAACCGTCATCAGAGAACTTATCTCCTTTCTCGGAGCAAGAATTCTCTCCTTTGTAATATTCGAGGAGCTTGTTTTTATGCTTCTCATTACAGTAGGACTTCATCACCTTATAGCAAAGCTTGCAATTGCCGTATTCGTTGTAATTTTCAATTACGTTGCATCAAAGCTTGTTATTTTCAGAAAGAAAAACAAATAATTTTATCAGAACAGGAAGAGACAGATGCTCAATATTGCCATTTGTGACGATGAAAAATATATATGCGACTTTCTGCAGAAGAGCACCATGGATTGTCTTGCAAAAACTGAGCTCGACGGCAGCATTACCGTATTTGACGACGGCAGCCGTCTTGTGGAGAGTTACCGCTCGGGGCATACCCCCTTTGATCTGATTTTTCTTGACATTACAATGAAGGATTGCGACGGAATGACAGCCGCCAAAATAATCCGATCCTTTGATTCAAAGGTTATGATAGTCTTCGTCACCTCCTCGGCTGAATACGTTTTCTCCGGCTATGAGGTTAAAGCGTTCCGGTATATATTAAAGCCCGAGCTGCTTCACGGCTTCGCAAGGGTATTCAACGAATGTCTTGACGAGCTGACAAAAAGCGGAGAGGAGCGCTTCACCTTTCAGAGATCCTCCGAAACGGTAGGCATTCCCCTTTCAGATATAATATATTTTGAAAGTGACAAAAGAATAATCAACGTAAAAACCGGTACGGAGGAATATTCCTTTTACGGCAAGCTGGACGATATTGAGCAGCAGCTGAAAAAGCACGATTTCGTGCGATGCCATCAGTCATTTCTTGTAAATGCAAAAAAAATCAGCGCAGTTAAGCAAAACGAAATATCCCTTATCACGGGTGAGACTCTTCCCGTGAGCAAAAGACGGGCAAAGGAGACAAACGAGGCCTTTTTATGGGCTATGAGATAAGCTATGCTTGAATTTATTGCAGACAATTATCAGGATATAATTCTCAACACCGCAAGAATATTCTCCTCGGTGTTTGAGATCATGCTTGCCTTCCTGCTTATAAACAACTTTTTCAAGCCGCGTGCCGTAATGAAGCAGCACGATTATATTCCCTTTGTCGTCCTTGCGGCGGCAGTCATACTTTTACAGGAATACACGGGAATCGGGAATTTCAGATACGTCGCAGAATGTGCGGTGCTGATAATTTTCCTGTTTACTATGTATACGGGAAGGCTGAAAAAAAAGCTTACGGCGGGAATACTCTTTTCGGCGCTTCTTGCCTTCAGCGTAATCATATCGGGCTTTCTTTACGAGCTTATATGCAACAGCTTTTCCGTACCGCCCGATGAGGATTCAGCCTTTTCGGCACTTTTAAGACTGACGCTTTCAAACATAATAATGATACCTCTTGCGGTGCTCATAAGCGTGCTTATGAAGGGCAGCGCCAAGGGAAGCAATACCTTCAGAATGTGGATAAGCCTTCTGCTGGTGCCCGCAGTAACCCTTATCACGTTCTCTGTATTCCAATATATAATTGAGACATATAACCTGAATCAACAGATAAAGGCTTACATATATATTTCCTGCATAGGAATAATACTGATAAACGGCGTTGTTTTCGTGCTGTTCTGGTTCAATCAGCGTCAGGCGAGCATCAAACGGGAAAACGATCTGCTCACCGCTCAGCTTTCGTTACAGGAAATATCCATTAAAAATTTAGAAAACGCCTATAACCGCACGAGAAATTTCCGCCACGATATAAAAAATCATATCCTTACTATGAATATCCTCGCGGAAAACGGCGACCTTGAGGAAATAAAAAAATATCTTCGCGAAATGAGCGGAATAACCGATGAATCGCAGTACGTAAGAATTACGGGAATTTCCGCAGTCGATGCTATCCTCAACGAAAAGCTTTATGAGGCGCAGTCTGACAGCATTACCACAAGCTATGACGTTATGAATATGAAAAAAAACAGCATCAAGCCCGTGGATATGTGCATAATACTCAGTAACGCCCTTGACAATGCCATAGAGGCAAACAGAAAAATCGACGATCCCGACAGCCGTTATATAAAGCTTAAAATGCACGGAGATGAAAGCTACAGCGTTATAAGCATTTCAAATCCCGCACTGAGCGTTCCCTCGGGATTTTCGGGGGGAATGAGAACCACCTCAAAGGGGGACAGGGAAAATCACGGCTTCGGACTCAAAAGCATAGAAAGCACAACAAAAAAGTATGACGGTGAAATGCTCACAAAATTTGAGGACGGAGTTTTCACCCTCGTAATACGATTAAATGCAATTTCCGAATAGGGGGATTATTATGAACAAGGACATACTTAATGAGATAAGAAGGCTTAAGGAGAAAACCGGTACACTGATACTTGCACATACCTATCAGCCACCCGAAATCATTGAGCTTGCCGACATCACGGGAGATTCCTTTGCACTCGCAAAGAAGAGCCTTTCGGCAGGAGCAAAAAGAGTAATTATGTGCGGTGTCCGCTTTATGGCGGAAAGCGTTAAAATACTTTCCCCCGAAACCACGGTTATTCTTCCCGCCCCCGAAGCCACCTGTCCTATGGCAGAAATGATAAGCCCCGACAGAGTGAGAGAATACAAGAAAAACAACCCTGAGGCAAGGGTTGTGGCGTATATAAATACAACTGCCGCGCTGAAGGCAGAATGTGACGTATGCGTAACCTCGTCAAGCGCACTTAAAATAGTTGAACAGCTTGATGCACCCGAAATACTTTTTATCCCCGACAAAAACTTAGGCAGCTTTGTAAGAGACAGCTTTCCCGATAAGAATATCGTTCTCTGGGACGGCTACTGCCCTATTCACGCACAGATCTCCGAAGAGGACGTATTAAAGGCAAAAGCCCTGCATCCCGATGCACTTCTTGCAATTCATCCCGAATGTGCTCCCGAGGCTGTACGTCACGCAGATATGGCAGGCTCAACAGCAGAAATAATCGACTTTGCTCTTGCAAGCGACAAGCCCGTGATAATCGGTACGGAAAAGGGTGTTGCCGATTATCTTATTCCCAAATACCCCGAAAAGAGCTTTTATTATCTTTGTCCCGACAAGCTCGTCTGCCGCGATATGAAATACGTAACACCCGAAAAGGTGCTTGCGGCTCTTAAGGGCGAGGGCGGAGAAGAAATAGAGCTCGACAGACAGCTCATTGAAAAGGCTCTGCATCCCATAAACGAGATGTTAAGACTTGGCTAAGCAGAGGTGACGAATCAGATGGCAAATAATACTCAGGTTGTTGACGTTCTTGTTGTAGGCTCGGGCGTTGCAGGCATGTACGGTGCATTACAGTTTGCATCCGATACAAGCGTAATGATACTCTCAAAATATTCAAAAACCACGTCAAACTCAAATCTTGCACAGGGCGGTGTTGCCGCCGTGCTCAACTTGGAGGATGACAGCTTTGATCTTCATATAAAGGATACCTTTATTGCGGGAAGACACGAAAACGATCCCGAAAGCGTGGATATTCTTGTGCGCGAGGGCCCCGATGACGTACGAAAAATTATGGAAATGGGCGTGCGCTTTGACCGTGATGCTCAGGGCGAGCTGGATATGACTCTTGAGGGCGGTCACTGTAAAAGAAGAATCGTGCATTACAAGGACTGCACCGGTGCCGAAATGGTGAGAGGCCTTCTCGGTCAGGTTGAACAGAGAGAAAATATTATCTATATGGAAAATACCGTTCTCTGCCGTCTTGTAAGAGTAAGAAGCGGCTTCAGAGCGGATATTCTCAGAGACGGAGAATATTCAAGCGTATTCTGCAGCTATTGTATGCTCTGCACGGGTGGTGTGGGAAGAGTTTATAAGTATACAACAAACCCCAAATCCGCAACGGGTGACGGTATCAGAATCGCTTACGAGCTGGGCGCAAAAATCAAAAATCTCAGCTATATTCAGTTCCATCCCACAGCCTTTAATTCCGAAAACGGCGAGCAGTTCCTTATAAGCGAATCCGTACGCGGTGAGGGCGCATATCTTCTTAACTGCAATAAGGAAAGATTTATGGACAGATATGACGACCGTCTTGAGCTTGCTCCCCGCGACGTCGTTTCAAAATCCATTATTCTCGAAAGCAGAAGAACCGGAAGCAACAACTTCTATCTTGATATAACCCACGAGGACGCCGACTTCCTTAAGGAGCGCTTCCCCGCTATTTCAGAGGGATGCATGCAGTACGGCGTAGATATAACAAAGGATCTCATCCCCGTCTTCCCCTGTCAGCATTATCTTATGGGCGGTATTGAGGTTGATATAGATTCCAAAACCACCGTACCGAGGCTTTATGCCTGCGGCGAATGTGCAAATACGGGTGTTCACGGCAAAAACAGACTTGCCAGCAACTCTCTTCTTGAAGCACTCGTTTTCTCAAGACGAGCCGCCGAGGACATAAAAAGATGTATGCAAAACGGCTTTGCCAAGGTAAGCGAGCTGCCCGTAACCCTTGATTTCTCGGGAGCGCCCATGCCCGAGGGGCTGAGAACGGAAATCAGAAGCATAATGCAAAGAGCCTTCTTCGTGCTTCCCGATGCCGGTGCCATCAGATTCGGTCTGAAGCAGATAGACAACATTCTCAAAAGACTCAGAGGAGCAAAATATGCTCAGACAACAAAATATCTCGAGGCACTGTCTCTTGCAACCTGCGCATACATAATCCTCAAGGAAGCTGAAGAAAATACATAATTCAGCGTTCTTTGACCGCTGAAAATTCGGAACTCGGAATTCGGAGAAAACGTAGTTTTATGACAAATGCAAATTCAGAACTCGGAATTCGGAGATGCTGAAGCTTAAGCTTTTTCTTTCTGTCTCTATTTTCCTCGATTCCCGAATTTTTTCGTTGGTAAAATTTTTATAACAGGACGATACAAAACAAATGACTTACGCTGTCATTTTTCCCGAATCCCGTTTCTTGCGATAATTCCCTTTTTAATCCCCAAAACTTAAATTTCAATACTCCGAATTCCTAATTCCGAATTTATTTTTTCTCGGTATCGGACGTGCGGTTTTCGGATAATCCAAGGAGACAAACACTATGTTATTACCTCAGTTCTACATTGACGATATTATAAAAAAGGCGCTCGAGGAGGATATAAACTATCTCGATACCGCAACTGCATACGTCATCCCCGAAAACACCGTTACAACGGCAAAATTCGTATCAAAGGCAACGGGTGTGCTTTGCGGAATCGACGTTGCAATGAGAGTTTTTCAGCTCCTTGATAAGGATTGTCAGTTCACCGTCTACAAAAAGGACGGCGACAAAATAGAAGAGGGCGACGTTATTGCCACTATGAACGGCAAGGCTTCTATGCTTTTACAGGGCGAAAGAACAGCCCTCAATCTTTTACAGCATCTCTCGGGCGTTGCAACCGCAACAAATGAATGTGTTGAGCTTGTAAAGGGAACGGGAGTCAGCATTGCCGACACAAGAAAAACTCTGCCCGGACTCAGAGCTCTGCAAAAATATGCAGTTGTCTGCGGCGGCGGACGCAATCACCGCTTTAATCTTTCCGACTGTGCTATGCTCAAGGATAACCATATTGATGCAGGCGGCGGAATCAGCGCAACAGTAAGCCGACTTCGTGAAAAAATCGGTCATACCGTCAAAATCGAGGTAGAGACAAGAAATATGGACGAGGTAAAGGAAGCAGTAAGCGCGGGTGCTGATATTATTATGCTTGACAATATGAGCGCCCTTCAGATGAAGGAAGCAGTAGAATATATAAACGGCAGGGCACTTACCGAGGCATCCGGCAATATCACCGCTGAAAATATCAGAGAAAAGGCCGCATCGGGAATTGATATTATTTCAATGGGTGCACTCACCCACTCCGTAAAGGCATTTGATATTTCAATGCGAATAGATTGATTTTCCGTGTTTTTATAATCAGGAATTACAAAAAGGCATTTATGATAATTTTTCCTCTTATAGCCCTTTCGGCAACTGCTTCATATCTGTTTTTTGAAAACAACGTCCCCGTTGTCACTCAGCTTGTGTGCGAAAGCCCCCGTCTGTCGCAGACGGATGACGGCTATAAAATCGTGCATCTTTCGGATATTCACAACACTCATTCTCATCTGCTCAAAAATAAAATTTTTGAAAACGTACGCAAAATACAGCCTGACGTTATCGTTATAACGGGAGATCTTATTGACAAAAGAAGAACGGACATTGATACCGCCGCAGCCATTGCAAAGGAGCTTATGGGAATTGCCCCCGTTTACTTCGTTATGGGCAACCACGAGACGGCAATAACAAGCTTTCGTGAGCTTGAAAGAAAGCTGACCGAGGCAGGAGTCAATATTCTTCACGGACGAAGCGTACAGCTGAGCGATACTCTGACTCTTTGCGGAACAGATGACATAAACAATATCAAGGGCAGCTCAAGCAAAGAAAAAATCACCAAGGCATTAAGCGGTCTTATAAAAAACGAGGACAGCTTTACAATACTGCTGTCCCACCGTCCCGAGCTTTTTGATTCTTACTGCGATTTTTCGGCAGATCTCGTGCTGACGGGACACGCCCACGGAGGACAGATTCGTCTGCCCGTTATCGGAGGACTCTTTTCACCGGGTGAGGGCTTCTTTCCCGAATATGAAAGCGGAATGCACGAAAAAAACGGAACGAAAATGATAATCAGCAGAGGAATCGGCAACAGCTCCTTTCCTTTCAGAATCAACAACCGCCCCGAAATCATAAGCATCACGCTTAAATGCAGATAAAAAAACAAAAGGACAGAGAATTTTTACGTTCTCTGTCCTTTTTTATCAGAAGCTGTTTATTTAATTAATAGTGAGCAGCTCCGCATTCACAAACGGGATTTGTCTTGAAGAGCTTTGCAAAGAAGCCGATTATCTTCCAGAGAATACCCAGCACACCATCCTTGTGGCAGATATGGTCACATTCGGGCTGAGTATTGTCCTCAAGAGCGGGTATCTCCTCGCCGTATTCAACAGTCTCGCCGCAAACGGTGCAGACCATATCACCCGTGTATCCGGGAACACCGATTTCGGGAGCCTTTTCGCCCTGAACTTCGGGAGCATGGCCTATCATAGGATCGATCTGCTGTGCTGTGAGAATTTCACCGCAAAGAGCACACTTTATGCCGGCTGTAAGTCCGTCCGTGGAACAACCGGGAGTAACAGCAGGAATAACCTCCATTTCAGTATGAGCACAAAGATAAGCATATTTTACATTGTTTTCCTTGAGATACGCTTCTACAACCGCTCCCTCATAGCAATATACCGTATAAATATCGGTTCTGATATTTTCTTCATTGACAAAGCCGTCCAGCTTTTCACTTATTTCATAAAGTCTGTTCTCATTTTCGGGAGCATATATATCATAGAACATTATGAACTCATAATAATCTGCCATAACATCTATTCTGAACTGATTTTCTGCGACATCATCTGTAAGGAATGCAGAAAATCCGAGGAACGTGTCATCACAATCAACAGTTCTTGAGTGTATCTCTATTCTCTTTACAGAAGTCAAAAGACTGAAAGCATCTGCGCCGATATATCTTACGCTTGCAGGAATTACAAGCTCTTCAAGATAAAAGCATCCTAAGAAAGCCTCTTCTCCTACAGATTCAAGCTTTGATGACAAACGTATTTCTTTAAGACTTAACATTATTGCTAAGGATAAATCCCCTATTTCTTTCACAGTATCAGGCATTTTAATACTTTCAAGATTAAGGTTAAAAAGAAACGCTGAATCTGCAATAGTCTGCACACCCTGAGGAATTGTATACTCCTTAGCAGGTGAAGCTGTGGGATAAACATATAACGTTGTCATATCCTTGGAAAACAGAGCGCCGTTTGAATCAGAAGCATAAACCTCATTACCGTCTTCTACAATGTATCTCTCCAGATTCTTTCCGTAGCTTCCGGCACCGAAATAGGTTACAGAGGCAGGAATTCTGATTTCGGAAGCCGCTGTACCTACAAATGCCGCCTCACCGACAAACTCAATTCCATCAGGAAGAATTACACTGTCAAGCTTATAGCATCCATCAAAAGCATTTTCACCTATCGTCTTAAGACCTGTGGGAAGCTGAAGCTTCTCTAATACATTACAACCGGAGAATGCACTATCACCGATGCTCTTTAATTTACTTCCGGAAGCAAAGCTGATCTCTGATACATAGTTACAATCTTCAAATGCATTCTCCCCGATTTCTTCAACGCTTGCAGGGATTGCTATTTTTGTTAAGCAGTTATTACTGAATGCTGCTTTGCCTATTTCCACAAGTCCTTCGGGGAAATTGATTTCAGCAATAGCATAGCAGTTAGCAAATGCATATTCATCAATTCGCGTAAGCTTGCTGCCTGCTTCAATTTCTACTTTATTAAGCTTAGTACAGTAATAAAATGCTTTATTGCCTATAACTGTTACACTTGCAGGTATTTTTATTTCCTCAAGCTTCTCACAATAGGCAAAAACACCATTATAATATAAGTAGGGCAGATTTTCGGTTGTTTCACCTAAGCTCTTCAGTTTTGAATCAGCACCAAAGGTTACGCTTTTCAGATTTTTGTTGCTTGAAAATGCACCACCGGAGATTTCTTCAACAGAAGAGGGAATTGAAAGCTCTGTTATTCCGATATTGACAAAAGCCTGATCCCCTATATTTCTGAGACGGCTGTTTTCTTCAAAAACTATTGTATTGAGATTATAGCAATATGCAAATGCATACTCGTCAATAAGAGTAACCGATGCAGGAATTTTTATCTCATTAAGACTATAACAGCTACTGAATGCATGAATACCGATTTTTTCAAGACGGCTGTTTTCCTCAAAAACGACCTCCTCTACATAACTGAAATCGCTGAATGCAGATTCACAAATTGCAGTTATTCCGGAAGAGATAACAATCTTGTGAATATATCTTACATCAGCAGAATCTAACGGAACGGTCATTTCACCCTCACCGTCAATAACAAGAGTGTAATCGGAATAAAGCGTTGCGGTAATATTATCACCCACGGTTACGCTTTCAAGAATCTCTGCTGCGGCGGCTTCGGGAAGAAGTGCGCTGTAGTCAGCCGCAAGGGCAAATGAGAGAGAGAAAACAAAAGCAGCTGCAAGGAGTGTCAAAGCTGTTTTTTTCATTTTTTTCATTTCCTTTCAAAAATATGGTTTTGTGAGAACGGCTCTGAACCGTTCATTCTTTCCCGTCATCATCGGGGTTGTTCAGATTATAAAGCCCAAAAAAACAAAAAACAATAGCACTTGTAATGAACGGTCGGATTCTCGGGCGAACGGTAAATAAGCGACAAAAAACAGCTTAGCCGTACGCATCAGTCGACCGTTTTTCGGATAGACGTCTCCGAGGGAAAGCCCTTCTTCCGTTACAAGGACATATAATCTTTTTTTCTTGCAGGAGGAATTTTCCCATAAAGCAAAAAAGCAGGCACAAAACGGTATTACACCGCCTTATGCCTGCTGTGATTAAGGTATTATTATATTAATGATTATTTAAAAAGATTCAGAATCTTATTGAAGAATGTGATAATAGCGTGAAGAATATAGCCTATTGCCTCTTCAAAGATAACCTGAATACTGTCATTGTCAGGCTGTGGCTCTTCCTCATCCGCCTCAACGAGAGAGAGCATCAGAACCACCCATTCACGGTATGCCGCATTTACACAGAAATCATTAAAGGATATTGGCTCATAGTTTTCGCCGTCATAGGAGATAAGAGGTACTATTCTTATTTCCTCATAGCTGACTCTTATTTCATCCGCTTCGCTGTCAAAGGATGCATCAAAGGCGAAATCTACTGTTTCAAGTGCAGAAAACTCGATATAGAACACTGTTTCTTCGCCATAGCCGTAGCATACAGCACTCACAAGATCAAGGAACTGATAATCAGTAAGAGAAAGTCCATCTCCTTTAAAGCTGACTGTTCCCTCTGAGAATGAAAATACGGTTACGTTTTCTGCACCGCCGACAACAATGCTTTCCTCTGCAAAGAATTTTATAAATTCTTCTCTGCCGTCAAAAGCGCCGTCACGAACGGAAAGATCATCAAAGGTAACGACCATATCAAGGCTTGAGAAGCCGACAAAAGCGTTCTTTTCGAATATGGTGCCCTGAGCGGAATCCGCAGAGGCATTAACAATAATTGTCTTCACCTCAGAAAAGCCCTCGAAAAGTCCGCCCGCAACAGAAAGCTCGGGATTGAGAACAAAAACTGTCGCTTCACCAACGTATCTTGTCCAGGGATAGCAAAATGCATCATCGGCTTCGGGAATGTCCGTAAGATGATTTACCGTGAGCACACCGTCAGCATAGGAAACCGCATCCTCGGGAACCTGAACAAGGTATTTTATCTCACCCTTACCGCTGAGCGCAGCTTCAATTTCAGAGCCTTCATAAACATAGAATGTGACTGACATCTGAGAATCAATAATCATATATTCTTCACAATCCAAGGTGAAGAAAACAAGCTTCTCAAGAGAAGCACAGCCGCCAAAGGCAAAGCTGCCTATATGGGATACGTTTTCGGGAATATGAACAAAACCAAGAGACGTGCAATCCATAAATGCATAATCGCCGATTTCCTCAAGTGAATCGGGAAGAGCTATATAGGAAAGCTTTTCACAGCTGTAAAAAGCAGATTCGTTGATTACGGAAAGCTCACTTCCTTGGGGGTACAGCACCTTTTCAAGAGAGGGACAATGACAGAAAGCCTCTTTTGCTATAGTGGTAATTGTTTCGGGGATTATATATTCAGTTCTTTTTGAGCCTGCAGGATAAATGAGGATCGTGGTTTCATCCCAATCCATAAGAACGCCGTCACGGGCAAAGAAATGCTCATTGAATAAATCCGTGTATATTTCCTCAAGGCTGAAGCACATAACAAAAATATTGCCGTCTATTTCCTCAACCATAGGAGGAACAGTAAAGGATTTAAGGGCAGAGCATTCATAGAATGCCGCCTGACCGATTCTTCTGAGCTGACTGCTGTGTGAAAATTCAACCTCTTCAATAAGGTCGCAGTATGCAAAAGCGCTGCCTGCGATTTCCGTTACGTTATCTGCAACAATATAAATCTTATCGGCCTTCATAGGAGGATAGCAAATAAGGACTACGTCTTCCCCGTAAGAGCCGAAGAGCACTCCCGATTCTGAGAAATAGCTGTTGTTTTCTTCATGAACGTTTATAGCCATTAGAGACGTACAGCGAAGAAATACGTTTTCTCCCATTTCTCTTACACCGGCGGGAATATCAACAGATGAAAGCGACGAGCAGCCGCCAAAGGCATTGTTCCCGATTATCTCAAGCCCTGCACACGCACCGATATTGACAGCATCAAGTGTAATGCAATCAAAGAAAGCAAAATTACCGATTTCTTTTATTGTAGAGGAAAGCGTTACTGATTTCAGCGCACTGCATTGATAGAAAGCAAAAGCCGATATACTTTTTACACCCTCTTCTATATGAAGCTGTCTGATTTCTCCTGCATTTTTATACCAGGGAACAGCAGAAGCACTTGCAAACTCCGTCATTTCGCCGTCACCTGAAATTTCAAGAGAACCGTCCTCATAAAGCACCCATAAAAGATTATTATCAAAGCTGTCCGATGCCGTAATTTCCACAAATTCACAGCCCTTTTCCAATGCATAGGTCTCCGCTGTTGAACCCTTATATCCCTTGATTACCGTATTTTCAGATACACCGTTATATGCAGATTTTATAACACAATCTGGATTCATTACAGTAATCTGCTCCAATGCATCACAATATGCAAATGAACTTTCATCAACAGAGACTACGCTTGCGGGCAAAACAATTTTCGTAAGAGACTTTGATTTGTAAAAAACCTGATTATCTAATGTTTCAACTCCGTAAGGTATATTGATGCTCCGAAGAGACGGACACTCTGAAAATGCACAAGTATAAATATATCTTATACTCTGCGGCAGATAAATGTATTTAAGAGATTCCATCTTTGAAAAAGCATAGTATGGAACAGATATTATGTCAGCGTAAATATAGACACTTTCAAGATAATTTGATCCTTCAAAAACTCCTACACCGATAGATTTTATATTTTCGGAAACAATAAAGGTTTTATCAGGTCTACCCACAGGATAAATATAAATATGAGTTCCGTCCTTATTGTAGAGTATGCCATCTATTGCCTTATAGCGTTCGTTTTCTTCATTAACCTTAAATTCTATAAGATTGTCACAGTCTCTGAACGGATTACCTGAGAAAACAATTTCAGAAAATATATGAACTCTGACAAGTGAACCACATTGTGCGAATGCACCCGCAGATATTTCTTCAAGCGTTTCGGGAAAAATTATTTCAGTCAAAGCAGCACAGGAATGAAATGCTGATACCCCTATTACTCTGAGATTTTCAGGAAAAACTATCTCCTTCAATGAAGAACACCCCATAAAGCAACTCTGGGGAATCTCCTCTATACCTGACGGAAGCTCTATACTTTCAAGAGAAACACAAGCAATAAATAAACTTTTACCCAGAGAGGTAACACTGTCCGGTATATTGACTTCCTTTAAAGAAGAAAGTTCACCGAAAGCATAGTATCCGAGTGACGTTATACCTTCCCCAATGTTAACAGTAACAATGTCAGCTCTGTATTTATACCACGGAATATCGTTTGCACGGTCATAATCAACCATGGCACCTTCACCGCTGATAGTAAGTGTATCACCGTCAATAGTCCAGAATATATTATTGCCGTAGGTTCCCTCGGCAGTGGCGGCATATACCGTAACGGCAGGGGACAGCCCCGAGCTTTCATCACCCGCGGCAAAAGAAAAAACAAAAGCCAGAGCAAGAATTACACTTGCCAGAAATAACAGCTTCTTCATAGCATTTATCTCCTTGTTTTTTTCTTTCATTATAGAGACTTAATCACAATAATACAATATTTATTGTAATGAACGGTATTTTTTTTGCTGAAAAATACCGTTCGCCCGAAAAATCGACCACTCGTACGTATTTTATTGAAAATACTTTTACTTATGTGCTATATTGTGGTAAAATAACTTAAGGCAGGAGATATGAAATATGAAAATTGCAATTTGTGAAGATGAAGCTTATACAATTGATATACTAAAGACACTCATTTCTGACTATATGGAAGAAAAAAATATCTCATATCAGCTGAATGCGTTTATGACGGGGGCTGAATTTTTTTCTTCGACAGAGGACTACGATCTTTATCTTTTGGACTACAATCTGCCCGATGCAACGGGAATGGAGATAGCAGAAAGAATACGCCTTACAAACAAAAGGGCGGTTATCATTTTTATAACAGCATACAGCGAATATGTATTCAAAAGCTTTGAGGTAAACACCTTCCGTTATCTTCTCAAGCCAATTGAAAAAGAGACTCTTTTCAAGGCTCTGGATGACTTTCTTATAAGCTTTGACCAATATCTCAGAGTTGAGATTCCCATGCCCTCGGGCACAATATTTGTTTCATTACCCGAGATTATGTATATAGAATCAAGCGGAAGATATACAACGGTAAGATGCAACAACACCTCTTACACCTCACAGAAGGCACTTTCTGCCTTTGTTTCAGAGATAAACAGCTTCCGCTTTTTCAGAACACACAGAACGTTTCTTGTGAATATGAAATATATTGCCGAAATCGACGGGCATATAATAACACTTATAAACGGTGAAAAAATTGAGATATCCAGAAGAAATCTTGCCTTATTCCACAAGGCATATGTGAACTTTCTCAAATACGCCGATATGTAAGCCAGAGGTGATTTTTTGACAACCATTCTTGATTTTCTGTTATACACGGCACACGACGTGCTTATATGTATAACTCTTGTTTTTGCCTCAGTATATCTGCTGGGAGGTAAATTCAAAAAAAATATTCCCGCCGCACTGGGGGTGGGAGCTATAATCGCAGCAAACGCTGTTTTCTGTATCTTCTTTTTTAAGGGCACCGAGGAGGACAAGCAGCTGATACTTGACGTTGTTTCAAGCATTTGCTATGCCCTCAGCGTGTTGTGGCTTGCAAAGGACGTAAAAAAAGGTACACGGCTTTGGTTCCTGCTTTTATGTGTGTGCACCATGGAAATGTTCTATTCCCTTTTTGCGCCGTATATTCCGGAATATCTTTTTGCACGCGCCATAGTATACATCATAATGTACGCTCTGATGCTTTTCTTCATAATATTCACCCAAAAGCAATCCTCCAACAACATAATGCCTCAGGTATTCGACTCCGTTCCCCGACCGATATTTGCGGCAGTTCTGTTTTTCGATATGACGGGCTATTATAAAAGCTTCGGCGAGTCCTACGCATGGTATAACGTGCTTTATATTATCTCCACTATAAGCGTTATTCTCTGTGTTCTGTTCTTCGTTTTCAGAATCTTCTCCCTTACCTATCAGCAAAACGAAATTCTCCGACAGTTCAACGATCAGAAAAATTTCTCGGAGAAAATGCTCAAGGGTGACGAGAATTTAAGACAGTTCCGTCACGATTACCGCAATCACATGATCGTTATAAATGCTTTGCTTGAAAGCGGCAGCACCGACAGGGCAAGAGAATATATAAACGCTATGAATGCGGATATTTCGGGCACGCTGAATAAAATATCCACGGGCAATTTCATAGCGGACACCATATTGAACACAAAGGCAGTGGTTGCCGCTCAGTCGGATAATAAAATAGTGTTCAGCGGTCAGTTCCCGTCAGAGGGAATTGAGGATAAGGATATATGCACGATTCTCGGCAATACCATTGACAATGCCATTGAGGCAACGGAGAGGCTCAGCGGATGTACCATAAGAGTAGAGTCAGCCGTCAGAAACAACAACCTTATTCTCAGCGTATCAAATCCCGTGGAAAAGGACGTTAAGATCGGCAAGAATAATACACTGAAAACCACCAAGAAAAACCGCGCCGAGCACGGTATCGGAACGAAAAACGTCAACAAGACAATTAAGAAATATAACGGCGACCTGATTTATGACTGTCAGAATCTGACGTTCACGGCAGACATAAGGCTTAAACTACCGACCAAGGAAAAAGCCGGTCAAAGCTAAAATACTCTCGACAAATTAAAAAGCTTCAAGGAATGAGCTGCTCCGATTTGTGCCGGAATCACGAATCGGGGCGGCTTTGTTTTCTCGGGGCTTTTTCATATATTCCGAAAATCATATAAAAATACAGCCGTTGCACAGATTTTATCCCATATAAGACATCACGATGCTTGACAAAAACAAAGCTTTTGCTGTTTAATAATATTAAGTAACAGAAAGGATGAATATTATGAGACTTCGTCAGGTACATCTTGATTTTCACACCTCACCGCTTCTCAAGGTAGGTGAAAAATTTTCAAAGGAGCAGTTTGCAAAAGCTCTTAAAATCGGAAACGTTGATTCCATTACCGTATTTTCAAAATGCCATCACGGCTGGTCATATCACCCCACAAAGGCAAACGAAATGCATCCCGGACTTGATTTCGATCTTCTGGGCGCACAGCTTGAGGTCTGCCGTGAGCTTGGTGTAAACGCACCCGTATATATTTCCGCAGGTCTTGACGAAAAGGCATATGATGCCCACCCCGAATGGAGAAGAATCCACTCCCTTGATGAAAAGGAGGTAGAAAAGGTTCACAATGAGGCTCACTTCCATCTTCTTTGCTTCAACACGGGCTACCTGGGGGCGCTTTGCGATCAGATCGAGGAGGTTATGGAGCTTTATAACCCCTGCGGCATTTTCCTTGATATAATATCACCCAAAACCTGCGTATGCGAAAGCTGTATCCGCGATATGAAGGCGCTCGGAATGGACGTAACCAACGAGGAGCATCTCAACAAATTCGCAACGGTTGTTTTTGATAAATACGCTAACGCTGTAAATGCGGCTGTGAGACGCCACAGCGATACGGCTACAATTTTCCATAACAGCGGACACATCCCCAAGGGTAATCATACCTTTATAAATTACAATACCCACCTTGAGCTTGAAAGCCTCCCCACAGGCGGCTGGGGATATGATCACTTCCCCTTATCCGCCGCTTATGTCAGAACTCTCGGAGATAAGGAATATCTTGGAATGACAGGCAAATTCCATCAGAGCTGGGGAGAATTCGGCGGCTTCAAGCATCCCAATGCCCTTATTTATGAAACGGCTCTCAGCGTTATGAACGGCGCCGGCTGCTCCATCGGAGATCAGATGCATTCCTCAGGTGAAATGAACGAGGTCACCTATTCTCTTATCGGCAAGGCATATTCAAGAATCAGAGAAAGAGAGCCATGGCTCAAGGGCGCCTTAAACGTTGCGGATATAGCGGTGCTCAGCGCAGAGGAATATACCGGCAACAGAAACGAGCCTGCTGACACGGGCGCAAACAGAATGCTGCTTGAAAACAATTATCTTTATAATTTCATTGACGAAACAGCCGAGCTGACGGGCTATAAGCTTCTCATTCTTCCTGACGTTGCGGGCATTTCCGACAGCTTTATTGCCAAGGTAAAGGAATTTACGGCAAACGGCGGCTTTGTTATTGCAAGCGGCGAAAGCATTGTAAGAGACGGCAGCTTCTTACTTGACACGGGTGCCGAATTTTTGGGCGAGAACGAGCTTTCCCCCACGTACTTTGTACCTTGCTTCCCCACGGTAAACGGAGATACCGCTTACATTATGCGCTGTAAATCCTACAAGCTGGGACTTAATGACGGCATAGTATCGGCTTACAGACAGGATCCCTTCTTCAACCGTACGAGAGAGCATTTCTGCTCACACATGCACGCTCCCAACAATGAGGAGCAGTCCTTCCCCGCAGTAGTCAGAAAGGGAAATATAGCCTATATAGGCTGGGACATTTTCAGAGCCTATGCCATTCACGGACATCTTTGCTTCAAGGAGATATTCACTCACGTAATAAAGACTATGCTGGGAGACAACGTTTCGGCAAGTGCCGCAATTCCCGATAAGGCTGTTATGACTCTTACAAGACAGGAGACTGAAAAGAGAAGCATTCTCCATCTTCTTTTTGCTCACACCACCGTCAGAGGCAAAAACACCGAGGTCATTGAGGACACCGTTCCGCTTTATAACGTGGAATGTACCGTAAAGGCAGACAAAAAGCCTTCAAGAGTATATCTTGCACCCGAGGGCACAGACGTTCCCTTTACCTTTGACCATAAGGGAATACACTTCACCGCAGAGCGTGTGGACATTCACAGCATGACAGTAATTGAAGATTAAAAGCCAAAAGCCTTAAAAAGTAATATTCAACAAAAAGGAGTTCTCTGCAGGACGTAAGACTGCAGAGAGCTCCTTTCGGCATTCAAGGGTATTTTCGGCACCCTGTATATCACCCCCCCCTCAAAAAATCCCCCCCTGAAAAATACATTTACAGGATAGCTTATATTAGTATCAGCAAGGGAAAAAAACCTTGGAAAATCATAAAAATCAAAAAGGAGAAATTATTATGTCAGAAAGAGAATATTCAATGGATGCAGCAACTAAGATTATGGAGCATCTTGAGGCCCACCAAAGCCCTCATTACGATTTTGATGAGGAAGCAGGAATTATACACTTTTCAACAGCCGTTTCCCCTCTTCTCGGTCAGATAAATTTTCACGCCGTTATTCACAAGAGTCACTTTTTACTTATCGGAAGCCTTCCCGTAAACGCCGATCCCGATAACAAAAAGGTTATTGCAAGAATGAATGAATTTTTCTGCCGTGTAGACAGCGGCATGTCTCGTGTCCACTTTTTCTTTGATTCTTCCGACGGAGATATACAGGCAAGATACAGCGTAAACTTCGACAATATGGAGCTTTCCGACGAAATGATAACAAACGCCTTCGCCTGCACAATGCTTCTTATCAGAGATTATATCGGAGCGCTTCTTACTGCCATGCATTCCGACAAGGACATATGCGACATTATAAGAGCGTGTGAAGAATCAATTGAATCAAGAAGACAAGCAAGCTGAAAACAAAACTAAAAAAACACAAAGGAGAAAAACAAAATGACAACATCAGAAGCTTTTATCGAAAACATTCACTCAATTCTTGAGAACCTCGACATTATCTATGCATACGATGAGGAGCGCGGACTTTTCAGATATGATGCATCCTTACACGGCAGAATCAGCAAAACCGTCAAATCCATATTAGTTGACGATGAAGGCTGTGCTATTGTAAATTTACTTCCCATCAGAGCAGATATGACCGACAAAAGAGCGGTTGCGGCTTTATACGATTTTATCTGCCGAATGAATTACACGCACAACTCCTTACTTCTTGAAATCGATCCCGAGGACGGTGAGATAAGCTGTAAGACCTTTATTGAAAGCGAAGGCTCTGAGCCCTCTGTTGACGTCATCACGGAAGCACTGCTTTCTATTACCGCCTTCACAGAGGAGGTTGCGGAATCTGTTTTTGCCATAATCTTCTACGGTATTTCGGCAGATGCTGCTATAAAAATGACAAAAGGCAAGCTTGAAGCCTTGTTACGAAAAGACTGAGCATAAAATCACCCCCCGAAAAATACATTTATAGGATAGTTTATATTAGTATCAGCAAGGGAAACACCCTTGAAAAATCATAAAAATCACAAAGGAGAAATTATTATGTCAACAAGAACTTACTCACACGAAATCGCACAGAAGATCATCAACAACTTTGATGAGCACGAGCTCAAATACCACTTTGATGAGGACAAGGGAAGATTTATTCTTGCCACGGGACTCGACGGTGCAATTTCGTCACTTTCCTACCTTTTCATTATAAAGGAAAACAAGTTTATCGTGCTCGGAAAGATCCCCGTAAAGGTAGACACAACCGATGAAACTAAAGTCAAGAGAATAAATGAATTCTTCTGCCGTATAAACAACAGCCTTATCAGAACTCATTTTGATTTTGACAGAAATGACGGAGAGATTCAGAGCGTTTTTGAGGTTCCCTGCGACGATATGGAGCTTACAGATGAAATGATCGCAAATTCCTTATTCTACCCCGCCCTCATGGTAAAGCGCTTTTCTCAGGGCATTATGGACATCTTATACACGGACAAGCCGGTAAAAGAAGTGGTCGAAGGCACTGATAATAAGCCCACTTCACTTGCAGATATGCTTTCAAAGGCATTGGGCATGGAGGGCTCGTCACCGGATGAGCTCATCAAGGCACTCAGAGAAAGAGCAGCCGCTGTTGCAGAGCAGATTAATGATTCAACAGACGGCGAGGATGCAGACGACTTCCCCTTGGACGTAACCGATGCGACAGAAGACATCGATGACACAGAGGAATAATCAATCAGAAAAAAATCAATTATATTAAGGAGAAAAATATTATGTCAGATACTAAAACTTCAGTTGCAACAAAGCTTGTCCTCACAGAATTTTTCAATAAAACAGGAGTTGACTATTCCTTTAACGGAAACAAAAACATATTCACCTTTGTCACCTCTGTTAACGCAGTTATAAACAACGTCATACACAAGATAGTCGTAAGAGATGACAGCTTCACCATTTACGCTCAGATCCCAGTAAGAGCCGACATCAATGATGACGATATGATGGAAAGACTTTCAGACTTTATCTGCAGAGTCAACAACCGCTCCATTGATGACAACACGATTTTTGAGCTTGATTACGATGACGGAGAAATCCGCACAAAGCATTTCATTGAATGTGAAAATTCAGCTCCCTCCGAAAAGATCATAGAAAAAGGTATCTTTGAGGTATTGCTTTTCCTTGAAAAGAATCTTGATGCTCTTGCCGAGGTCATCTTCAAGGGGGCTTGTGCTGATAGTGCAATCATGACAGCAGATAACAAAATGCTCGATATTGTTCTTAATCACCTTTCAAAAAAATAATCAGAAGCATATAAATCATAATAAAAGGAGATGATCATTTTTACCGATAAAATTTCAACATAAAGCACATAAAGAGAACGGCTGCCTTTCATCAGAGAGGCGAGCCGTTTTCCGTAAGAATAAAAATATAAAAACCGATTTATCATCGACAGAATTATAATACGACACTGATTGAAAGAAGCTGCAAAATTTCTTCTGCAGCTTCTTTTTTTATTCAGTAATTACAATAAGCTATTGCAACGAAATCAATAGTGAGCTTCACCGCAGGAGCAGGTCTTGCCGATACCGAAAATGCTGCAGATAAAGCGGATTATTGACCATACTGCCTTTGCAAAGATATTGTCGTCTCTGTGACAGATATGAATACAGGTTTCTTCCTTTCCGCATTCGGTGCAGACGCCGTTCTCGTCATAATCGTGCTCTTTTTCGGGGGTGTATCTCTGCTGTGTATATCCGCATACCTTACACTGAGCCTCTTCAAGGCCCTCTTCAGTGCAGGAGGGAGCAGTAATCTGAACCCACTCACCCATATCGTGTGCCAGCTTTCCTACTGTCTCGGGAGCTGTTACAACGTCACCGCAGACGGTACACTTGCTACCGGCTGTCCAGCCTGCCTGAGTGCAGGAGGGAGCGACAGCAGGAATTTCCTCCTCTGTGTGAGGAAGTGTTGTGCCGTTTACGGGTGTTCTTGAAATTTCCTCTCCGCAGACTGAGCAATATACAACGCTTTCGTGGTATGCCGCAATCTTGCAGGTTGCAGCTACCTCGTTTTCAATAACTGCCTCAGCGGGTGTGTGTCCCTTTGCGGGATCTTTTTCGGGAGCGGTAAGAATGTCTCCGCAAGCGGAGCACTTAACGCCCTCTGTCAGACCGTCCGTATCGCAATCGGGAGCAACGGCGGGTATCTTTTCCTCTGTGTGAGGAAGCGTTGTGCCGTTTACGGGTGTTCTTGAGATTTCCTCGCCGCAAACTGAGCAATATACAACGCTTTCGTGGTAAGCGGCAA
>JAZOOE010000010.1:0-14338 GCA_045654865.1 Acutalibacteraceae bacterium | reverse complement strand
ATGGGTACTGAAAAGTCCAAGGGAACAAAGGTATTTGCTCTCGGCGGTAAGATCAATCGTACCGGTCTTGTTGAAATTCCTATGGGTACAACTCTTCGTGAGGTTGTTGAAGAAATCGGCGGCGGTATTCCCGGTGGCAAGACCTTCAAGGCAGCTCAGACAGGCGGTCCTTCCGGCGGATGTCTTCCTGCATCAATGCTTGATATAGAAATCGACTATGATAACCTTGTTGCACAGGGTGCTATGATGGGTTCCGGCGGTCTTATCGTTATGGACGAGGATACCTGTATGGTTGATATTGCAAAGTTCTTCCTTGAGTTTACAGTTGACGAGTCCTGCGGTAAATGTACACCTTGCCGTATCGGTACTAAGAGACTTTATGAAATTCTTGAAAAGATCACAAACGGTCAGGGTACTCACCAGGATCTTGATGAGATGGAAAAGCTTTGTAACTATATAAAGGAAAACTCACTTTGCGGTCTCGGACAGACAGCTCCCAACCCCGTGCTTTCAACATTCATGCGCTTCAAGGATGAGTATTATGCTCACGTTGTTGACAAGAAATGTCCCGCAGGTGTTTGTAAGAGTCTTCTTTCTTATACAATTATTGAAGATAAGTGTAAGGGCTGTACACTTTGCTCAAGGGTTTGCCCTGTCGGCGCAATCTCAGGTACAGTAAAGAATCCTCACGTTATCCACCAGTCCAAATGTATCAAGTGCGGTGCTTGTATTGAAAAATGTAAGTTCGCCGCTATCATCAAGAAATAAGGAGGAACGGAAAAATGGCTGATGTAAATATTAAAATTAACGGCAGAGACTATACCGTTCCCGCCGGCAGCACTATTCTTGAAGCTGCCCGTATGGCAGGAATTGAAATTCCTACTCTCTGCTTCCTTAAGGAAATCAACGAAATCGGTGCTTGTCGTATCTGCGTTGTTAAGGTTAAGGGCGCAAGAAGCCTTGTAGCAGCTTGTGTTTTCCCAGTTAATGAAGGAATGGAGATCTTTACAAATTCTCCCGAGGTAATCGAAGCAAGAAGAACTACTCTTAAGCTTATTCTTTCAAATCACAAGAAGGAATGTCTTTCTTGTGTAAGATCAGGCTCCTGTGAGCTTCAGAAGCTTTGCCATGATTACGGCATCGATACTGAGACAGCTTTTGCAGGTCCTAAGACTCTTTCAGAGATCGACAGATCAGCTTCTCATATGTATAGAGACAATGAAAAGTGTATTCTTTGCCGTCGTTGCGTTGCTGCTTGTGAAAAGAATCAGGGAGTTGGCGTAATCGGTGCTAATGCTCGAGGCTTTGATACTCATATCGGTTGTGCTTTTGAGAAGCCTCTTGCAGAGTCCTCTTGTATCTCCTGCGGACAGTGTATCACAGTTTGTCCCACGGGTGCTATTGCTGAAAGAGACGATACTCAGAAAGTTCTTGATGCTATTAATGATCCCTCAAAGCACGTAATTGTTCAGACTGCTCCCGCAGTAAGAGTTGGTCTCGGTGAAGAGTTCGGCTATGAAATGGGTACAGTTGTAACAGGCAAGCTTGTTGCTGCTCTCAGAGCTCTTGGCTTTGATAAGGTATTTGATACCAATTTCTCTGCTGACCTTACAATTATGGAAGAAGCAACAGAGTTCCTTGGAAGATATACCAAGAAAGAGAATCTTCCTCTTATCACATCATGCTCACCCGGATGGATAAAGTTCTGCGAAACCTATTATCCCGAGTTTATTCCCAATCTTTCTTCCTGTAAGTCTCCTCAGGGTATGTTTGGTGCAGTAGCTAAGACATATTATGCAGAAAAGATGGGCATTGATCCCGCTGATATTTATGTTGTAAGTGTAATGCCCTGTACAGCTAAGAAGTTCGAGGCTGAAAGACTTGAGCACACAGCTGTTGAAGGCCTTGCTGATATTGATGCTGTTATCACTGTCAGAGAGCTTGCAAGAATGATCAAGAAGGCAGGTATTCTTTTTAATCAGCTTGCTGATGAAGAATTTGATGCTCCCTTCGGACTCGGTTCAGGTGCAGGTACAATCTTCGGTGCTACCGGTGGTGTTATGGAAGCTGCTCTTCGTACAGCTTACGAAACTCTTACAGGTGAAGAGCTTCAGAATCTTGAATTCAGCGACGTCAGAGGCGTAGCCGGTATCAAGGAAGCAACCTACACAATTGCAGGTAATGAAATCAAGGTTGCTGTAACCTCAGGTACAGCGAATGCTAAGAAGCTCCTTGAAATGATCAAGTCAGGTGAAAAAACCTATGACTTCATCGAGGTTATGGCTTGTCCCGGCGGTTGTGTAAACGGCGGCGGTCAGCCTATCCAGCCGGCTTCTGTTCATAACAACGTTGATATCCGTGCAAAGCGTGCAGCCGGTCTTTACAATGATGATAAGAACCTTCCCGTAAGAAAGTCTCATCTTAACCCCGATGTAAAGGCAATATATGCTGAATATTTCGGTGAACCCAATTCTCACAAGGCTCACGAAATTCTTCATACAAGCTACATTAAGCGCCCCAAATATTAATTCGGGAAAATAAAGCCTGAGCTTTATTTGTTGCGATATTGAATAAACAAGAGAGGTAATACAGAGTGATCTGTGTTACCTCTCTTTTTTTTGTATAAAAATAAGGGATTGTGCCTTTCGGCGCAATCCCTTAAAGATAAAGTCAGCTTTATTAAAATCATATTTGATTTTCTGAAGGAGTTTCGGTGTTGTGTCTGTTTCTCTTTTTTGTTCCGGCTATTTTTAACAGCTCAATCATTGTTGCATATATAAAAATTACAGCGAAAAATCCTGCAATCATACCAAATGTATTCATTAGATAGTGTATGCGGTTTATGAAAATTATTATTCTGAAAAATACTGCCAAAACGGCAAGAATTAAACCTGTTATCATTAATCCGATTCCGAAGACTCTTAATATAATATCAGTAATCTTTTTGAATTTACAGGTTGCAACTGCTACGCAGAAGAAAGCATAGGGGATCATCTCTATCAGAGTTATAAAAGGATATGTATCCTTTGCTCCTACTTCAACTGATATTAATTGATTCAGCAAAAGAGAAACAAAATATACGGTAGGGGGACAAATCAGTATAATCGGTCTGTCCATTGCCATAGTTATTGCATAACAAGCAAAGCAAACCGCAGCTGTAAACGGTATTATTATGTCAAATACTACGCTGATTGCCGTTTTGTCCATAAGAATAAGCTGAAGAAGCAGACAAAAGCAGGAGGCACAGCAATAAATGATTGATTGCTTGACGTTTTTATGAGACATAATAAATGCCGGCATTTCTTTTAATGGCATTCTTATCTTCCTTAACATTTTTTAACATTATAATATTTTTACTCAGAAAATTCAATAACTAAACTTTTTTTGATTATATTTGTAATATTTTATTATTAAGGGAAAAAATATATTCGGTGATATTATTATGAAATTATATAAGGATTATAAAAGGCATATACACTTATTTGCCGCAGTTTGTTTTGTATTTTGTGTTTGCTTCGTTAAAATAATTTTAATTCAATCTCGGATATCTGAGTCAGTTTCTGCGGAACAATCAACTAAAACCATTGTATTAGAAGAGTCAAGAGGGTATATTTACGACAGAAACTTACTACCGCTCGTAAATAATGAAAAGATTAAAAGGTGTATAGTTATCTCAAATTCGGTTACTAATGGTTTAATTAATGAGCTTTTGTTATCCTCTGAGAGAGATGAGAGCTTTGATGACGGTATTGTAGTGATCACGTCGGAAAATCAGGATATAAACGAAAATGAATATATCAAAGAATATACTGCGATCACTCGTTATTCTGAAATCGGTATGCTGGGGCATATTATAGGGTACACGGATGCAGATGGTAACGGCGTCTGCGGAATAGAAAAAGCGTTTGATAAAATCTTAAATGATGCGGGCGGAAAAATTTCCGCACAGCTTTCGGTGAATTCGAGAGGAGAGGCACTTTCGGGAAAAGGCTTGATTATTGACAACAATAACTATGATTCTCCGGCAGGTGTAGTATTGACGATAGATAAAAATATTCAGGGGATTGTTGAAAAAGCGATCTGTGAAAGCGGTATTGATGTCGGAGCAGTTGTTGTTATGGATGTAAATTCTTTTGAAATATTGGCAACTGCAAGTTTTCCTTGTTATGATATAAATAATCTTCAGGCAGCATTAAACGGGGAAAATCAACCCTTTCTGAACAGATCATTCAATGCGTATCCCGTGGGTTCGGTAATTAAACCGTTTATTGCGGCTGCGGCAATAGAAAACGGCATAAATGTATACGAAATGTTTGAATGTTCAGGTGCTACAGTCGTTAACTCAACCCAATTTGCTTGCTTTAATTATAATTCACACGGTTATTCTGATCTGAATTCTGCAATAGAAAATTCTTGTAATTGTTATTTTATCAATATCGGTATAAATTCAGGAAAGGAAAAAATTATATCATGCTTGTCTGAATTCGGGTTCGGTAAAAACACGGATTTCTGTTCTGCATTGAGCTCGGCATCGGGCACCTTGCCGACATGCAGCTCTATTACCTCGGATGCGCAATTGGCAAATATTTGTTTCGGGCAAGGTGAGCTTCTTGCAACACCCGTTCAGCTTGCTGCAGCATATTCTGTGATTGCAAACGGAGGATTATATAAAGAGCCGACAATTCTCAGAAATCTTATTGATGATTCCGGTAAGATTTATGCCTACTATAAGTCAGATATTAATTATAGTGTTGTTGAGGAAAATACGTGTGAAATAATAAAAACAGCGCTATATAACAATATGATTAACGGAACGGGAAAAAATGCTGCCTCAACTTATATTGAGGCGGCGGGAAAAACAGCTACAGCACAAACCGGACGTTATGATGATAACGGTGAAGAGATTTTATGTACCTGGTTTGCAGGTTTCTTTCCGTATGAGTCACCCCGATACACAGTTGTTGTTTTTAATGAAAACGGAAGCACCGCCGCATTGGATTGTGCTCCCGTTTTTAAGAAGATTTCAGAGGAAATATACAGATTATATTATTGAATATGTTATATAATAATAGGCTGGATCTGTGTTCCGAGAAGAGCGGCCTCGGCGGAAGGGAGGATTTTTGAGAAATCCGCCACTATGGAGCGAGGCTTTGTTGCCGGATCGTCTTGTCTGAACGGAACAAAATAAACGTTTTTATAGTTTAAAAGATTTCCGATGTTTTTTGCGGCACCGGCAAGAGCATCGTTTGTGGATACTGCAATAAGCAAAGGACGTGAATTTCTCAGATGGGATTTTGTGGCCAGAGTAACGCTTGTATCCGCAATACCATTAGCAAGCTTTGCAAGAGTATTGCCGGTACAAGGAGCAATGATTAACAGATCGAGAAGCTTACGAGGTCCTATGGGCTCAGCCTGAGCGATATCTGAAATGATATCATTTTCGGTAATTCTTTTAATCTCACTTCTGAAATGCTCAGCTGTTCCGAATCTTGTGTCGGTTGAATATGCATTACCGCTCATTATGGGAATTATATTGTACCCTGCATCTTTCAAATTCTGAATTTCCGTTAAAGCTTTGCTGAACGTGCAAAAAGATCCTGTTAAGGCGAAGCCGATATTTTTAGGTGTCAAGAAAACACCTCCTTCAAGTGATTATCAATGGTCTGCGCAATAACGATCCCTGCACTTTTAGGAACAGATTTGCCGGGCAAGGAAAAAGCCTTTATAACGTTTTTGTTGTATTTTTCACATATGCTGAAATCGAATCCGTAGGGAGCGCTTGCAGTTTCCATAAGCAGGCAATCACCCCTTGTATTCTTTATGAAGTCTTCACTGATTATACGGTACGGAACGGTATTAATAACACAATCAAAACAATCGGCATAATAGTCTAAACGAGATAAGTGTATTGCGGTATTACCTGTTAACTGAGCTTTTGTCAGCTGCTGTGAATTTCTTGCAAAAACCGTTACTCTCGCGCCCAGCTTGTTCAATAAGTCAGCGGTGAAAAATCCTATTCTTCCGAATCCCGTTATTGCAACCTTTAAGTCAATAATTGAAACGGACAATTTTTCCAGTAAAATTGATATGATTCCTTCTGACGTCAGGCGGGCATTTTTCAGATTAAACGCTTCATCCTTATAATAATCAAAAACGTAATCGGTTTTAGCTGTAAGCTGCTTTAACAGTCCCGATTGAGCCATGCCGAGATAAATGAGATTTTTGCTGACGGTTGCTTCAATTAAATCCTTCAGCTGTAATTCGCTCGATGATAACGGTGTGTTTAATAATCCTGCAGATTTAGATACGGGTAACGGTAAAATTATTACCTCGGAATCAAATGCCTCTTTTATCGAATTACACGTTTTCAGTTTTGAAGGAGTTTTGCCGTGTTCGCAGGCGTAAATTTTAACGGAATATCCCTCATTATGAAGGTAATCGGCAGCAAATATCTGACGCGTGTCTCCGCCGATTACACTGATAGATGGTTTTTTTAACATGATTTTACCTCCTCGTTTTATTTTATGATTATTAATATCGCAGGTGTCTTGCCGAGAAAAAATACTTGACAAATTTTATCATTTATTTTAGTATAATATAGATAATAAAAAGACTGAGAAAAAGAGAGTAGACATAATTCGAAAAACTCAGAGAGCAGGGGAATGGTGCGAGCCTTGTTTTAGTAGATTATGTTGAATATCACTTTGGAGTTGTCGATCCGAATTTGCAGTAAGGTCGGTCGGAGGTCCACCGTTAAAGGGACAGCATATTTAAGTATGTTAATAGGTGGTATAAACGAAGAACCCTTTGTCCTGTTAATGACAAAGGGGATTTTTTATTAGGAGGATATTTTATGTACGAAAAGGTATCTACCAATCTTAATTTCGTTGAACGCGAAAAAAAGGTTGAACAGTTCTGGAAAGATAATGATATTTTCAGAAAAAGTATGGCATCCCGTGCTGATTGTGAATCTTACGTGTTTTATGACGGACCTCCCACGGCAAACGGAAAGCCGCATATCGGGCACGTTCTTACGCGTGTTATCAAGGATATGATTCCTCGTTATCACACAATGAAGGGACAGATGGTTCCCAGAAAAGCCGGTTGGGATACTCACGGACTTCCCGTTGAAATAGAGGTTGAAAAGCTTCTCGGTCTTGACGGCAAGGAACAGATTGAGGAATATGGTCTTGCTCCTTTTATTGACAAGTGTAAGGAAAGCGTATGGAAATATAAGGGTATGTGGGAGGATTTCTCTGGAACTGTCGGCTTTTGGGCTGATATGGACGATCCTTATGTAACGTATGATAATAATTTCATTGAGTCTGAATGGTGGGCTCTTAAAACAATTTGGGAAAAGGAGCTTCTTTATAAGGGCTTCAAGATCGTGCCTTATTGCCCCCGTTGCGGTACTCCTCTGTCTTCTCATGAGGTTGCTCAGGGATATAAGTGCGTAAAGGAGCGTTCGGCAGTTGTTCGCTTTAAGGTTAAGGGTGAGGATGCATATTTCCTAGCTTGGACAACAACCCCCTGGACTTTGCCCTCAAACGTTGCTCTTTGTGTCAATCCCGAAAATGAATATTGTAAGGTAAAGGCCTGCGACGGTTATACTTATTATATGGCAACGGCTCTTCTTGATAAGGTGCTCGGCGGACTTAAGAGAGAAGAGGGAACACCCGCTTATGAAATTCTTGAAACCTTCCCCGGTACAGCTCTTGAACGAAAGGAATATGAGCCCCTGTTTGAGTGCACGGGAAAGTCAGTTGAAAAGCAGAAGATCAAGGGACATTATGTTACCTGTGATAATTACGTAACTCTTTCCGATGGTACAGGTATCGTTCATATTGCTCCTGCGTTCGGTGAGGATGATGCTAACGTTGGCAGAAAATACGGTCTTCCTTTTGTTCAGTTTGTTGATTCAAAGGGTGAAATGACTGAAGAAACTCCCTATGCGGGAATGTTTGTTAAGGATGCAGACAAGCCTATTCTTGTTGATCTTGAAAAGGATGGTCTTCTTTTTGATGCTCCTAAGTTCGAGCATGATTATCCCCATTGCTGGAGATGCGACACACCTCTCATTTACTATGCAAGGGAATCCTGGTTTATCAAAATGACTGCTGTCAAGGATGATCTTGTAAAGAATAATAATACCATCAATTGGATGCCTGAAAGCATCGGTAAGGGCAGATTCGGTAACTTTATAGAAAACGTTCAGGATTGGGGCCTTTCCCGTAACCGTTACTGGGGTACGCCTCTTAACATCTGGGAATGTGAATGCGGGCACAGACATTGTATCGGAAGTATTGAAGAGTTAAAATCAATGTCAGATAATTGTCCCGATGATATCGAGCTTCACCGTCCCTACATTGATGCTGTAACGCTTAAATGCCCTGAATGCGGTAAGGAAATGAAGCGTGTTCCCGAGGTTATTGACTGTTGGTTTGACTCAGGCTCAATGCCCTTTGCGCAGCATCACTATCCTTTCGAAAATAAAGAGCTTTTCGATAAGCAGTTCCCCGCAGACTTCATCTCTGAGGCTGTTGACCAGACGAGAGGATGGTTCTATTCTCTTCTTGCTATTTCAACACTTATTTTTGATAAGGCTCCCTATAAGAACGTTATTGTTCTCGGTCACGTTCAGGATGAAAACGGACAGAAAATGTCCAAGTCCAAGGGTAATGCGGTTGATCCTTTTGAAGCACTTGAAACTTACGGTGCAGATGCTATTCGTTGGTATTTCTATACCAACTCAGCACCCTGGCTGCCCAATCGCTTCTATGGAAAAGCAGTTCAGGAGGGACAGAGAAAGTTCATGGGTACGTTATGGAATACATACGCATTCTTTGTTCTTTATGCAAATATTGATAAGTTCGATGCTACCAAGTATGAGCTTGATTATGATAATCTGCCCGTAATGGATAAGTGGCTTCTGTCTCGTCTTAATTCAACTGTAAAAGAGGTTGATGACCACCTTGCCAATTATCGTATTCCCGAGTCTGCAAAGGCGCATGAAAGCTTTGTTGATGAGCTTTCAAACTGGTATGTAAGACGTGGTCGTGAACGTTATTGGGTTCAGGGCCTTCCTCAGGATAAGATCAATGCATATATGACACTTTATACTGCCCTTGTTACAATCGCAAAAGCATCGGCTCCGCTTATTCCCTTTATGTCAGAGGATATATACAGAAATCTTGTATGCTCAATTGATAAGTCAGCTCCCGAAAGCATCCACCTTTGCGATTACCCCATAGTAAATGAGGCTTACATTGATGCAGATCTTGAAAAGAATATGGATCAGGTTCTTAATATTGTTGTGCTCGGACGTGCTGCAAGAAACGGCGCAAATATTAAGAATCGTCAGCCTCTGAATGCAATTACCGTTGTTTCAGAAAGCAAGCTTGATGAGATGTATGCTGAAATTATCCGTGATGAGCTTAATGTAAAATCCGTTGATTTTGCAGATAATGCAGACGGACTCGTTTCATATACCTTTAAGCCTCAGCTTAAGACTCTCGGACCGAAGTACGGTAAGCAGCTTGGTGAGATCAGAGGGCTTCTTGAAAAACTTGATGGTTCTGCTGCAAAGAAGGAGCTTGATTCAAAGGGCTTTATCACACTTTCTGTTTCTATCGGTAATATTGAGCTTACAGCTGATGATCTTCTTATTTCGGCTCAGCAGATCGATGATTCTTATTCACTTTCCGATAACGGATTTACGGTATCTCTTGATACTAAGCTTACGGATGAGCTTATAGCTGAAGGCTATGTAAGAGAGCTTATCTCAAAGATTCAGACCATGCGTAAGGATTCTGATTTTAACGTTACGGATCATATCAGAGTCGGCATTTCTGCTTCTGAAAAGCTTGAAGCAATCGTTAGTACGAATACTGCTGAAATCGCATCTGACGTTCTTGCTGATACGGTTAAGATAGGCGAGAGCTATTCAGTTTCAAAGGAATGGGATATTAACGGCGAAAAAGCCGTAATTACCGTCGAGGTAGTAAAATAAAATTTATCGGGACTGTTCTGAGGATTGAACAGTCCCGAAATATTAAGGAGGAGTTTATTATGCCTTTTATTGATGCTAAAATTTCAAGCAAGCTTTCTGAAGCTCAGCTTGAACAGTTAAAGTCAGAATTTGGTGAGGCAATAGAATTGTTTCCCGGTAAAAGCGAAAATTGGCTTATGTGTTCAATTTCAGATAATTGCAAAATCTGGTTTAAGGGAGATTCTGCGGAAGATTCCGCTTTTATTGAGGTAAAGCTTTTCGGAGACGTTAATGAGGTGGCCGCAGACCGTTTTACTGCGCGTATATGTAAATATATGAGTGAAAAGCTCAATATCTCTCCTGCAAGGATATATATAAGGTATGCGCCTTCAACCGTTTGGGGCTGGAACGGTGCTGATTTCTAATAAAAAAAGCTGTCGGGGACCCGACTGCTTTTTTGTATGTCAAATATTAAGAATTAGGGTAGCAAAATAGAAATAAACAAGAAGTGAAACGGTATCAATCAGGGTTGTAATGAGGGGGCTTGCCATTACGGCAGGATCGAGTCCTACTCGCTTTGCCAACAAGGGGAGGATACAGCCAATAATTTTAGCTGAAACAATCGTTGCAAACAGCGTAATGCCGACAACAAGTGCGACAAACACCGTAACCTCGGGATTGTTCATTATGAGATTGTCGACAAGCATAACCTTACCGACTGCCGCAATGCCGAGTATAATTCCGCAAAGAAGCGATACTCTGCATTCCTTCCATACTACCTTGAAGAAATCCTTGAATTCCACCTGACCTAATGATATACCACGTATTACTGTAACGGAAGCCTGACTGCCCGCATTACCTCCCGTTCCCATCAGCATGGGAATAAATGCTGTTAAGATTGGTAAAACAGCTAACGCACTTTCGAATTTTGAAATGATCATACCCGTAAAAGTTGCTGATATCATAAGTATCATCAGCCAAGGGATTCTTGATGCCCAAAGCTTAATAACGGGAGTTTTCAGATATTCCGTGTCGTTCGGGGTAATAGCTGAGATTTTAGAGAAGTCTTCTTCTGTTTCTTCCTGCATAACGTCAATAGCGTCGTCAACGGTTATGATGCCCACAAGTCTGTTTTCTTTGTCTACAACGGGAAGGGCGAGGAAGTCATACTTGCTGAACATAAGTGCAATTTCCTCGGTATCCTCCAGAGTATGCGCAGAAATAACGTTTTCTTCCATTATTTCGGAAATTGATTCGTCGAGCTCAGATAAAAGCAGATCCTTTGCTGTTACGATTCCGATCAGATGATTTTTATCATCAGTGACGTAACAGGTGTAAATTGTTTCCTTGTTTACTCCGACGCTTCGTATCAGATCCAGAGATTCGGAAACGGTAAAGGATTTTTTTAATCGGACAAACTCTGTTGTCATAATGCTTCCGGCGCAATCCTCAGGATATTTAAGAAGCTCGTTTACAGCCTTTCGCATATCAGGGGATACGACCTTGAGAATTCTTTTTACAACGGTTGCGGGCATTTCCTCAATAATGTCTGCTGTATCGTCGTAATACAACTCATCAAAAACATCCTTCAGCTGTGAATCGCTGAAAAAGTTAATGAGAAATTCCTGCTTGTCCGTATCCATTTCAACAAATACCTCGGCAGCAAGCTCTTTGGGTAAGAGTCTGTAGATGAGAAATGATTTCTCATCTGAAAGCTCGTCGATAATATCATTTATATCAGCGGGATTCTGTTCTTCAAGCAGGGTTCTCAGAGCGGCAAACTTTTTCTCACTAAGAAGTGATAAAGCCTGTTCAACTAAATTGATTTCATTGATTTCATCCATGTGTTTTTCTCCTTTCTTAAATTTAGGCTGATGCCTTATATACAGGAGCAAACACAAAAGCGAGAGTGAAGCTGAGTATAATCTCTTATGCAAAAACGTGAGCCGTATGAAAAAGGACAGCTGTAATATTGCAAAAACTTCGACTGCTCGGATTCGCGCCGCCATCGCCTGTATCCATAAACTCACTTCCTTTTTGTATAAATTTGAAAATAACCAAAAAAAACTGCAGCCCGAGAGGCCGCAGGATAATTCCGTTATTGACCGCTTGAGCTTTAGCATTGCAGGGCGTGGTAAATTACCGTGTAACTGCGTTGGAATATACCTTGTTTGATTCGATATATCCTGTTTGACCGGCGCACGTTGTCTCCACCGTTTTGCGGCCGCAGTCCATATCCCTGTAGTAGCCTCACCTATCGGATATTTTCTTACATTTAATTATACTTTTTTGAATTTGTATAGTCAAGATTTAAATTGATAATAATTATATATTTTAGAGTTGATTTTTAATCGGTAATATGTTAATATAAATCAAAATGAATTTTGGAGTGGTATTAATTATGGCAAAATTAAAAGAAATCGATAATATGGCTGAGGAGAAGGGTAGCTTTCTTGTTACCGTCTGGCAGTTTGTTAAGTTCATCGTTGTAAGCCTTCTTGCAATGATCGTTCAGTTTGTTCTTCTTAACACACTTGATAAAATTCCTGCAATTCATGAGCTTTACGCACAGGAATTCAATTGGCTCTTCTTTGCTTATCCCGTTGCAGTTGGCGGTCTCGGTTACTTTATCGTAAGTAACGTAGCTAACATCGTAGCTCAGATTGTTGCATTCTTTGTTAACAAGGAAAAGACCTTCAATTCAGGTGCAAACGTTGCTGTTGCTCTTCCTATCTACATTGTATTCACAATTGCCCTTATTTTCTTCTCCGCATGGCTCAATCCTACTCTTAAGGATTTACTTGTTGGCTGGAATCTTGAAGAGGTTGCATCAAAGAACATTGCAACAATGGTTTGCTCCGCTGTTCAGTTCTTCCTTTATTTCCCTGTTGATAAGCTTCTTTTCCATAAGAAGAAGGAAGAAAAATAATTTAACAGTATTTGTCTGTTATGAGCTGGAATACCTCGGTGTTTCAGCTCAGTTTTTTTATGAAAAATAAAACGGTCTTGCTCACATATTAGTCAGCAGGACCGTTTTATTGTGTTTAGGGAAGAATTCTGTTGGTTGTTAAAAATTTAATACCATAGAAATTCATTAAGTCTGCGGCGAACGGAATATCTACTGTCCAGCATGCTACGGTCAGTCCGTTATCTTGTGCATATTTTACTTCGTCGGTCATTTTGAAGATTAGACCGAAGTTAATATCAACACCGATATTGCCGTTTGCTATACACGTATCAACGTCTTCCATTGTCAGCGTGTTTGTGCAGTACATAAGCTGAATATTTTTGTCAAGCTTTCTTATTGCGAGCAGAGCCTCCATATCAAATGAGATAATGACGGCTGTTTCGCTGAGATTATGCTGTTCAAGTATAAGAAGCAGATTTTCGAAAGCATCAATGTTATAACCCTTAATTTCTATATATGGGATGATCCCGGAAGGCTCAATGATTTTTAATGCATCTTCGAGTCTCGGGAGCTTGAGATCAGCATAGCTTTCGATATTGTTACCGTGGTCAACGGTAAATTGTTGAATTTCATTAAAGGTCATTTCGTCAATGTCGCCGGTGCCGTTGGTCATTTTGTCAATATCAGAGTCGTGGTTGAGAATCCAGATACCATCCTGTGTTGTATGAATATCGAATTCAACGCCGTAAAATCCATTATCGATAGCTCCCTGAATGGCAGGAATCGTGTTTTCAGGGTAAATTGAGGAAAGTCCTCTGTGAGCAATAAAGCTCTGTGGCTCATCGGTATGTGCGGCAATAGTAAAATCTGAGCTTAACGGAGTTCTTCCTAAACTGAAAATCAGAACAGCAGTCAGTAAGGAAAGGGTAATTACAAGGGTGATTATGATTTTTTTGCGCTTCATAGTATTCCTCCTTAGTTTTTGTTTAATTATAGTATATTTAAATTTTCATTTCAAGAAAATTAATGGTTGCTATTGAGTTTTTACTGTAATTATGTTAGATTTATCAAAGGTAATTAAGGAGAATGATTTTATGAAGGATTTTGAATTAAAGCTTTGTCGTGCCGAATCGGTTGAATTTACTAATAAATTGCCTGCACAGGTGAAGGTTGAACTCGGAACAAAGGTTTCTTATAATGTAGGGTATTCTAAAATCAATACCTGTCAGGGAGAATTCAGAGCAGAGCTTTTTGATAAAAATGCACCTGAGAGATTCAGAATAGTTGTGGTAATGAAAGGGTATTTTATTATAAAGACAGACATATCAAAAGAAAAGCTTCACGTGTTGACTTATGATGCTATGTATCCCTTTGTAAAGACCTTTGTGGCTAATCTGACTTGTAATGCAGGTATTACTCCTGTATATATGCCGTATATTGAT
>JAZOOE010000009.1:0-7341 GCA_045654865.1 Acutalibacteraceae bacterium | reverse complement strand
GTTGCAAACCATATGATATACTTAATATGCTACACAAACTGAATATCAGAATGGAGGTATCTCTTTTATTTTAAAGGGGATATTATATCCTTTTGTTCTCACAATTACTTTATGAGTTTTGTTAAAAATGCAGGCTCCACGAAGTAGTTGTGGTTTTGATGCCCCTATTCTATTTCAGTTTGTGTAGCGACAATCGGAGCTTGCATTTTTTGTGCGTCGGCTTCGGTTGGCGCACTTTTTATTTTGCGGAAAATAAATTGTGTTAGTTTATTTAAGGAGGCAAGTCAGTTCCGTATAACAAGATAAAAATACATAAGAGGTGTTTATTTTGAAGAAAAAAATTGCCAATATAATTGAAGGAATATTACAGATAATCTTAATTATAATGCCGTTTTTTATGGGATGCACAGTAGAGATCGTTTATTTCAATTCAGCACTTCCTGATGTTTCCAAACCCGGCATTTTATCAGATGTAATCATCGAATCTCCATTTTTTAATATTGTGTTCTATACTCTTATGGCAATCAACATATTGATGTGTGGATATTCTGCTATTTCTAAAAGCAAAAAAGCGGACAGTAAACTTCATTGTGCTTTGCCTATCATAATTTTTATTTTCACAAACATTACATTTATCGGAATCACGGATATCAATTCTATTGAAAACCTTTTAGTTTATGAAGTGCTGATGTTTGCCGTTATAGTCATTTCATTTGTTAAACGAGCATCTTTTATCGTAGGTGAAGATGAGAAAAACGTAAATGAGAATGTAAAAAAAACCGATGTTGATAAAATAAAAGAATTTAAGGAACTGTTAGATAGTGGTGTAATTACGCAGGAAGAATTTGACGAAAAGAAAAAACAGTTGCTTAATTTATAATCCCTTATGAACACTCCCACCGGAAAAAGACGATTCTTCGGAATCGTCTTTTTAGTTTTATTCGCCTTCGGCAAGTTTTGTTGCTTCGCAGTGATATTGTGCTTCGCACAGTGTTATTCGCTTCGCAAGTTTATCGGCGAATAAAATATCACTGAAACCAAAGGTTTCAATATAACTTTCACTTTAGTGAAAATATCACTCTGACGTCAGGCAGAATAACACTATTTTTTCAGGTGATCCGTTATTGTCATTTGTACCAAAAATCCTGAGTGTGAAAGCGGTATGACTGCACGTACCAAAACAAACGAAAGACCTGTATACAGGGGATATTATGACGTATCCGAAGCATACAGGTCTATTTATTTAGTCTGCTTGAACCGCTGTGTACGGAGCCGTACGCACGAGGCGGATGATCTTAGGATTACTACCGTCACCCTATCCTCCTGTCGGATTTATGCGGTTAGCCTTAGTCGCAAACAGCTGTTTTCCCGTGGGGAGGAAATTACAGCTTTTCTACTGCAAGGGTGTGAACGGTGTTAGCTTCAACCGAAACGGGGATTTCAATAGTTCCCTTGAATCTTTCGGAGAATTCAATTTCTTTACCGTCAAGTGTAACCCTATAGCTTTGATTTTCGTTCATCGTTACAATTACGGTGGACTTTTTGTTTTCCCCGAAGTAGGTTATTTCTGCTTTGAACTGAGTGTTTTCCTTGTTGAATTCAGCGGTATCTACCCACATATCAAAGCCGGTGTTGAACGTGCCCGGCTTGAAATAAGCATTTGTCCACATTGTTATGGGAGTTGAAAGACCGCCGAAGTTATGGAACCAGCCGCCTCTGCCGGTGACAACGTTTACCATTTCAAAGGTGTAATATGAATAGTCGACCTCACGCTTCCATATATCGAGAGCAAGCTTTGCGATGGTGTATGCAAAATCGCTTTCACCAAGGTCGAGCATAGCCTTCCAGATAAACCACTGGTGGGGGAACCATATATTTCCGTTCCAGTAGCCGTTGACCATAAAGTAGCCGGCTGTGACGTCAACAGCACTGATTCCGTAAGGAGAAAGCATTTCCTTTTCATTTTTGAGGTGTCCGAGAATTGCTCTTTTCTGCTCCTCGTTGCAGGCGCCTGCAATTATCGGGTATATTCCGTCAAGCCCCTTGTTAAGGTTTTCTCCGTCCTCTGTGAGCATAAAGCCCGACGGTTCATAATTCTCATCATGGAGCACGTAGCTGAAATATCCGCTGTCCTTGTCCCATGAATACTTGCCGAGCGCCTCGGTGAGTCTTGCGACGTCCTCCTCATAGGTTCTGACGTCCTGAGTCTTGCCGAGCTTTGAAGCAACCATTTTAAGGATTTTGCCGCATCTGATAAGCTGTGACGTTGAGATGACGGGAGCTGTGGTATCACGGATATTTCTGTCCATCATAGCAACCTGAGCCGGATAGTCGTCCATTCCGCTGGTGGAATAGAAATAATCGTAGGTAGTGGTCAGACCGCTTTTGAGCTTAGCGGTGGTTGATCCCATAATCTTACCTGCAAGGAAATCGTAATATAGCTTTGCCCTCGGATACATTTCAAGAAGCTTTGTCTTATCGTTTTTGCGCTTGAGCATTTCGAGATAGAGATACATCTGAACAGGAACGGGTGAGCCGTGGTGCAAAAATGCATAATCCTTGTTGCTCTCGTCGCTGAAGTAGGTGTCAAGGCTGTACTCGGCAAACGTTTCGGAATAATCGTTCATACCAAGACCGATGAAGCCTGAATCCCAGGTATAAAGGCAGTCCCATCTTTTTCCGGGGGTATGATGGATTATATATTCGCCGTGCTTGTAAATGGGATAGACTGCATTTACCATTACGGTTGATTTAAGAATATCGCAGCTCAGCTCATATTTTTTACCCTCTGCGTTATAGCACGCTGCATCAACCTCTTTCAGTCCCTCTTCGTAAAGCTTTTCGTAGACTTCGGCGGAGCTGTATTCAGTTTCACCCTTTGAAATAACGGCATATTCAATGTGTCGGCTGTTCGGCTGAACGAAAATGGTGTGAACTATTGAGTCAAGGAAGAAGCCGTCATCGCTGTGCTTGTTTGAAAATGCACCGGTAAAGCTTTCCGTTACGTCATCAAACGTAGGATCGGAGTTTGAGAGCCTTGCGGTCATACAGTCTTCGAGGGCACCGGTTTCGATCGTACGGAGTCTTGTATTATCGTTGAAGGTTCTGAAAATAAATCTGCCCTCTACGTTTTTATAGCTGCATCGGGTGATATATCCGCCCTGAGCGTGCTTTTCGGTTTTGTAATCGGGAATAAACTCGTAGGGGATCATTTCCGCCAGTATTTTTTCCTTATCCTCTTCTTCGCAGATACACAAAAAGTCAAATTCTATTCCGCCCGTACCGAGAGAATCCAGATTTATTTTCAGCTGTCCCTCGGGTATTTTTCCGATATCGAAGAACTTGATGGTCGGTTCATCCGCTATCTCAAATTGAAGAACAGTGTTTTCGTTGAGTGTAAATGATGCAGGAGCTGTTGCAGGCACGATATTGACGCCCACCATTTTGCCCTGGATATATTCAATGCCCGCACTGCGGTATCTGACAGCAAGCACGGGGTTTTTATAGCTGTTCAGAATATCCATTGTGAGTGAAACGCAATCCCCCTTTTCACCGCCGAAGGGGAGGAGGACACGGTGAGGCATATGCCATTTTCCTGCTCTGTCGCCAAGACCGAAGCCGCCCACAAATCTGTTATCCGCAAATTCGCCTTTTTTGAAGCCGTCCGCATTCTGTTCATCCCAGGGACGGGTTATTGCATACTTATAGCTGTCGTATTCAAGAGCCTTTTTGAAATCGCACTTTTCGGGCAGTGAAAGTCTGCAATACGAGGGGGTGGGGTATTCAACGGACTCAAAGTAGTTAATGACGCAATTCTGTATAAGCTCCGTGTTATTTACAATTTCTGTTCTGACGAGGGTGCTTTCGTCGGTGAGTCTGACGTATGAGACCTCGGCATAAACTCTGTCCTTCCACTCAAGATCGTATCTGTAGGTGAACAGGGAATAATCTCGGCTGCATTTCCACGGATGACAGCCTGACGGCAGGGTAGTGTTTGGTACCTTTATGTCTCCGCCGAAAATTGCCGGAGCAACCGTAAAATCAAAACGGACACCGTTTGCAAAATCGTGGTCTGCAATTCTTGAAATGCCCATATACTTTTTGCCGTAGGGCCCCCATGCAGGGAAGCATTTTGAATATGTTGCCATAATAATCTCCCTTTTTGTAGCTTATGTATCTAATTTATCACGGTTTGATGCCAAAATAAAGATAATTTATAAAATCGGGAGATTTTTTTGTTAATATATGGGAAATTGCCTTCGTGTTACTTAAAAAGATCCTACGTCCCGACGGACGTGAAGCGTTGCCTGTCTTTGGCGCGTGACTATCAGAAGGCCTTCCGTCGAAACCGTTTTCTTGTGCTTTGCTTGCTTTTAGCCGCCCTCCTCTCTTGAAATTGTTAGGATCACGTTTATGATAAGCACGCCTGAGAGGATGAGGAACATTCCCTTGGGAGAGTTCCATATTGCCGTAAGCTCCAATGCTCCGAATACGCCGGAGACGATTATCAGGGCGATACCCGTTTTTGTTCCGTTTTTGCCTGCTTTTCCGAGAAAAGCCGCCACAGCCGAAAGGGCAGATAAAACCGAGGAAATGAAAAATATTATTGATAACAGCTTCATTTGTTCCGTGTCTCCTTTTTTGTAAATATTGTGTTGGTGCTATGATAGCCTTCTTTTAAATGTATGGTGCAATAATGGTTTTTTCAGATTCAAAAGTGTCGGTGGGGGGCTCAGGGCTCCCATTTTTCAATGAAATAATCATACGCTCTCAGAGCATCCCGCTGTTTTCTTACGCTGACGGGGATTTTTGAGCCGTCGGTCAGCTCCACCTCTCCCGTACGGAAGCATTTTATATAGTTCATATTGATTATAAAGCCCTGATGAACCCGCACGAAGCCGTGGGGGAGCAGGGCATCGTATATTTCCGATATTTTTCCTACTGCCTCGAAGCATCCGCCTGCGGTGTGCACCGTAAGGTGTCTTCTGTACCCCTCAACATAGCTTATCTCCTTTATGTTGATCTTCGTTCTTGTGCTTTCCCATTTAAGAATGAGACTTGCGTTGAGACGCTTGTATTTTTTTACGGCTCTTGTGAAGGCCTCCGCAAAATCCCGTTGGCTGACGGGCTTTACGAGGAAATGAAGAGCCTCTATTCTGAATGCCTCGAAAACGAAATCCGACTTTTCGGATACGAAAATTATTATTGTTTTTGGTGCTGCTTCACGTATTTTTTCCGCCGCCTCAATGCCGTTGAGGCTCTGCTCGGGACTGACGCTTATAAACACTATATCAAAGCATCCGCCGCCTTTGTAATATTCAAGCAGCTGCTCGGGACAGGAGAAATCCGAAATCTCAAAGCATGCCGCTTGTGTCTGAAAGGCGAAAATGCGGCTTCGGAGCTCTTTTATAAATCGGCTGTCCTCATCACAAATGCATATCCTCATAATCTGTCTCTCCTGATAAACTTTATATATAACAAAAATCTTACACTTTCTCGTCTCTTTCTCCTGTTCACAAGGGAAAACGTGCCTTCCGATAAAGCTGAACAGTTCTCGGAGTGCGGGCAGATTTCCGCAAATAAAAAAAGACGTCCCCGTTCATTCGGAGACGTCATTTTCTGAATACGAACAGATATTCTGTCAGCATAAAACAGCAGACAAAATGACACTCCGGGTTATATTAACTCTGAGCTGATTCACGTTATGCATCATTGTATTGGTCATTTTATCCACCGTCCTTTCATTCAGATTTTCTATATTTTAGCAATCGATTTTCGGTTTGTCAACCGTTTTCGGGGATTGTGCAAAAGTGTTGCTTTTAAGTGCAAAAGTGTAGGGAGAGGGAGGGGCAAGGCTTATTTTTCAACCCTTTGGGGCATATTTTTCTTCCAGCTGCCCGTGACGTAGAATACGGAGCCGATGACAAAGGGCGTGAAGCCTGCAAGGGCATCACCCAGCCAAAAGCCGTAGTATTCCATTTTCAGCACTATTCCGAAGAGCACCGCAAGTCCCAGACGCATTATAATTCCGTCGAAGATTGCCGTTGCGAAATTTACCGCCGTGTTGCCGCTGCCGTTTATCAGCGCATTCATAACCGCACGCAGGGCACTTGCATAGAAAAGAAGCGCCGCTATTGAGAAATAGTGCTCGCCTACGGCAATAACCGAGGCGTCGCCGTCGGCGAAAAAGCCGATGATCTCGTTTCGGAAGAAAAAGAACAGCACCGTCATTACCGTTGAAACGCTCAGCGTCATAGCGGCTATGTTCTTCAGTATCAGCTTGACTCTCTTTTCCTTGCCCGCGGCAATATTCTGTCCCGCCATGGTTGAGCCCGTGGTGTTCATAGCGGCGGAAATAAGGTTTGCCGTGTTGGATATTTTATTTGCAATTCCCGCAAAGGCGGAAACCTCGACACCGTAGTTGTTTATGTGAGAATTTACGAAAAGCTTGGATATCTGCACCGATGCCAGCTTCAAAGCCATGGGAAGTCCCAGCTTCATAAGAGAGGAGAGCATCTGCTTGTCGGGGATGATAAAATCCCTCGGTGATGCCTTGAGCTCATATTCCGTACGATGCAAATAGAGATAACCCGCGCTGAGAATAAAGCTTGTGCCCTGACTTATTACCGTGGCAAGCGCCGCACCCTTGACTCCGATTCCCCATATAACGACGAAAATATAGTCGAGGATTATGTTCATAACCGCCGCAAGGCTGATGAATATAAAGGGATGCTTGGCATCGCCCATTCCTCGCATAACCGCGCTTACCATATTATAGCCGTATATGAAAACAAGTCCCGCCATACATATAAGGGAATAGTCCCCCGCATATTCGTATGCCTCCTCGGGAGTCTTCATAAATCTCAGAAGCGCATCCTGAAAGATTATGCTGAATATGCTTATAACAAGGGCGCTCGTTATAAAGAACCAGAACATTGTGCCCGTGAACTTGCCCAGCTTGTCACGGTTGCCGCCGCCTATGAGCTTTGCAACAAGCACGATGCCCGCGCTTGAAAAGCCTATGGCAACGAAGGTCAGCAGATTGCAAAGGTCACCGCCTACGGAAACGGCGGCTATTCCCACCTTGCCGTGAACCTGACCTACTATAAACATATCTGCCATATTGTAGATTATCTGTATGAAGTTGCAGAAGAACAAGGGTGTTGCGAATTTCAGTATCTGACTCGTAACGTTACCCGCGGTAAAATCCTTTATCTGAGTTTTCATTTTTTTACCTCAAAATCAAAGAGGCTGTAAAAAACACGAAAGTTTTTTACAGCCCCTCGGAATCAGTCAACTATTTCTTCAACCGTGGTCTCCTCGGGAGCTGCTGCTTGTGTG
>JAZOOE010000008.1:0-27570 GCA_045654865.1 Acutalibacteraceae bacterium | reverse complement strand
TATCCCGATAATGATACCGTTCCTCTTGATATTGAGGATTACCCCTGCGTTAAAGCTGTTATGGATGCCGTTTACAATCCCCTTGTAACGCGCCTTGCGAAAAATGCCCTGAGTAAGGGAATCAAGGCGGGATGCGGACTTTATATGCTTGTGGCTCAGGCTGTTTTTGCATCAGAGAAATTCATCGATACACACTATGACACAAAAATCATAGATCATATTTTTAACGATATTTTTTCTTCAAAGCAGAATATCGTGCTCACGGGAATGCCCTCAAGCGGAAAATCAACCGTGGGACGGATTCTCAGCGAATTAACGGGCAGACCGTTTTATGATACGGATGCGGAAATTGAGTCAAAGCACGGCAGTATTTCTGATATTTTTGAAAAACACGGCGAGACAGTTTTCCGTAATATGGAAAGCGAGGCAGTTGAGCTGATTTCAAAAAACAGCGGAATTATAATTGCCACCGGCGGCGGCGCCATTCTAAGAGATAAAAATATTGAAGCTCTTAAATCCAACGGACGGATATTCTTCCTCGATAGACCTCTTGAACGTCTTATTCCCACTGACGACAGACCTTTGTCAAGAGATGAGCAGTCGATAAAAAAGAGGTTTGAGGAGCGTTTTGACAGATATAAAAGCACAGCCGACGTAATCATATCGGCAGAGGGCTCCCCCTCTGAGGTTGCACAAAAAATTATTGAAAAGATGGTATAAGCTATGAAAATTCTGGTTATTAACGGGCCCAACATAAATATGCTGGGAATCCGTGAGCCTGACATATACGGCAAAACCACGTATAAGGATCTTTGCGAAATAATCAAAGCGCATTGCGACGAAAAGGGCGCCGAGGTGGAAATTTATCAGTCAAATCACGAGGGTGATCTTGTTGATAAGATCCAGAGCGCATACCAACGTATTGACGGCATCATCATAAATCCGGGTGCATACACACATACAAGCGTAGCCATTCTCGATGCATTGAAGGCGGTTTCACTGCCCGCGGTTGAGGTGCATATTTCCGACGTGGATTCAAGAGAGGACTTCAGAAAAATCAGCTACGTGCGCCTTTACTGCGAAAAAACCATATCAGGTCACGGAATAAAGGGGTACACAGAGGCTGTAGATTATCTTCTCCAAAGGTAAAGAAAAAATGAAAATTACGATTAACAAATGCACTCCCTCGGGATGCGTTACGGCACCTCCCTCAAAAAGTATGGCACACCGTATGCTCATCTGCGGAGGTCTGGCACAAGGCAAAAGCGTTATTCACGGAATTGCTCCCTCTCAGGACGTGCTTGCCACTCTCGATTGCCTTGCGGCTTTAGGTGCCGCATATTGCTATGAGGGCGACACCGTAACAATCGACGGTATCGGTATACCCTCGGACGTATACGGCGGACTTCACTGCCGTGAAAGCGGCTCAACACTCAGATTCTTTCTTCCGCTTTGTATGTTCTCCGATCAGAAAAAAAGCCTTTTCGGAAGTCAGACGCTTCTCAGCCGCCCTCTTGACGTATATGCGGCTATTGCTCAGCGCGACGGCATACTTTTTACCAATGACGGAAGGGAAATTACCGTTTCGGGAAGGCTTAAGGGAGGAGAATATACACTGCCCGGAAATATCAGCAGTCAGTTTATTACGGGACTTCTGTTCGCCCTGCCTCTTCTTGACAGCGACAGCATAATTAAAATCATCCCCCCCGTTGAAAGCCTTTCATATATCAATATGACAATCAGCACTCTGAGTGTCTTCGGCATTGAAATTATACAAAGTGATAAATATACTCTTCAAATAAAGGGAAATCAGCGCTTCTCCCCGAGAGAAGTAAAAGTGGAGGGCGACTATTCAAACGCCGCCTTTTTTGCCGCATTAGGACATCTCGGTGCCCCCGTCAGCGTAGCGGGACTGAATGAAGACAGCCTTCAGGGAGACAAGGTATATGAGGAGCTTTTCAGACAGCTTGATTCAGGGACACCTGAAATCGATATAAGTGACTGCCCCGATCTCGGCCCCGTGCTCTTCGCTGTTGCGGCGGCAAAAAACGGTGCTGTGTTTACGGGCACAAAAAGGCTAAAAATCAAGGAAAGCGACCGCTGTCAGTCAATGGCTGAGGAGCTGAGAAAATTCGGCACGGATGTACGGATCGAAGAAAACTCCGTTACAATTACACCGACTTCGTTCACAAAGCCCAAAGAAGCTCTTTACGGACACAACGATCACCGAATCGTTATGTCCCTGAGCATACTTCTTACTCTTACGGGCGGCAGCATTGACGGAGCCGAGGCTGTAAATAAGAGTATGCCCGACTTTTTTGAAAAACTACAGCAAGCAGGAGCTGATATAAATCATAAACCCCTTTGATCAATCAGGTTCTTCGCCGTGACGTTGAATTTGTTTCTGCCCATCCCATGGCAGGGCGTGAAGTCTACGGCGTGGAAAACAGCGATGACAAAATTTTTGCAGGCGCAAACTATATCGCGGTCCCTACAAAAAGAAATACTAAAGAGGGTATTCTCAACTGCAAAAAGCTTGGAATATACCTTGGATTTGCAAGAATTGCCTCGCTGTCACCCGAAGAGCATTGTTCGACAGAAAGTAAACTGAACAATAAAAGGAGCGGTAACCCCAAGGTTTCACCGCTCCTTATTATTATTTAAGTCTTTTCACCGCCGCTGAAAGCCACAGACTCAACGCTATTTCAGAGATAATCACTCAAGCAGCTCAAGATAAACCTCAACAACATCCATAAGAGCTTCAAGACCTACCTGATTGTATTCCATAACTGTCGGCAGCTTATTCTTTACGTAGCTTGCATTGGAATAATTTGTGGTTATCATTCCGTCGTAATCTGTTACATAATATAAAGCATCGTCAAGCAGCTTATATGCTTTATAAAAATAATCATAAGCCACCTTAAAATCCTCTAAACCGCTGAGCTTATCAACAATCAGCTTAAGGTAAAGCTTATAGTCAATAATGTTATCAAAGAAATCGTAATAATCACCGTAATTGTATTCTCTTAATGCAGCATTCAACGACGAATTTGAATAATCCGTTACATTGTTCACATAGCCTATTACTTCCGACATGGTTGTAAGATTGACTCCGCATATAGTGCATATTGTTGTCTGCTGGTTAATCTTGTGGTTCGGCACCTTACCGGACTGAGCACCACAGTCACAGCGAAGCGGAACATTACAGCCTACGTGCTTATAATTGTGAACGTGTGAGCTTCCAACAGAGGGAATACTGAAGGAAACGTCGCAATGCGAGCAAACGTAGGTACTGCCGCTGAGAGCGAAGTAATGCATCTGAACATCCTCAAGACCTACTGAGGTTCTCAGTGCAAGTCGTGCATCAGAGGATGAAACGGATTCGTCACAGTCAACATTTGCATAGGCAAGATTAGCAGAATCAATACTTTCAAGACCTACCGAGCAACGAAGAATTATTCTTGCATCAGAGCTGGTTGTGCTTCCGTCCCCATCCACGTCACCCATAGGCTTCAGTTGTACGGTATCACCTCCGGGCTGCTGAGGCCCGTCGGGCTCGTCGGGTTCCTCGGGCACATTCGGAGCTGTACCTGAAGTAACGCTATAGGTGGCTTCAAACTGATCGTCACCACCGTTTATTTCAATTGAACCGGAAACCTTTATCTCGGTTCCGTTTAAGCTGCTCTCGGCACCGCTGTTAACGGTAAATATCAAATCAATAGCGTGAAAACGCTCCGATAAGGCTCCTGAAGCGGGAAGACAGTCGACAAACATACAACCCCACAATATAATACCGGGAGTGTTACTGTTACTTTGCTGATAATAATCGGATTCGAGGATAAATGCTTCGGCATCTGTGCCTGCATTCTTATGCTCAATAAAGGTGAGCACCGATGGATCATAATCCACACGCAAGTCACCCGTTTCAAATCCGCCTCCGTTTGTAAAATAAACGGACACGGTAAGCGTATTGCCCTCAAGAGTATCCTCGCAGGCAACACTCATTCCTGCCGCCGCCGCAGATAAGCTGAATACACTTACAAAAATTGTTGCGACAAGCAAGACTGATAAAACTCGTTTTGCATAACATTTTGCTTTCATAACTTTTTCCCCTTTTTTATTTTATGTCACGCGAAGCTTTTACACTGCATCGGATTATGCTTTTATATCATCCGATACAAACTGCTCATAAGCCCCATTCTTGTATACAGTAACATCAATATGTAGTATACAATGACATATTATTAATTTTATTATAATTACAACTACGATAAACTGTCAACAACAAATTAAAATAAAAGCAAAAAAAACACTCCTTTGCCGTCTGACAAAAGAGTGTTTCTGATTTTTACCATACTACTGTAACGCTGAGACCGTCAACAGTATACGTTACGTCGTTCATAACGTTTTCATCAATTGCCGCGGTAAATGCATCAAGCATTTCCTTATCGGGCATTACGATGGTTGTGGTAAGAGTCATAGCAGAGGGAAGATAGAACTTGTCACTGAGATTAAAGCCGCTTATCCACCAATGATTCTGCAGCTTACGGTCTACAAGCACCTTGTCACCTATTGTCACCTGAAGAGACATGGGACGTTCCATTTCCTTTGTAGCACTGTTATAGAAGGTGCCGATCTGACCGGGCTCACGCCAGTAAATACCGACCTCACCACCATTTGTTATAAAGTAGTTACCCTTCCACATCTGAATCATCCAATCAAGTCCGTCATAGGAGAACTTGAAGCGTCTTGTCACGTATGTAAAGGTCGTGGGGAGAACGTTTGCCGCAACGTCATATAAGAGACAGAATCCGAAGTTTCTCATCCAGCAGTCAACAGTTGAATAAACTGTCAACTCATAAATATTGAAGTTATGACCTGAGCCGAATACTCCTGAGCCGTTCTTGCTGTAGCATTCACCTGTCTTTGTGTTGATAAGAAGCTCGGGATAATGGGTTTCAGTAGAGCCGTCCTCAAATTCAAGATAAAGAACTACCTGATAAACATCAGCTTCATCGGTTGCAACAGTGTAGATATCCATAGTTTCTATGATACCCATAAATGAGCCGATTGCGAAGCACACGGAAGCCATAAGGTCATTACCCGCAGCGGCATATTCTGCCTGCTTTGCATATCTCTCCTCACGGAACTGCTTGGGATTGATGCTGAACTTATCCTTATAGTAGTTTGCAATAAGATTAACATTGGGAAGATTTGCCGAAATCAGTGTGAAGTCAAGACCCGTTTCACTGCAGATCTGAGAGAAGATATCAACGATCATATCATCCAGTGTCACGTCAATTCTCTCTGTATTAGGCTCGATACCCGTAAGGATATAGCGGAAAAACTGAAGAACCTTCAGAAGCATTCCGAATTCCTCGGTGGATATAATAGGCATACCTGCCTCAAGCATCTTATTCTTATAGCTGTCAATGCTGCTCTGATTATTGTTTGCCGCAAATGCAAAGGGAATTGATGTCATAAGCATAACGACAGCTAAAAGCAATGAAATTAACTTCTTTGTAAGCTTCATTTTCACGGTCTCCTTATATGAAGTGGATTGTAAACATAGTATTGATACTATTTTACAATAAAACAAATAAAAATGCAAGAGAAATTACACTAATAGGCAATCAAGAATTATCAGGCTCTGCCTTGCCGGCATTTTTGTTTATTAATCCGATGATCTGTCCCGAAATTATTACGGTTACGAGAGAATATACGATTCTTGCGGGCGGAATGTAAGTAAGCGACAATGCAAGAACCGAAAGATCGGTGATAAGATACATCCATTGGATTTTGAGCTTTGTCACCTTTGAAAGCACCATTGCCAGAGCATCGTCTCCGCAGGGCGCGCCCCCCATACGCACACAAAGCCCTACCCCGACACCCACAAAAACCGCCCCCGCAACGGCGGCTATCAGAGGGTGGTCGGCTATTTCAGGAAAAAGCCTCGGGAAGCACTCAGATATACGGTAGAAAATACTGAATGAAGCGGTGGATACAGCAGAACAGATCAAAAACGCTTTTCCGAGGACTTTTATGCCCATAATATAACACAACAGATTCAGCACCGCCTCACTTATTGAGGGAGAGACGTCAAACCATTTTTCAAAAAGCAGAGCAAGCCCGAGGGTACCCCCCTCTGTCACATCCGAAACGGAATGGACGTTATACATTCCGAAGGCTAAAATTGCCCCGCCGAGAATACAGATCAGGAGGTTCTTTATTTTAATACCGCTGAAATATTTTTTTATGAAATCCATAAAGCTCTCCTTAATTTTGCTACAAGAATTATATAACACAAAAACGATTTTGGCAACCGATGATTTCAGCATTAAATTTTATCTGAACAAACGGCGGCTTTCTTCTTAATAAAAAAACTCCCCGAAAGGGTTTTAGCCTTTCGGAGAGAAAATATTTTTTTCGACTTATGCGAACATCAGTCTAAAAATACCTTATTTAACTGTGCAATACATAAAGTACTTATAGCCGAGGGGGTTGGAGAAGAAGCCTTCTACCTTATCGCTGATCATGTAAAGGTCAGTGTAGAAGTAGAGAGGAGCAATACAACCTGTTGACATAAGGATATCTTCAGCAAGGTGCATGAGCTCATAACGAGTCTCATTATCTGTGCAAGCCTTGATTGTAGCGATGAGAACGTCATAAGTCTCAGCCCATGTGCCGTTTTCAACCTTGATGTCATAACCGTAGGGTGTGAGGTCAAGATTGTAGATAGCGAGCTCAGCGTGTGCGCCCTTACCGTACTGGATATCATTGTTACCGGAAACTGTTGTCCACATATCAAGGAAGCAGATAGGATCTGAGTAGTCAGCAACCCAACCGTTACGAGCGATTGAGAACTGGCCATCCTTTCTTGTGTTAAGGAATGTAGCCCATTCCTGGTTCTCAAGAACCATTGTGATGCCGATAGCATCAAGAGCACCTGCAAGGTACTCACCGATAGCCTTGTGGCTGTCAGATGTGTTGTAGAGGTATGTAAGCTTGGGGAAGTTTGTGAACTTGCCTGTTGCTTCGTCGAATGCATAATACTTCTTAAGAACTGCTACAGCTGCATCGAAGTTAGCCTCAAGAGCATCCTTGGATACGTTGTAGTAACCGTCGAAGTCATCCTCTGTGCTGTTAGCGGTCTTGTAGAACTCAGTACCGTCGGGATTTGTCATACCCATAGCAACGAATGAGGAAGCGGGAACCTGGCCGCCCTGAGCAACTTCTTCAACGATGTAGTTTCTGTCGAAGAGAAGAGAAATAGCATTTCTGATTTCTGCCTTAGCAGCTTCAGCTTCTGCACCTGTGAGAGTGCTGCCTTCGGGAAGGATTTCCTCGTTGATGTTCCAGCATACATAGTATGTACCGATCTGACCTGCGATTACGAACTCGTTAGCATAGTCAGCCTTAAGAGCACCGATTTCATTTGTGGGAACGTCGTCGATAAGGAGCCAGTCGCCATTCTTGAAGTTGGTGAGCATGTTGTTGGAGTCATCGGAAAGATAGAACTTAAGCTCGGGCATTGTTACAGCAGCAGCATCGTGATAGTTAGCATTCTTTGTAAGAGTGATAACTGAGTTGTGCTCCCAAGCTGTGATTGTGTAAGGACCGTTGTTTACGTATGTTGAGGGATCTGTAGCCCAGTTCTCGTTAGTAACAACGTCTTCACGTACGGGGAAGTAGGTGGGGAATGCAAGAAGCTCGTTCCAGTATGCAACAGCGTTGTTAAGAGTAACAACAAGTGTCTTAGCATCAGTAGCTTCAACAGCAAGCTTTGCATCGGGATTTACGAACTCATCAGCATCGTTTGTTTCCCACATTTCAGCATAACCCTTAACTACGTCGAACATGTAGTTGTAGTCAGCGGAAAGAGCGGGAGAAGCTGCACGGTTCCATGCAAATACGAAGTCAGCAGCTGTAAGATCCTTACCGTCAGACCACTTAAGACCATCCTTAAGTGTGTATGTGTAAGTAACTGTGCCATCTTCATTAGCAACGCCTTCAACAAGCTCTGTTACTAAGTCAGCTTCGATAACAAGCTTGCCTTCTGCGTCCTGTGTCCACTTTGCAAGACCTGCAAAGAGGTGTGCGCACATTGTAGCGCCGTCAACTGCAGAGTTAAGAGCGGGGTCAAGTGTATCGGGCTCAGATGCAAGACAAACTGCAAGAGAATTTGCAGGAGTCTTGGTATCATCACCGTTGCCGCCGCAAGCTGCAAGGCTGAGGACCATTACAAGTGCAAGAGCAAGAGCAATAATCTTTTTCATTGTTTTTTCTTCCTTTCGAAAAAATATTTATCTGCATACACTCTGAAAAGTATTGCACTCCCTTTCAGAGCATACAAATAACAAGATGGTGCGAAACCCGATTCCGAAGCAAATTCGGAATTCGGAATTCGGGATTCGGAGATCAGGAAAACCGAAATCCGTTCCCCGAAGGGATATAAAGCGCAGCGGAAAAAGCCACGAACGTGTCATCCGAAACATTTGCAAAGCTTATATTTCACCGCAGCAGGCGATTTCACTCATTCCGAAGGAATGAATTTCGCCGCAGAGCTCAATGATCAATCATTGATTTCTGCCACTCTGTGGCATGCTACGAAATGGCCCTTTGAAACCTCCTTGAACTCGGGCATGCTTTCAGCACACTTTGCAGTTGCATACTGACAGCGTGTTCTGAAGGGACAGCCGGAGGGAGCATTAAGGGGGCTGGGAATATCACCCTCAAGAGCAATTCTCTTATTTGCCCTTGCAATCTTGGGATCGGGCATGGGAACTGCAGACATAAGAGCCTTTGAATAGGGGTGAAGAGGTCTTTCGCAGATTTCATTTGCATCAGCAAGCTCAACCATCTTACCGAGATACATAACGGCAATTCTGTCACTTATATGGCGCACAACCAGAAGGTCGTGAGCAATAAAAAGATAAGTGAGATTGAGCTTATCCTGAAGCTCGTCAAACATATTGATAACCTGAGCCTGAATTGAAACGTCAAGCGCGGAAACGGGCTCGTCGCAGACAATAAAGTCGGGGTTAACGGCAAGTGAACGGGCAATACCGATACGCTGGCGCTGACCGCCCGAGAATTCGTGGGCATAACGGGAAGCGTGCTCGGAGTTGAGTCCGACGTGGCTCATAAGCTCGAGTATTCTTTCTTCTCTTTCCTTTTTATCGGAATAAAGCTTGTGAATATCAAGAGGCTCGCCTATGATGTCAGAAACAGTCATACGGGGATTGAGGGATGAATAGGGATCCTGAAAAACCATCGTGGCTTTCTTTCTGAATTCCTTTATATCAGCCTTGCTCTTAATGAGCTTTCCGTCATACCATATCTCGCCCGCAGTGGGCTTGTAAAGATGAAGAAGTGTTCTTCCGACGGTGGTTTTACCGCAGCCTGACTCACCGACAAGCCCGAGGGTTTCACCCTTGTTGATATAGAACGAAACGTCATCAACAGCCTTGAGGGGCTTTGTGCGGAACATACCGACGTTGATATTGAAATATTCCTTGAGGCCTTTTACCTCTATAAGGGGTTTGTTTTCACTCATTATTCGTCTCCCCCTTTGTAGTCATTAAGATTGATTTCTCCATTATCTGCCGCGTCCTTGATATTCATCCAGCATACGGCATTGTGAGTATCGGAGAGCTCACAGACGGGAGCACGCTGTGTAAGACAGATCTTCATAGCATTATCGCAACGGGGTGCGAAGGGACAGCCCTTGGGCATATTAAGAAGGTCAATGGGTGTACCTGTAATGGGCTGAAGACGTGTGCCTGCCGATGAGGTTGAGGGAATTGAACGCATAAGTCCCTTTGTATATTCGTGACGAGGCTCGTAGAATATCTCATCTGCCGTGCCCTTTTCACAGATTGAGCCGGCATACATAACGATAACCTCATCACACATCTGTGCTACAACACCAAGGTCGTGGGTAATCATTATAATAGCCATTCCCAGCTCCTTCTGAAGAGAGCTCATAAGATCAAGAATCTGTGCCTGAATAGTAACGTCAAGAGCCGTCGTGGGCTCGTCAGCAATAAGAATATCGGGCTCACAGGCAAGTGCCATAGCAATCATAACACGCTGACGCATACCGCCGGAGAATTCAAAGGGATACTGCTTCATTCTCCTTTCGGGCTCGTTTACGTTAACGAGTCTGAGCATTTCAACAGCACGGTCATAAGCCTGCTTCTTATTTCTGTCTGTATGAAGCATAATTGCTTCCATAAGCTGCTTGCCGACAGTATACGTGGGGTTAAGGCTTGTCATAGGATCCTGGAAGATTATTGAAATCTTGTTACCTCTGACGTTCTTCATAGTCTTTTCGCCTGAACCTACGAGCTCCTCACCGTTGAGCTTGATGGAGCCGCCGACGATTTTGCCCGTACCTGCAAGAATCTGCATAATTGAGTAGGCAGTAACAGACTTACCTGAGCCTGACTCACCTACGATACCGAGAACCTTTCCCTTTTCGAGCTCAAAGGATACTCCGTTAACAGCCTTTACCTCGCCTGCATCTGTAAAAAACGAGGTATGTAAATCTTTAACTTCCAATAAAGCCATATCATACTCTCCTTTTCTTACTTGTTAAGCTTGGGATCAAAAGCATCGCGAAGTCCGTCACCGAAGAGGTTGAGGGATAAAACGATAAGTGAAATAACGATTGCGGGGATAATCAGTCTGTAGGGGTATGAGCTCATACCGTTAAGAGCATCGGATGCAAGTGAGCCGAGAGAGGGCATGGGAGCGTTAACACCGAGACCGAGGAAGGAAAGATAGCTTTCCGTGAATATAGCGGAGGGGATCTGAAGAGCGGTTGAAATGATAACAACGCTTATACAGTTGGGAATAAGGTGCTTTTTGATAACCCAGCTTCCCTTTGCGCCCGTAGCCTTTGATGCGAGAACGAACTCCTGCTCACGAAGAGAAAGAATCTGACCTCTGATAAGACGGGACATAGATACCCAATAAAGAAGTGCGAAAACAACGAAAAGGCTTATGATGTTTGCTCCGATTTTTTCAAGCGGTGTACCTGCAACGAATGCCTCAATGGGACTACCGAGCATCGCAGCAAGAAGAATAACCATAAGCATATCGGGAAGAGAATAGATAATATCTACTATTCTCATTATGATCATATCAAGCTTTCCGCCGACGTAGCCTGAAACGGAGCCGATGAAAAGACCGATGATAAGAACGATGATGCTTGCGAAGAAGCCTACTGCAAGAGAGATTCTTGCACCGTATACGACACGGATGAAATAGTCACGTCCTGCTGAGTCCGTTCCGAATACGTGAGGGAAAACCTTTTCGCCTGCCTCAATGCGGGCAAGCTCTGTTCTGCCGTACTCAAAGGGCTCAAGATTTGCAAAGCTGGGATCAACGGGCTTACCGGGAGTAATTCCGAGCTGCTGATCATAAGAATAAGGCCAGAACATAGGAATAAAGATTGCCGATAATGTGATAAGCACAACGATAATAAGGCTTAAGGTTGCAACCTTATTTTTAAGAAGTCGTTTTACGCCGTCCTTGAAAAACGTTGAGGACTCACGCATCTGAACTATATACTCTTTATCCTCGGCAGTTGCGGGAATGAAAGCATCAAGATCGGGATGCATGCTGAAGGGTGTAAATTTTTTCATCTGCTCAGTCCTCCTTATTCAAGATTGATTCTGGGATCAACTACCTTGTAAAGGATGTCACCCACGAGATTCATAACAACGATTAAAATAGCAAGGACAATTGTTGTACCCATAATAAGGGGATAGTCACGGCTGGTGATGGAGTTAACGAAGTCTCTTCCGACACCGGGAACTGCAAAAATCTTTTCAACAACAAGTGAACCGGTAACGATATATGCAAGCATAGGTCCAAAATACGTGATAACGGGAATAAGAGAGTTTTTGAGAGCGTGACCGAAGATGATCTTTGCGCCCGAAACGCCCTTAGCCTTTGCTGTTCTGATATAATCCTGACCTAAAACGTCAAGCATTGATGAACGTGTAAGACGTGTAATATATGCGGTGGGATAAAGTGCGAGCGTGATAATGGGAAGCACGAGACCGCCCTCTGCATTACCGTTTGCGGGGAACCAGCCAAGCCACAGCGAGAAGGTCAGCAGAAGCAACGAGCCCATAATGAAGGAGGGCATTGAAACGAAGGCTGTTGTAATAACCATTATAATACGGTCAATAAGCTTATTTCTGCGCAGAGCCGCAACGGCACCGAGAACAACACCTATGCCCAAAGCAACAAATGCCGCCGTAACACCGAGAACAGACGACGTCTTCATACCGTCAGCAATGATGTCAATAACCTGTCTGCCTCTCTGCTTGAGCGAGGGGCCGAATTCAAACTGAGTAACAATATCGGTAAGATATGTGATATACTGCTCAAAAACGGGCTTATCGAGGCCGTACTTAGCCTCAAGCGCAGCCTGAGCCGCAGGGGAAATAGCCTTTTCTCCCATAAAGGGACCGCCGGGAACGGCACGTGTAACAAAGAAGGTTATTGTAATAACAACCCACACCGTAAGGATCATTAAAAGTACACGTTTAGCTATATATAGCAATGTCTTTGTGTTCATAATAGTTCTCCAATCTGTGTCCTGATAAAAAATAGGCATAAAAACAGTTGTAATTATTTTAACTGACACTGTGCAAAAAAGCAACACTTTAAGTGCCTTTTTAACAATTTGTAACTATTTGAATAAATTTACGAACATTTTTTGCCTTATATTATTCAATATTACTTGAATAATTCTGTTTTATATATTACATTTATTCTATACCAATCATAAAAAGGAGTTGCTTGTTGTATGATATATAAGCACGTTGCAGTAATAGGTATTGACGGTATGGGAAAATTCAACTCGCAGACCGATACACCGAACCTTGACCGGATTTTTGACGACGGTGCCGTCGCCTGGTCCGCAATTTCACAGAATCCCACCATCAGCGCACAGAACTGGGGCGCAATGCTTCTGGGAGCGACTCCCCTTGTTCATAAGCTCACAAACGGCAGTATAAGCAACGCCGAATATACAAATGATGCCCTCCCCTCCCTTTTCAGACGAATCAGGGAAAGCGATCCCGACTGCTATCTTGCATCCGTGTGTAACTGGAACCCGATAAACCACGGTATCGTTGAAAACGGTCTCGATGTTGAAAAGCTTACCGCGGATAACGACGTGCTTCTGACGCCTATGATTCTGGAATGTGTGGCAAAAAAGCCCAAATTCCTTTTCGTACAGCTGGATGACGTTGACGGAGCAGGACATTCGGGCGGCTACGGCAGCGAAAAGCATTATGAAGAGATCCGCAGAGCCGACGGCTATACAGGACAGATATACTCCGCATACGAAAAGGCAGGCATCCTTGAGGATACTCTCTTTATAGTGCTTGCCGACCACGGCGGAGTCAGAAACGGACACGGCGGCTATACCGACACCGAAAAATACGTATTTATGGGAATTGCGGGCAAGGGCGTAAGAAAAGGCTTTATTGATTACGCCGAAACCAGAGATATTGCGGCAATAGTTCTGCACGCTCTGGGTCTCAGCGTTCCCGAATACGATGAAAACGGCTTTACCTCACAGATTCCCGAGGGAATATGGGAAAACACAAAGGATTATTACAGAAAGCCCCCCGAGAAAACGGAAATCAACCGGAGAGACACACCCGACAATCTGTCTGATTTTATAGAATGGGACAAGGCAAAGCTTATAATGCACCTTGACAATTCCCTTTGCGACAGCACGGGCAGATGCTCCGTAAAAGAACAGGGCACGGTAAAATTCTATTCTGACGGCGTAAACGGCAGCTGCGGCGAATTCGGAAAAACGGGCTTTGCGGTGACCGATGACGTAAAATTCGGAGAGGAATCCTTCTCCGTTGCCTTCTGGGTGGAAACGGATCCCACGATCAGCGAAGCTCCCGCCATTATGAGCAATCAGAATTGGTGGTGGCAAAGCAGAAAAGAAAGTGGTATCACAATTGCCCTCAGAAACAACGACGTAGTATTCAACATCTCCAACGGTGACGATCATCTTGATACCGTTGTCCCCTTCCCCGAGGGAATGGAGGCAGGCTGGATGCATTATGCCGTTGCCTTTGACAGAGAATGCAACGAAATACGCTTTTACAACAATTTCAGTCTCAGACTGGCAATTGAGATCCCCGAGGAATTCAGAATCTCTTATGATACGGCGCTCCCCTTTGTTACGGGTAATGACGGAAAAGGTCAGTATAACAATGTTTCCCACGATTTTATATTCAGACTGGACGATATAATCGTCACGTCACAGATTTTCAACGACGAAAGCATAGAGACTCTCAGGAAATATTACTACGGTGAATAAAGATGAAAAAACAGCTCAGATTCAAAAACGGAAAATTCAGAATTTTATGCTTCTCGGACTCCCACGGAATCAAGGACTTTGATACGAGAGAAGTCCGTGATATAGAAGCCATCGTTGAGGGCACTAAGCCCGACCTTGTGCTTTTTCTGGGTGATAACGTCTGGCGCGACGGTGCGGAAAACGAGGATACACTCAGAAGCTTTATGTCCGCTGTCGTAAAGCCGCTCAACGACAGAGATATTCCCTGGGCTCACGTTTTCGGTAATCACGATATGGAAAGAGGCTTTCAGACCGCTGATCAGCAAAGCGTTTACGAATCAATTGAGGGCTGTCTCTCCGTCAGAGGCCCCGATAACATCTTCGGTGTGAGCAACTGGGTGCTTGAGATCAAGGCTGAAGCCACGGACAAAACCGTTTATAACGTATGGGGCATAGATTCAGGCAGAGGAATTGCAGAATTCCTTGATTACTGCGGACTGCCCCGTGACACAAAAACAAAGCTTTCCGATCCATTATATTTCTCATCGGGATACGACGCGGTAAAATTCGATCAGCAGATGTGGTACTGGAACGAATCGATGAGAATAGAAAAGGAAAACGGCGGCAAGGTTCCCGGCCTTCTGGCATTGCATATTGCACTCCCCGAATACGTGCTTCTTTACAAGAACGTTCAGGAAACCTACTTCAAGGGTGTTCACAGGGAAACTGTTGGCAGTGCACCCGTAAATTCGGGCTTTTTTGCAACCCTCGTTCAGAGAGGCGACGTTAGAACCGTAGTCGCAGGTCACGATCACATAAACGACTGCGAGGGTGAATATATGGGAATAAAGCTTACCTATGACGCGGGCATCGGCTATGACGGCTATTGCCACGGCGATCTCAGAGGCGGCAGAATCGTTGACGTCAGCGAGGCTGATCCTTGGAACGTTGACACGTTTATGGTCAGAAGCGCCGATTACGTTGAAGGCTACGAATATCTTGACACCTGACAACAAACTTATGTAACAAATCAGACATATTGTTAATAATTTATTCTTATTTGATAGAAATAAGATAAACAAAACTCTTTTATACTTTACACAGAGATGAGCACTTTACGGTACAACAATTGTAAAGTGCTTATTTTCAACTCAAAATATAAAGGAGATCACACTTATGAAAAGCAAAAAATTTACGGCAATCGTCAGCGTTATTCTTTCACTGACAATGATTTTCACTCTTTCTACCGCAGGTGCAACAGGTTCGGTGACCTACAAATCGGGAGAATATGAGCTTATTAAAATTTCTCATCCCGCAAACGGCTCCGGCTTTGTAGACGGAATTGTTGATTACACCGGCAACGGTACGGTTTCCGCAAAGGACAACGGTCAGGGGGACCGCGGTCAGAACTATGCATGGGCATCTGTTCCTTACGGTGACTACGTTTACGTTTCAACCAATTACAACTCATTGGGACTTACTCTCGGCTTTATGGATTCCGTTCTGGGCCATTCCTTTGATACAGCTCAGATGAATGCAACCCTTGACGTAATGTTCAACGGTCACTTCTATACGGGAGAGCCTGACGGTGCAACGACAGGAGGACTTCTTACAAAAATTAACACAAAAACCAACGAGGTTACCGTTCTTATGGGCAGCTCCGTAGACGGCAATTCGGTACAGCTGAGAAATGCCTGCACTTATAAGGACAAGCTTTATTTCTGCGGCTCAGTAAACGGTCTTCCCAAAATAATTGAGGTTGATCCCGCAACGGACAAATGCACGATCATATACGAGGGCATCAACACAAAGGACTACTATGCTGCTTATCTTCAGGGCATCTGCACAGGAATCAGAGGTCTTTGCGCCTTTGAGGATTATCTTGTTGTAAGCATGGTAACACTCGAGGGACCTCAGATCCTTATTGCAGAAAATCCCTCTCTCGGCCAGGAAGCCTTTACCGTCATCGCTGATCAGGCGGATCTTTTCGACTATCCTGCATATCATTTCCCTGACAGCATTTACGGCGGCTCAATCTGGGAAATGGTTGAATATAACAATGCTCTTTACGTTTCCATCTGCACAGGTACACCTGACAACAAGCCCGACGAAAATTCAATGCAGTCCTTTGCACTCGTACGCGGAGATATGGGCGACAGTTATACAGACTGGACATGGACTCCCGTAATCGGTGACAAGGCAGACGGAGCAAAATACACCTTCGGTATTGATCCAGAAAGAACAAGAGCAGGCGCAGGCGTTCTTCACATCTATAACGATTATCTTTACATCGGCGAATACAATGACGAGGAAATTCCTCTTGAGAACATCCTTTTCAATGCAAACTTTGACTTTATGAACGCAAATCTTGAGCAATCCGTGAACCTTTACAGAATGGACAAGAATGAGAACATAGAGCTCGTAGTAGGTAATCCTACCGCAATGTTCCCCGAGGGCAGCCTTTCAGGTATTGCATCCGGCTTCGGAAGAAATGAAAACCAGTATATATGGAGAATGGCAGAATATAACGGAAAGCTTTTCGTAGGCACATTTGACACAAGCAGTCTCCTTGAGCCCGTCGGTCAGTTCTCAAACGGTGATCTTCTCACAATGACTCCCGCAGAATGGGCAACTCTTATTGAATACATCAAAACTTTCGTTGAAATTTCCACAAAATCCGATGACGGCGAAAATGCAGACAGCAATGCATCAGCTATCAGCAATCTGCTTTCACAATTCAGCGTATCCGAGCTTGCACAACAGGTTTTCAAGGCAATTGCCAACGGCTCCGTTGATGAAAACTCCGATCTCGGAAAGCTTATAGAAACTCTTACGGGCTTTATTGAGTGTATCGGCTATCTCAAGGATGCTGAAAGAGGCTTTGACCTTTACGTTTCAGAGGACGGAATCAACTTCGAGGTAATCACCCTCAACGGCTTCAATGATCCTTATAACCACGGACTCAGAACCTTCTCCGTGCTTGATGACGGCCTTATGATAGGTACGGCAAATCCCTTCTATGCTTGTCAGATCTGGATGCTTACCGATTCAAATGAGGTTGAGGAGCAAAGCTTCATCGAAAGAATCAAGGCTTTCTTTGAATCCGTTTTACTCAAGCTCATTACCTTCTTCAAGGAGCTCCCCCTCTTTTTCGGAGCACTCATATAACGTTGACTCAGAGTTCTGATAATTCGGCGCTAAGGCTTAATATCACTTAAAAAGAAACGGTCGCTGTCGGCAATACGGGCGGCCGTTTTCCGTACAAAAAAATACACAAGCTCCTTTCAGCCTGTGCATAAGAATTTATAATTAAGAATATCCTTCTCGGCACACAAGCACCGGGAAGGATATTTTTTATATATCGTTTCTGATTATGTCATCGAGAGTTTCGCGCTTTACGGCAACGTAATCCCCCGAGTCGCCGAGCATAACCACTGCAGGCTTGCCCAGACGATTATAGTTGGAGCTCATTGAGTAATTGTACGCACCCGTTGTAAGCACGGCAATTATCTCTCCCCTCTTTATATCGTGGGGAAGACGGATATTCTCCTGAATAAGGTCACCGCTTTCACAGCACCTGCCCGCAAGCGTACAAAGCATATCGCACTCTGCATCGGGACGGGATGCGCTCATTACGGTATAGTAAGAGCCGTAAAGGGCATAACGGGGATTGTCTGCCATACCGCCGTCGATGGAAACGTAGTTTTTATATCCGGGGATTTTCTTGAGCGTGCCTGCCGTATAAAGAGTAAGTCCCGCATCTGCAACAATGCTTCTGCCGGGCTCAAGGCAGATCTTCGGCATTTTTATTCCCAGCTGAGCCACCGTGTTTTTTATATACTCGGCAAGCTCCTTTATGTTCTTATCAATATCGATATAGGGATTTGCTTCTATATATCTTACGCCGTAGCCGCCGCCGAGGTCAAGAAGCTCTGCTTCAAAGCCAAGCTCCTTTTTCACAAGGGCAATAAACTCAAGCATGATCTCTGAGGATCTCTTATAAATTTCGGAATCGAATATCTGAGAGCCTATATGACAGTGGAAGCCGCAAAGCTTTATATTGGGCAGTGCAAGAGTCTTTTTCGTTATCTCATAGGCCTGACCTGTTTCAATGGCTGAGCCGAACTTTGAATCCACCTTACCCGTATTTACCGCCTCATAGGTATGAGGATCGATACCGGGGGTGAGACGGAGCAGCACGTTCTGAGCAACACCCTTTTCACCTGCGATCTCGCTGATTGCGTTAACCTCTTCTATGTTGTCGCATACGAAGAAGCCGACTCCGCTTTCAATTGCAAAGTCAATATCAGCATCAGTCTTATTATTTGAATGAAAGAAGGCATTTTCCATGGGGAAGCCCGCCTTGAGTGCGGTATATACCTCACCTGAGGACACAACGTCCGTTCCGAAGCCCTCCTCCTTTATTATTTCGTAAAGCCGCTTGAAGGAGCATGCCTTGCTTGCAAAAAGAGCCGCAGAATTTTCACCGAAATACTTATTAAGAGCATTCTTATACACTCTGCAATTATGTCTTATTCTGTTTTCATCCATTACGTAAAGGGGGGTGCCGTATTTTTCGGCAAGCTCTACGGTATCAAAGCCCGCAAAGGTAAGGTGCCCCTTGGCATTAACTCCTAAATTTTCGCAAATCATAGCCGACTCCTTATTTTTATGTAATTACAGAAGATGTGCCAGCATTTCCTCATAGGGAAGCGCAGACATATCACGGGGAGCAACGTCAAACACTGTCTTACAGCCCGTCTCTCCTCTGAGCTTCATTTTATATATTGCTCTTGCATAGCAAAGAATAACGCTTGCGGTAAACTCGGGATTGGAATCAAGAGTAAGCTTATACTCTATAAGCTCCTTGTTCTCACCGTTTTTGCCCGTAACGCCCGTTCTGATAACACTGCCGCCGTGAGGAATTCCCTTGTGGTCTCTTTCGAGCTCCTCTTTTGTAATAAAGGTCACGGTGGTGTCATAATCGGCAAAATAGTTGGGCATCGTGACGATTTCCTGTCTGATTCTTTCCTTATCTGCACCGTCCTTTGCCACAACGAAGCACTCACGGGTATGCTTTTCACGGGTGAGAAGCTCGGGATTTTCGCCACTTCTTACTCTGTTCATAGCCTCTTCAACGGGCACCGTATACTGTCTTGCATCGGCAACGCCCTCAATTCTTCTGATTGCATCCGAATGTCCCTGACTTACTCCTCTGCCCCAGAAGGTATAATCCTTACCCTCGGGAAGAATAGCCGATGACATAAGACGGTTAACGGAGAACATACCGGGATCCCAGCCCGCTGAAATAAGGGCAATGTTGCCGCTTTCGGAGGCAGCCTTATCAACGTTACTGAAATGCTCGGGAATTCTTGCGTGAGTGTCGAAGGAATCGATAACGTTGAAATGCTTTGCAAGGGCGGGTGTCATTTCGGGAAGATCCGTTGCACTGCCGCCGCAGATCACAAGCACGTCGATCTCATCCTTATATAAAAGGACGTTCTCTGCCCTGTCAACCCTTGCTCCCTCGGTAAGAATTTTTACGGTGGAGGGATCTCTTCTTGTAAACACGGCAACAAGCTCGGCATCGGGATTCTGCATTATTGCACATTCCACACCCTTACCTAAATTACCGTATCCGTATATTCCGATCTTCATTCTCTTCAACCTTTCAGAAAAAAATAAACTGACTGTATTGATGCCGCAGGGTTTATTGAGGCATCAGCATCAAACTATTATTGAGCTCATATCGTAAAGACCTGCCGGCTTTCCTGTAATGAAATCGGCAGCGGCAATTGCGCCCTCGGCAAAGAGCGTTCTTGAATGAGCCTCGTGCTTTATGGTGATTGTTTCATAATCGGTGGAAACGAGAACCTCGTGGATACCGACTATATTTCCGCGTCTTACCGCGTGAACCGCAATTTCATCAGACTCTCTTTTTGCCATTCCCTGTCTGCCGAAAATGAATTTTGCGTTTTCTCTTACGCTCCTGATTGCATTTGCGATCATAAGAGCCGTTCCGCTGGGAGCGTCAAGCTTGCGGTTGTGATGTGTTTCTACTATTTCAATATCAGCACCGGGAAGAGTCTTTGCGGCAAGGGTTGCCATACGGCAAAGCAGCGCCACGCCCATTGACATATTGGCTGAATAAAAAACGGGAACAGACTGAGCGGCTTTTCTTATGATCTCCTTTTCCTCCTCGGTGTGTCCCGTTGTGGAAACAACGAGAGGAAGCCCTGAAACCACGGCATACTCGGCAACTGCCTTGATGGAAGCGTGATTGGAAAAATCGATAATACAATCAGCCTTCTCCTTTACGTCGGAAAATGACGTATAGCAGGGGACGTCGCTTGCCTTGGGGTTGATATCAACACCGGCAACCACCTCGCTGTCCATATAGCCGTTTGCCGTTACCTCGAGAACAGCGGCACCCATTCTGCCGCCAAAGCCGTTAAGTAATATTCTCATAAAAAATACTCCTTATACATTAAGACCTGCTTCGCGCATAAGAGCAAAAAGCTTCATCTCGTTCTCTTTTTCCATAGCGGTAAGAGGAAGTCTTACATAGTTCTCTCCGTAGCCCATAGCTGCACATGCGGCCTTTACGGGAATAGGATTAACCTCACAGAAAAGAGCGTTTATAAGTGCAAGATAATCAAGCTGCATCTTCGTCGCTTCAGCAGTGTTTCCGTTGAAATAATGCTTGCACATAAGGGAGGTTTCCTTGGGAAGGATATTTGAAAGAACAGAGATTACACCCTTACCGCCGAGAGACAGCACGGGAAGCACCTGATCGTCGTTACCTGAATAAATATCAAGCTTTCCTCTTGTGAGAGCCGCAATTTCAGCAACCTGAGAAAGATTTCCCGATGCTTCCTTGACACCTACGATATTGGGGTGCTCTGCAAGCTTTGCAAGAGTTGCGGGAAGAAGATTACAGCCTGTTCTTGAGGGAACGTTATAAAGAATACAGGGCTTTGTTGCGGCATCTGCCACAACCTCAAAGGACTTGATAAGTCCCTTCTGAGTAGCCTTGTTATAGTAGGGTGTAACGAGAAGAACCGCGTCAGCACCTGCTTCACAGGCATATTTTGTAAGATCAATAGCATAATCGGTGTCATTTGAGCCCGTGCCTGCAATTACGGGAACTCTGCCGGCTGTTTTTTCCACAGCAAACCTGATGCATTCTCTGTGCTCCTCATCCGTAAGAGTTGAAGCCTCACCCGTTGTACCGCAAGCAACGATAGCGTCAATACCCTCGGCTATCTGCCAGTCGATAAGTCTGCCGAAGCTCTCGTAATCAACCCCGTTTTCGTTAAGAGGAGTGACAATTGCCGTTGCCGCACCTGTAAATACTGTCTTTTTCATTATATAAGCCTCCGAAATAAAATATATACCTTGATACACAAAAAAATCAGCCGCCCGTTGCTTTTTTGCGGGGCTGCCGACGTCCATACCTGCGCACATAAAAAACAGCCGTATAATAACGGCTACCATGCGCACACGGAGCTTTTTCTCCGAGTACAGATAGCACTCCGCAAAAACTTGCGACAGCACAGTGAATATTATTTCACTTTGCCAGACCGACCTACGCCGCAGCCGACTTCGGCGCCGATCCCTTTCGGTTTTGCAACACTCCCGCGTCAGAGCTTTGGCACAAAATCTACTTTTTATCAAGCGCACCTCTATCAATAGATGTAGGATAACACAATTACTGATTTTTGTCAATATTTTTTTGTATCGTCGGCAAAGGGTATGCCCTCAAAGAAAATTACGGCGGCAGGGAACGTGCCCTGCCGCCGTATTTATCAGTAAAGCTCATGTCTTCTGTCAGAAAAAACCCTGAATTTATTGCGAAGCTCCTCTGCCGACCTTACGTCTGCATCCACGTAAATGAGCTCCTCATCCGCACCGCCCACGACCATCATATTTCCAAGGGGATCTACAAGGGTGCTTCCGCCGCCGAACAGCGTACCGTATGCCTCTCCCGATGAATTACACACGGCAACGTACATCTGATTTTCAACGGCTCTGCCGCGGGCAAGAATATGCATAAGCTCCGTCCTCTCGAGGGGCCACTGGCATACGGCGAACAAAAGCGTCACGCCCCTTGCCGCAACCTGCCTTACAAGCTCGGGGAAGCGCAGATCATAGCATATCACAACCGCCGCTCTTATACCGCTTATCATAAATTCATGAATTCCGTCACCGGGGGTATAATAAAGCTGCTCGTCCATATAAGAAAACAGATGCGTCTTGCTGTAGGAGGATATACACTTTCCCTTTTCATTATATATATAAGAGGTGTTAAATATCCTGCCGTCGTGCTCCTCGGTAATACTACCGCCAATAACTGACACTCCGAAGCGCCGTGCAACACGGCTTATCATCTGTTTTGTACGTACTGCATCCTTATCGGCAAGCAGAGAGATATTCTCCCTTGGAAAAAATCCCGTATTCCAGGTTTCAGGCAAAACGAGGACGTCGGCGTTTTCAGCCGCCTCACAAAGAAGAGCCTCGGCGTGAGAGAAATTATACTCCGTGTCGCCTGCTCTGACGTCCATCTGAATAAGAGCAATTTTCATAATTAAAGCTTATTACGGATGATCTTTCCGCTTGTGGTCTTGGGAAGAGACTCTCTGAATTCAACGATTCTGGGATACTTATAGGGAGCAGTGTTCTTCTTGACGTAGCTCTGAATATCCTTTTTGAGCTCATCCGTGCCCTCGGTACCCTTTGTAAGCACGATAACAGCCTTAACAACCTGTCCTCTTACCTCGTCGGGTGCCGCTGTGACACCGCATTCAAGAACGTAGGGAAGCTCCATAATAACGTTTTCGATTTCGAACGGTCCGATACGATAGCCTGATGACTTGATAACGTCGTCAACTCTGCCCACGTACCAATAGAAGCCGTCCTCATCCTTCCATGCAAGGTCACCCGTATGGTACATTCCGTCGTGCCATGCTTCCTTGGTCTTTTCCTCGTCAAGATAGTAGCCGGTGAACAGACCGCTGGGACTCTTTTCGCCCGTACGGACAATAATTTCACCGTGCTCACCAACGTCACAGGAATTGCCGTCAGCATCAACGATGTCAATATCATAAATGGGAACGGGCTTACCCATTGAGCCGATTTTGTGATTTGCACCGACGAGATTACCGATCATAAGAGTGCTTTCGGACTGTCCGAAGCCCTCCATAATACGAAGTCCCGTCAGCTTTTCAAGCTGCTTGAATACCTCGGGGTTGAGTGCCTCGCCTGCAATCGTAGCGTGCTCAACGGAGGACATATCATACTTTGTAAGATCCTCCTTTATAAGCATACGATACATTGTGGGAGGTGCGCAGAAGGTAGTGATATGATATTTTGCAAACATGGGAAGAATGTCTGCCGCATTGAATCTGTCAAAGTCATAAACAAAGGTTGCAGCCTCGCACATCCACTGTCCGTAGAGCTTGCCCCACATTGCCTTTGCCCAGCCTGTGTCGGAAATGGTAAGGTGAAGTCCGTCGGGATCAACACAATGCCAGTATTTTGCGGTTACGAAATGACCGAGAGCATATCTGTAATTGTGAGCCGCGATCTTGGGATAACCCGTGGTACCTGAGGTAAAGAACATAAGCATAAGATCGTCACCGCAGGGGGAATCCTCTGTTCTTTCAAATCTCTCGCTGTAGAGTATATACTCCTTGTCGAAGCTGTGCCAGCCCTCCTTGTCGCCGTTGACAATGATCTTTGTTGTAACGGTGGGAGAAACGGCGGCTGCTCTTTCAGCCTCGTCAGAGGTGGTTGAATCTGCGGTACAGATAATTGCGCTGATGCCCGCCGCCTTGAAGCGGTATTCAAAATCGTGCTCAAGCAGCTGATTTGTTGCGGGAATTGCAATTGCACCTATTTTGTGAAGACCGAGAATTGCAAACCAGAACTGATAATGTCTTTTAAGAACGAGAAGCACTCTGTCACCTCTTTTGATACCGAGAGAGGTGAAGTAGTTTGCGCACTGATTTGACGCACGTGAAATATCGTCAAAGGTAAATCTTCTTTCCGTGTGATCCTCGGAAATATGAAGCATTGCAAGCTTATCGGGCTTTCTGGAGGCAATCTCGTCAACTATATCAAAGGCAAAGTTGAACTTATCCTCATTCATAAAGTCAACCTTGACGGGGGTGCCGTTTTCGTTCTTCTGAACGCTTACCCACTTGCGGTATACTCTGTCAGACTTTGCCTCGCCCAGACGCTTGGGAGCCACGGGAACCTCTGCCTTCTGAGCAGAAAATTCGGGAATAGGCTCACCTGAGGGATTAAGAACGATAGCATAGAAAAGACAGTCGTCCTCACCGACGGCGATCATACCGTGGGGAGCGGAGGAGTCGTAATAAATACTGTCACCCTCCTGAAGAATCTCAATATGCTCACCGACCTGAACCTTGAGCGAGCCCTTGATAACGATATCGATCTCCTGTCCCTCGTGGGTTGTAAGCTCAATATCCTTGTTTTCGTCAGAGCCGCCCTTGACGGAATGAACGTAAAGGGGCTCCGCGATTCTGTTTTTGAAGGATGCGGCAAGATTATAGTACGTCATACCGTGAGCGTGCTGAATTATCTGTCCCTCACCCTTTCTTGTAACGGTATAAGAAGCAAGGGTAGGAGACGTACCCTGAATAATATCGGTTACGTCAACGTTGAATGCCAGAGCACAGCGATAGATGAATGCGAAGTTAAGGTCACTCTTGCCTGCCTCACATTCCTCGTATTCCTTTACGCTGACACCCGTTTTCTGTGCCATTTCATCGATGGAAAGACCTAAAACCTCTCTGAGCTCTCTGATTCTTCCCGCCATTTCGCGAATCTTAAAATCAAGACCTGTAATTATGTTACTCATAGCTCCTCCTGTCGGGACTGATAAAAAAAATCGTCCCAAAGAAAAAATCCTTTGAGACGAGTAAAAAACCCGCGGTACCACTCAAATTGCGCCCTCGCGCCACTCAGGCTCTTTTAATAAGCCGTATGCTTTTACGCAGCCTTACGGGAGAGTTCTACGGCAAAAATGCTTTCCTCTCTCCGGCTCGGAAGCTACAGACAATCTTCTTTTTCCGACAGCTCGCACCGACCGCTGTCTCTCTGGAGGCTTTATGAAAACTGTCCCTCTTCGTCATAGCCTTTATTTTTCATATAATACCATTAATTTTTTGTTATGTCAATCATATTTTTCATCAGAAGCTGTCTCTGATTTTTCTGAACATTTTTCTGATCTCAATATTCTGAGGACACTTCTTTTCGCAGGCGCCGCAATCGATGCATTCTCTTACGCGGTCGTCAATATCGGGCATAGCCTCCTTGACCTTTCTTCTGTCGGAATCTGCGCTGAGATTAAAGGCTGCAAAAATTTCGGGAATTGCAATTTCCTTGGGGCAATCCTTACAATAGTTACATTTTGTGCAGGGGATGAGACCAAGCTTATCGTAGGATCTCTTTGCCTTTTCAAAGCAGAGCATATCCTCCGCGGACAGAGAGTCAGATGTATATTTACCTGCAAGGGCAATATTCTCCTTAACCTGCTCCATCGTACCCATACCGCTGAGAAGCAGTGTGACCTCAGGGAAATTCCATACGTAGGAAAGCGCTGCCTCTACGGGAGAAAATCCCTCGGGAAGACAATTCTTCACCGCGTCCTCGGGAGCCACAAGTCCGCCGCCGCGAAGAGGCTCCATTATAACAACGCCGATTCCCTTTTCTGCTGCAAGGCGAAGTCCCTCAATGCCTGCCTGATAATCGGTATCAAGATAATTGAACTGAATCTGACAGAATTCACAGCCGTCATATTCCTCAATTATATTCCGGAATATCTCAAGGTCATCGTGAAAGGAGAAGCCGATGTGACGCACCTTGCCCTCTTGCTTAGCCTTTTTCATTTTATCAATAAGACCGAAATCCTTAACCTTTTTCCAATGATCGCGGTTAAGAGCGTGGAAAAGATAAAAATCGATGTGATCCGTCTGAAGACGCTCAAGCTGAATTCCGAGCAGTCTTTCAAAATCCTCGGGGCATTTTACGTCACCCATAGGAAGCTTTGTTGCAAGATATGCTTTTTCTCTGTAGCCGTCGGCGAGAGCCTTGCCTACGAGAGCCTCGCTTTCACCGCCGTGATAGAAAAATGCGGTGTCAACGTAATTGACTCCGTTATCGATCGAATAACGTATCAGCTCAATTGCCTTTTTTTCATCAATTTTTTTCTCACCGTCCGTCTCAATAGTCGGCATACGCATAGCACCGAAACCGAGAACCGATATTTTGCATCCTGTTTTTCCGAAATCTCTGTACTGCATACTTTCTCTCCCTTTATTTATTACATAATATTATACACCAAAGCACGGCATTTGTCAAAGAAAACAACGAGACGTCCGCAAAAACACTGCGCCAAGCGTTAGCCACAGTGCACAAACATTGCATTTTCAGCTCTTTTGCGGGAATTTTTGCAAAAAAAAAAGCAACCTGCTTTTGCAAGTTGCCTTTTATTGTGTCGGCGACGACCTATCTTCCCGGGCAGCTACCCGCCAAGAATTTTCGGCACGATTGAGCTTAACTACCGTGTTCGGGATGGGAACGGGTGGGACCTCAATGTTATAGACACCGACTGTCTGAGAGCTTTATCTCTCAAGCGCATATAGGAGTATAACAGAAACGTTTTCTTTTGTCAATAGCAAATTTAACTTTTTTTGAAATTTTTTTTCAGACCAAAAAAAACGCTCACAGCATCCCCGCGGCGGCAAGCCGAAGCCGCACCCCCGCGGGACAGATGAAAATATAAAATTATTCTTCCTCTGCTATTATTCTTCCCATAAGCACACCCATAACGGATGCCATCATAAGGCCTCTTGTCCAGCCCGAGGAATCTCCCAGACAATGAAGTCCCTTTACGTTGGTGTTAAGCCTCTCATCCATCTTGATTCTGTTGGAATAGAATTTCAGCTCAGGGGAATAAAGCAGAGTCTCATAGGAGGCAAAGCCGGGAACAACGTGATCCATAGCCTGAATAAAATTGATAATATTCGTCATTGCTCTGTAGGGCATGGCAGCGGTTATGTCACCCGCTACCGCATCGGGCAGTGAGGGCTTAAGATTTGCCTGCATAAGCTCCTTGGGCCAAGTGCGCTTGCCGTCGAGAATATCACCGAAGCGCTGAACAAGAATATGTCCGTTGGCCAGCATATTGGTAAGCT
>JAZOOE010000007.1:0-6418 GCA_045654865.1 Acutalibacteraceae bacterium | reverse complement strand
CTTATTGCCGCGCCTATGCTCATAGTTGTTGCTCTAACGGCAATTTCATCATCGGTTACCGTCAAGCTTCACGAGCCCGTTGCAATTATGCGCTTCGGCTTTATACTGATCGGCGGCTTCACGGGGCTTTACGGCATTATGCTCGGACTCGGGCTGATGATTATTGATATATGTGCCGTTTCACCTTACGGCATTCCCCTTTCCGCACCGCTGTCACCTTTTATTGCAAACGCACAGAATGATACGATATTCAGAAAAAGCTGGACAAACTCAAAACAAAAAAAGAATCTGATCGGAGAGATGAAATCTTGAGTATAAAAGAAGGCAAAATCAGCACGTCACAGATGTTTTCGGTATTGTTTCTGTGTCGGATAATTTCTCTGTTCACGTTTATGCTTCCGTCCGCATCATATCTGCCCGCGGGAGATCACATAATCGCGGCACTGGCCGTGGGAATATTCGAAATAATATATTCACTCATTATCTTTCTTGCACTCCACCTCAATAAACGCGGACTTATATACGAAGCTGCACAATTTTCTGCAATTTTTGCTAAAGCGGTTGCCGTTGTCTATTGCATCTGCTTCGTATGGTTTGCGGGAATCGGTGTAGCACGCTTCGAGCTGTTTCTCAGCACTGTAATGTTCCCGAATTCCGAACTTTACTTTATGATAATCCTTCTTCTCGGTGCCGCACTTTATTCTTCGCTGAAGGGAACGGAGGCAATAGGAAGAGCCGCTTCCGTGTTGTCAATGATACTCGGAGCCAGCATTATATTTGTGATTGCCGCCGTTGCGAGTGAATTTGAAAAAACGAATCTCCAGCCGATTCTGACTAACGGCCTCTCCCCTGTACTCAGCTTTTCTTTTTACACCTCGACGAGAACCGTTGAGCTGATAACAATTCTGGTAATGGCACCCAAGGTAAACGGCAGTATCAAAAAAATGACATTTTTGTGGATTTTTTCCCTTGCTGTTATCATAACTGTTATTCTGATATTTCTGGCAGGGGTAACGGGTGAATACGGAAACGATCAGATATTCCCCCTCTATACACTTACGGTTATTGCCAGATTCGGAATTTTTGAAAGACTTGACGATATTCTTACAGGCATCTGGGTATTCTGTATATTTATTCAGGTATCTTACCTTATCAACACCTGTTATGCCGCACTTGAGCAGGCTTACGGTAAAACAAAAAAGATTCCCGCAGGACTTGTCTGTACAACGGGAATCTTCACTGTTTATCTGATCAGCTCACAGACAGTCTCTGTTTTTTCCGAAATTGTTTCATCTAAAATAATGGAGATAATGTTTATTCTTCTTATCGCTGTGATACCGCTTGTTTTTTCCGTAATAAATGCATTAAGAAAAAGGAGAAAAGCATGAAAAAGGCAATACTCCGACTCCTTCTGACAATTACCATCATTTTAATTCTGCCGGGATGCTCCGCAATTGAAATTATCGAATTAAATGAACGTCTTATAATTGAAGCTATAGGTATCGATTTTGAAAACGGTGAATATCATGTAACGATTGAGGGACTTGACTCCTTTTCCGCGGGCTCAGACACAAACAGCATTTCAGCACCGAGCCTCACAAAATGCTTCAGATTCAGCGGCGAAACAATTGGTATGGCTATGAACAGCATTTCCGTCATAACGGGACAGGTTCCATTGTTTTCCCAGGCAAGAGTCCTCATCATCGGAAAAGAAACCGCAGAGCACAAGCTCAGCCAGGTGCTTGACTTTTTCAGACGCGAATACACCACCAGAACTGATATTCTGATAGCTGTTGCAGAGCACAAGGCAGAGGACGTAGTTTCCGCGGATTACGGTCAAAACGTTTCATCGGGAAATATAATAGAAGCGGCGCTGGAATCATCAAAGCATACAGGCACAAGCTATTATATGCCTCTATATAAGTTTATCAACTCAGTGCTGGGCAAGACAGATGCACCGTTTTGCCCTGTTATATCAACAAAAAACAACCCTTATACTGACAAAAAAGAGGTCCTGCTTAGCGGAACCGTAATTCTCGGAGAAAACAGCTCTCTGCTGTTGTCCCCCGAGGAAACACTGGGACTGGGGATAATAAACGACAAGATCCGCAACGGTGACGTTACAGTAACAACAAACGAGGGCTTATGCACACTTGAAATAATAGATTGCAAAACAAAAAAACAAGTCGAAATTATTGACAGCAAGGCAGAGTTTGACATAAAAATTGAACTGCGCTGTGATATTCCCGAATATCAATCCGAAAATTTTGTAGGTCTGTCAAAAAAGGATATAGAAGAAATAGCAGAGCTTGCCGCAAAAAAAATAACGGCTCTGACATTCGACGTTATAAACGAAATATATTTCACTGCAAATAAGGATATATTCAATTTCGGCAGAATGATAAATCTGGCAGACAACAGCTATTTTACCGATTATTACCTTAAGAACTCACCTGACAACACCACAAAATGCAGAATCAGCGTAGAGCTTTCTATAAGAAGAATAGGAAAAATAACCATAGCAGAGGATTAATTTCCTAAAAAAACGCAGACAGTCATAAAACCGTCTGCGTTTTTTATAAGAGCCGTAATTTTTTACTCAGTTACAACCTTTTTAAAGTTCTTCTTACCTCTTTTAAGCAGGATACCCTTTGAAACCTCTTCAGCTGTGAAAAGCTTTTTGATATCAGTAATCTTTTCGTTATCAGCGGTAACACCACCCTGCTCAACAGCACGTCTTGCCTCTGAACGGGAAGCAACAAGTCCTGCCTTAACGAGCATTGTAAGAATGTCGATCGCACCGTCAACAAAATCCTCCGCACTTACGGGTGCTTCGGGGGCATCGCTGCCGCCATCGGCAAAAAGAGCCCTTGCGGCTGCCTGTGCCTTACTTGCCTCTTCCTCACCGTGAACGAGCTTTGTAAGCTCAAAAGCAAGAATTTCCTTTGCTGTATTAAGCTGTGCCCCCTCCCAAGAATCCATTTTATCGATCTCCTCAAGAGGCAGGAAGGTTAACATACGGATACACTTGAGAACGTCTGCGTCGCCTACGTTTCTCCAATACTGATAGAAATCAAAGGGAGTTGTCTTATTAGGATCAAGCCACACTGCGCCGCCTACTGTCTTACCCATCTTCTTACCCTCGGAATTCAACAGAAGAGTAATAGTCATAGCGTGAGATTCCTTATCCAGCTTTCTTCTGATAAGCTCTCTGCCGCCAAGCATATTTGACCACTGATCGTCACCGCCGAACTGGAGATTACAGCCGTATTTACGGAAAAGCTCAAGGAAGTCATAGCTCTGCATAATCATATAATTGAACTCAAGGAAAGAAAGTCCTTTTTCCATTCTTTGCTTATAGCATTCTGCACGAAGCATATTATTTACGGAGAAGCAGGCGCCGACCTCTCTTAAAAGCTCAACATAGTTGAGATCAAGAAGCCAATCTGCATTATTTACCATTATTGCCTTATCTTCACCGAACTCGATGAATCTTTCCATCTGCTTCTTGAAGCATTCGCAATTGTGCTCAATGGTTTCCTTGGTCATCATTGAACGCATATCCGTTCTGCCGGAGGGATCACCGATGTGAGCCGTACCGCCGCCGATAAGCGCAATAGGCTTATTGCCTGCCATCTGCAAACGCTTCATAAGACAAAGCGCCATAAAATGTCCTACGTGAAGAGAATCCGCAGTAGGATCGAAGCCTATATAGAATACTGCCTTTCCGTTATTTACAAGCTCTCTGACCTCTTCTTCATTTGTAACCTGTGCAATAAGGCCTCTTGCCTTAAGCTCTTCATAAATCTGCATATCAATATTTTCCTTTCAGAATAAAATTTACAAAAAAATAAACCTGTCCTTTTCTTCAAAAGGACAGGTCTGATACCCGTGTTACCACCTTTTTTCGGAATATCCTCACGAACACTCCCTTTGCAACTCTCAATCAAGAGTCCTGCTTTGTAACGGAAGCCACCGCCGCAGTCTACTGAGGATATTCCCTTTCGGTGCGAAGCTCAGGGATGTATTCACAAAAGCCAAATACAGTCTTTCACCCGCCGACTGCTCTCTGAAAAGTGAGCATTTTGCTACTATTTCCCGTCTCAGCATTATATTGTTTTGGATTTTACAATAAAAATCGCATTTTGTCAAGAAATAAAATCAGAAAATCATATGCGCTACGGCAATATCAAGTGCACAAAGCACTGCACACAAGGTGCCCGCACCGTAAACAATATAAATCAGCACATTATTGCAAAGCTTGTATCCCTTTCTGTCAAACACAAACAGCATTACCGTCCAGACCGCAAGAAGAACGGGAATCAGAAATGCAAAGAACTCCAACACTCCGAAAAACGGAGACGTCACCTCAACGGTATACGTTGAATACCCGCCCAACGCCATACTTGATTGAGCACTGTTGAATGCGGCACTGCGCAGAATAAGACAAACGATATAAGACACAAGCCATACGACATAGAACGCACCGCTTATCAATGAGGACGCGTAAAATAATTTACTGTCACCTTTATCCGTAAATATCCTTTTCATCATTAATCACCTATCAAAAACAGGATCAGAAATTAAAAATTGCACCGGCACCGTAAGTAACAACAGACATAATAAGGTCAGCAATAAAAACACCGAGAGCAACAATGGGAAGCGCCTTTTTGAAATCAATTCCGAGAAGAGCAGCAAACAGTGAGCCGGTCCATCCGCCTGTTCCGGGCAAGGGCACAGCAATAAAGGCAAGAAGTCCCCACTGCTTATATTTCAATACCTTATCGGCATTTTTAGCAGTCTTTCCCTCAAGCTTTTCAATAAAGCCTACGAGGATATTGTGCTTCTTCATAAATTTAAAAATCTGCTTAATGAACAAAATAATGAAGGGCATCGGAATCATATTACCGACGTAACAGATTGCAAATGCTTTAAAGAAGTTGATTTCAAATATTTTAGCAAGAATCATACCGCCTCTGCACTCAAGAATCGGCAAAAGCGAGGTAAGAAAAATTATAATTTCATGGCTGACGGAATCATTAAAAAGTCCCGCAAACCAGGTAGTGAGCTGTTCAGTCATCAATGAAACTCCTTTCAAAAATCAAAATACGTTTTCATCCATAAACTCTTTAACGGAAATAAGAATTTCCTTATCATTTTCAAACTTCAGCCTGTCAAATGCCTCAGCATAGCGAAGCCAGATATAATCCTCTATCTCTTCCTTCTGAATAATCGTCTGAGTGTCGGACGTTGATCCGAGAAATACATCCACGCGCTTTTCGATTTTTGAGCCGATCTTATACTGAGAGCTCTTGCAGAATCCATCAAGAATATCGATATGTATACCTGTTTCCTCAAGAACCTCTCTCTTGGCTGTCTCTTCCTTTGTTTCTCCCTTTTCCATGTGGCCCTTCGGGAAGCCCCAATGGTTACTTCTTCTGTTTTTGATAAGCAAGAACCTGTATTCTCCGTTTATTATCCGGAATACAACAGCTCCGCAGGAATGCTCATACAGACAATCAAGAGCATAAGAATCTCTATTCTCTGCAAATTCGAGCACATCCCTTATTTCATAATCAATTCTTTTCATATTCTTCGGCGCCACAACGAGCACGGGTTTTTTTCTGTCGAAGAATTTTAATACCGCAATTACCTTTCCCTCAAATATTCGTACCGGATGATTGACTCCGAGGATATATGCCCCGGCATAATAGCATTTTTTATCATTTGCTGAATCTAACGTCCCGAAATTAACAATATATTTTATACCGGTTCGATGATCAAGGTGATTGCAGGGCTTTGTAATTTTAATCCTGACAATTTTACCTAACATATTTTTCTCCGCAATTAGACTATATCAACCATTATATATAAACGAGCCCGACATTTCAAGCAATTTTTTAATTTTATTGACAAGGGCACGTCAACTCGATTTTGAGAACAAAAATATATTGTAATTTTAATATTATTAAGCTAAAATAGATATGTGATTTCGGATGAAAGGAGAAACACAGTGGCAAACGATATTTATTTCACCGATAAAAAGAAACAAAACAAAGAAAATACAAGCTCAGAACAAAGCAGAAAATATCTTGAAAAAATTGAAGAAGAGCAACTGAAAAAGACGCCCGGAGAGCTTGCCTTCAACGACATTGTTACCGAGGACAGAAAATATCCCGCGGACAAAAAGGCTTCAAGCAGAAAGAAAAACAAAAAAAGCAGAGGCTTCCGTTCCCTGAAAATTTCATTATGCATAATTCTCGTGCTTGTGATTTCTTTTTCCGCATTGGCGGCAGGTGTATTTTCTTATATTACGGGAGACTATCAGGCATCCGAATTTTCGGATAACGCATATACCGATGACTCGGAGCTTATATATTCAGACAGCGTCTATAACGTTCTGCTTCTCGGTATTGAT
>JAZOOE010000006.1:0-5368 GCA_045654865.1 Acutalibacteraceae bacterium | reverse complement strand
AAAAATCTTAAATAATCTTAAAAAAACCATAATCTGACCTTAATTTACATATTGATCGCCTTATTCTACAATTTTCTGAGAGGTGATAAAAATGAAACAAAAAAAGAGAAATATTATAATTGCCGTTATTATGCTTCTGACGGTGCTTATACTTATGTGTATAGACAAGGCAGTTAACAACGAGGACATTCACAGCCTTTCAGACAGCACAACAACCTCAGTCCGGACCGTAAGCTGACCTTTTTTCGTGTTATTTTATTCTTGTAATAGTATGGTTATATATGTATAATATATATACTTATATAAGAGAGGTACGTTTATGAGAAACAAGAACCTTTGTGCTCCCACTCCTCCCAGAGGCTTCAATTCCTGGGACTGCTACGGAGCGGCAATAAACGAAGAACAGCTTATGGCAAATGCAAGATATCAGGCAGAGCATCTCAAGGACTACGGCTTCGAATACGTGGTATGCGACATTCAATGGTATGAGCCTACTGCAAGCTCCTATTATTATCACAATTTCACTGAGCTTTGCTTTGACGAATATTCCCGTGTTATCCCTGCCCCCAACCGCTTCCCTTCTTCGGCGAACGGTGTGGGCTTCAAGAAAATTGCAGACGATATTCACGCTATGGGACTTAAATTCGGAATACATATATTAAGAGGCATCCCCCGTCAGTGTGTGCATCTTAACACCCCTACAATTACCGAGGGTGTGGGTGCGAGGGATATAGCCTCGCAGTTTTCGGTCTGTCCCTGGAACACGGATATGTACGGTGTTGACGCGGGCAAAAAGGGCGCTCAGGAATATTACAATTCTCTCTTTGAATTATATGCATCCTGGGGAGTGGATTTCGTAAAGGTTGACGATATAGCAAATACGGAATTCAAGCCTCACGATCCTTATTCCGCAAAAAAAGAAATAGAAATGATAAAGACCGCAATTGACAACTGCGGCAGAGATATGGTGCTGAGCCTTTCTCCCGGCCCTGCTCCCTTATGGGAGGCTGAGCATCTTAAGGCACACGCTAATATGTGGAGAATGAGCGGCGATTTCTGGGATACATCCGATGCACTCGACAAGATGTTTGACCTCTGCTATAACTGGTATCCCCACGTTTCAAAGGGATGCTACCCCGATTGCGATATGCTTCCTCTGGGCATCATCCAGCTGACAGAGGAGCTGCCCGAATACAGAGCGAGAAAAACCAGATTCACAAAGAACGAGCAGTATATGGTAATGAATCTGTGGTGCATATTCCGCTCACCCCTGATGTTCGGCGGAGAAATGACCATGATGGATGATTTTACTTATTCTCTCATTACGAATAAGGAGCTTCTCGATATCAATGCATTTTCAACGGACAACCGTCCCCTTATATGGGATAAAAAAACAGCTGTGTGGACCTGTAAGGACAAAAACGGCAGAAACGTCTTTGCCTTCTTCAATCTTGAGGAAAATGAAGCCGAAATATCAGTTGACGGTGCTCTTGCGGACGTGGATTCATTCGGAACGCTCCGTGATATATGGACGGGTGAAAAAATCACCGCAGACGGCTGTCTGAAGGTTAAGCTTGCAGACAGAGGTACAAAAATGTACGTTACGGAATAAGGAGACAGTATGTATTATTTAGGAATAGATCTGGGAACCTCAAGCGTAAAGCTTCTTTTGTCCGACGAAAAGGGCAATATAATTAAAACCGCCTCAAGGGATTATCCTCTTATCTTCCCCCGTGACGGCTGGTCCGAGCAGAATCCCGAGGAATGGAAAAACGGCACGCTGTCGGCTCTTGAGGAGATTCTCGAGGGCACGGACCGGTCTCTTGTCAGAGGAATCGGTGTTGCGGGACAAATGCACGGACTTGTTATCCTTGATGAAAACGATAACGTTATAAGGCCTGCTATTCTCTGGAATGACGGAAGAACTCATAAGGAGGTTGATTACCTCAATAACGTCATCGGAAAGGAAAAGCTTTCGGAATACACGGGAAATATTGCTTTTGCAGGCTTTACCGCTCCCAAAATTTTATGGATAAAGGAAAACGAGCCCGAAAGCTTCAGGAAAATTAAAAAAATTATGCTTCCCAAGGACTATATAAACTATATCCTCACGGGAGTGCACGCAACGGATTATTCGGATGCATCGGGAATGCTTCTGCTTGACGTTAAAAACAAGTGCTGGTCAAAGCAAATGCTGGAGATATGCTCCGTTAACGAGGAGGCTATGCCGAAGCTCTTTGAAAGTTATGAGGTTATAGGAAAGGTCAAGGAAGAATTCTCTCTTCCCGAGGCTGTTGTTGTTGCAGGTGCAGGTGACAATGCCGCCGCGGCTATAGGAACGGCAACGGTGGGTGACGGCAGATGCAATATATCCTTAGGCACGTCGGGTACGGTGTTCATTTCAAGCGAGAAATTCTCCGTAGACGAATTCAATTCACTTCATTCCTTCTGCCACGCTGACGGAAAATTCCATCTTATGGGCTGTATGCTTTCAGCCGCATCCTGTAACAAGTGGTTCGCAGAGGAAATACTCAAGGAAAATGATTTCAGTCTGCTTCAAAGGGATATAACGGAGGAAATGACGGGCAATAACGGAATTTACTTCCTCCCCTACCTTATGGGCGAAAGAAGTCCCATTAACGATACGGATGCAAGAGGAGTTTTTATAGGCTTATCTCTTGACACAAAAAGGGAGGACATGGTACTCTCTGTTCTTGAGGGCGTTGCCTTTGCAATAAGAGATTCCTTTGAAATAGCAAAGGGCTTCGGACTTAAAATTGAGGAAAGCTGTCTCGTAGGCGGCGGAGCAAAAAGTCCGCTATGGAGAAAAATTCTGGCAAACGTGCTGGGAATCAGACTTAATATTCTCAAGACCGAGCAGGGCCCCGGAATGGGCGGTGCAATTTTAGCAATGGTAGGCGCGGGAGAATTTGCCTGCGTAAACGATGCCGCCCGACAGCTTATTGATATTGACCGCGTTATTGAGCCCGACGAAAGACTTACGGCTCTCTACGAGGAAAGATATAACAAATATAAAGCTATTTATCCCGCACTTAAAGGCGTATTCAAAACACTGAGATAAGGAGAAATAAAAATGAGCGAAATTTTCAAAAATATCGATACGATAAAGTATGAGGGTGCTTCCTCAAAGAATCCCCTTGCATTCAAATTCTATGATCCCGAAAGAGTTGTTCTCGGCAAAAAAATGAAGGAGCATCTTCCCTTCGCTATGGCTTGGTGGCATAATCTCGGTGCGGCAGGCACGGATATGTTCGGAAGAGACACAGCCGATAAATCCTTCGGTGCCGAAAAGGGTACGATGGCACACGCATTCGCAAAGGTAGATGCAGGCTTTGAATTTATGCAGAAGCACGGAATTGAATACTTCTGCTTCCACGACGTTGACCTCGTTCCCGAGGCTGAGGATATAAAGGAAACAAACCGCAGACTTGACGAGATCTCCGATTATATTCTCGGCAAGATGAAGGAAACGGGTATCAAGTGCCTTTGGGGTACTGCAAATATGTTCTCAAATCCCCGTTTTATGAACGGTGCCGGCAGCACCAATTCCGCTGAGGTCTACTGCTTTGCGGCGGCTCAGATAAAAAAGGCTCTTGATATCACCGTAAAGCTCGGCGGCAAGGGATATGTTTTCTGGGGCGGCAGAGAGGGCTATGAGACTCTTCTCAATACAGATATGAAGTTCGAGCAGGAAAATATTGCCCGTCTTATGAAAATGGCGGTAAGCTACGGCAGAAGCATCGGCTTTACGGGCGACTTCTATATTGAGCCCAAGCCCAAGGAGCCTATGAAGCATCAGTACGATTTTGATGCGGCAACGGCAATAGGCTTCCTTCGTCAGTACGGACTGGACGGAGACTTCAAGATGAACATTGAAGCAAACCACGCAACTCTTGCGGGACATACCTTCCAGCACGAGCTTAGAACCTCCGCAATAAACGGAATGCTTGGCTCCATCGATGCAAATCAGGGTGACCTTCTTCTCGGCTGGGATACGGACGAATTCCCCTTTGACGTATATGAAACAACAATGTGTATGTATGAGGTTATAAAGGCAGGCGGACTTACCGGCGGATTTAACTTCGATGCAAAAACAAGACGTCCCTCAAACACCTACGAGGATATGTTTGAAGCATTTATCCTCGGTATGGATGCCTTCGCCCTCGGTCTTATAAATGCCGCAAAGATTATTGAGGACGGCAGAATTGACGAGTTCGTAAAAAACAAATATGCTTCCTTTAATGATGGTATCGGTAAGAAGATCGTTGACGGTGAAACATCACTTGAGGAGCTTTCCGCTTATGCAGAAAGCCTCGGCAGCACCGCAATTCCCTGCTCAGGTAAGCAGGAAAGACTTCAGGGCATAATAAACAGCATAATGTTCAACTGAAACCGAATATAAAAACAAGAAGCTCGGAGAAAATCATCTTTCCGGGCCTCTTTTTCTTGTATAAAGCTTCAAAAAAAACTTGCTTGCACTCTCTCACCGCTCTCGTTGTCCTCTTTTTTATATCAAAAATTTTTCTGAAATTTTTGTAACATAGCGGTGTTGTTAATGTACTTATAAGATGAAAAGGGTTGACAGTATGAAAAAAATTATTTCTTTGCTGCTTTGCTTTGCTCTTTTGTTTTCCTTTTGTCCCTTGTGCAGCGCCGCGGTGTCCCCGACGGTGTGCTTACTGTCAGGGTATCTACAAAGCCCTTTGCTCTTTACAAGGAGGAAACTCTTAATTCTGACAATCTTTCCGTTATAAACGATGCCCCCGTGCTTCTTCCGGCAGAAAAAACAGCAGGAAAAAGCGTGGTGCTTGATGCTCAGTTTAAAAAGGACGGCGTTTATTTCAGAGTGCTTTTAAGGGGAGTCGATCTCAGCGAGGAGGAATTTATAAAAATCCTTGAAGGTCTTATATAGCGAGAAAAGGTATCTTCCGTGTGTCAACGGAGGATACCTTACTTTTATCTGAAATATCTGATTTCTCCCACAGCGGGCTTTTCATCACAGTAATCAACGATTATGAGCTTTATCTTCTTTTTATCGGGAATGATATTTTTTATGTAGACAGCCGCACTCATTCCCTCTTTTACGTCGGGGTTATATTCCGCAAGCCCCGCAAGATTAGGGGTAAGCTCAATAAACACACCGTAGCTTTCAACGGAGCGGATAATGCCCGGCACTGTCTCACCCACCTTGAAAAGAGCCGCATTTTCCTCCCATGTGCCAAGCAGCTCCTTATGGGAAAGAATTATTCTGCCTCTTTCGTCTCTGCCCGATACTATACATCTTATATTCTGTCCCGTGAAGAAGCGCACAGAGGGGTGAGGAATACGGGAAACCGAAACGGCTTCA
>JAZOOE010000005.1:0-3209 GCA_045654865.1 Acutalibacteraceae bacterium | reverse complement strand
AAAAAGCCGTAGCGCTCTCCTGTGTCAAATGTTGTTATATGATCGATACAGGTTATTCCCTCATATTCATAGGGCACTATTGCTTCATCCTCTCCCTCAAGAAGAAGCTCGGTATATTCATCAAGGCTCATTCCCTCGGGGAAAAGCCCGAATTCCTCACGAAGTGCCATAACGGAGTAGCTTCCGTCGGTAAAGCATATTGTGAAATTTTCATCTTCAACGCTGTAAAAATCATCGGGAAGCGTTATTGTGAGTCCCTTTTCGGAAAAGGTTTCTTTATTCGCCGAGTCTGTAATAAAGCCCAGTGTAAGATACGTAAGCACGGAAACGGTTATAACTATAGCCGATATCAGGATGATGCGTATTCTGTTTTGTGCAGTCAAAAAAAATCACCTCGTATCCATATTAGCAGAATGCGAGGCTTTTTTCAATATGATCTACCCTAAAAACTGTGTTATTATCAGCTCAGCTACAAATACCGTGACACAGCAGGAAACGGCAACCTTGAAAAGATTGAAGCCGATGGCGGCGGTTATTATGCCCACGGCAAGCGCAAGAGCACCCGATACGGGGGAATTGGTGGCATTTATTATAGCGGGGAAGGTCATAACCGCAAGTGTGACGTAGGGCACGTAATAAAGAAAGGATTTTATGAAACGGTTTTTGATGGGACGTCTGAGAAGAGTCATAGGCAGAGCTCTTATGAGATAGGAGACGGCACCCATTACAAGTATGTAAATATAAATGTTCTTATCCATTACATTCGCCCTCCTTTTCGGTATCCTCGTCCTTTTTCGGGAAAAGAATTGCGGCGGCACCTGCTATAAGCACCGTGAGGATTATTGTTCTTGTGCCCTCTGCAATTGCTGAGATAACAGGGAGGATGCCCGCCGTATAGCTCAATGCAAAGCTTATCACAACGAGTGCGGCAATAACCTTATCCTTTTTTGCGGGAGGCACGAAAACAGCCATAAACATACCGTAAAGAGCAACGGAAAGTGCGCTGACTATCGACGGGGACAGCACGTTTCCCGCAATAACACCGCAGGCGGTGCCCAGAGCCCAGAGGGGAACTGCCGTAAGTGAGCCGCCGTAATGATAGTAGGGATTGAAATAACCCTCTCTTGCGACGGATATACCGAACAGCTCGTCTGTGATATACATAGCAGACAGGGGGCGGTGAATAAAGGGCATTTTTTCTTCTGCCTTCTGACTCAGCGCACAGGACATAAGCATATATCTTGCATTTGCCACAAAGGTTGCAACAGCTACCTCAAAATAAGAGGCATTTACCGCAATAAGTGTAAATGCAACGTATTCTCCCGCAGATGCGGAGCAAAGGGCCGATGCAAGAAAGCCCTGAAAGGCATTAAGGCCTGCCTCCTTTGCAAGAACACCGAGAGAAAAGGCGACGGCAAAGTACCCGAGACCTATGGGGATACCGTCCTTGAGTCCCGAAAGGAACTCCTTTTTGTTTGCTTTTAGCTTGTATACAATGTTCAATCTTATTTCCTCTTAATTGTTATTAATCAACAAAAATAGATTTTAGCATCATAGGTCGGATTTTTCAAGAGAATTTGAAAAAAACCCGTTTTTCTTCGTTTATCTGCGAAGAGAAGCGGGTATTTTTACGTAACAGATTCCTGATATCAGCTGTAAGACGGCGGCGAAAATAACCAGCACCTCAGCGGGAAGTACCGTTGCAAGGGCGGATGCTATGAGAGAGCCGCCGCTGTGAAGAATCATTCTGTAGGCATTGTAGGGGCCTGCAATTTCCACGGGAACGATATAAAGAAGAAGTGAGGGGACGGCATAATCAATAAGCGTTCTGCCGAATATGATCATTCCTCCGAGAATGAGAAAGAGAACAGGGGAATCAGGGATAAGAAGCAGAGGGAACAGCAAAAAGGTAAGGCTTCCCGTAAAAACGGAAGCGGAATGGGATATTTTTTTTGATGCAAGCCCGAAGAGGGTACAGCCTAAGAGAGAGGCTGCCGCCTGAACGGATACGAAAAGTGTCGTTATCTGCTCCGAGTAATGAAGTCTGTCGGCGGCTATGACTGCAAGCACGAGCGTGACTCCCGAGGCAAACCCTCTTATAAGGTTTGCGGGGATTAGGCGGAAGAAAACGGGAGAGGTGATAACCTCTTTGATGCCCGCCTTTTTTATGTCCTGCGTTTCGGTTATCCCGACCGTCTCCTCGGATGCCGAGATATTGCGAAGCTTTATTGTGGCTGCCGCCGCGGCACTCATAAAAATGAATGCGGCAACGAAGGCAAAGCACATAAGACGGGAATAATCATATTTCAGAGAAAGGGCGCTTAAAAGAGAGCCTGCTCCGAAGGAGATTCCCGAGGACAGTATACCGCAGAATGCCATGATCCTGCCGTATTCATCCTTTTTTATTACGTAGTAGGGCAGCTTATAGTCGCATACGGTATGAAGAGCCGTGGTAACGGACTGCAGTACGCTTACTGCAATAAGCAAAAGGAACTCGAAAAGTCCTGCCCTGCGGGAAAAGCATAAGGGCAGATAGAAAAGGAAGAGAGCTCCTCCCGTAAGCTGAACCAGTGCCGTGCGGTGAATAAGTCGGGGAGAGTCGGCAAAATGCGCGAAAAGAAGAATTATTATGACGTTTACTGCGCCCGTTATGCCCGTGTGCAGATATATTCGTTCGGCGCTCATTCTCATAACCGTCAGAAAGGTCTGCATCAGTGTGCCCGTGGCGGCAAGAAGAGCGACTGAGCGCAGGGCATATGCCGAAATATATAAGATGTTGTTGTTTTTCGTAAGGATACCTCCCGTATACGGTGAGATTTTTTCTGAGCATAAAAACCGAAATCCCTGTCGGTTGAAAAACAGCAGACAAGGAAAGGTTTTTTATATGATTTGACGCCTTTCAGCACTCTCAATATCCAAAAATCATCTGAAAAATCTCAGGTTTCAGGTCAAAGATTTTTTGTAGAAAGAATTTTTTGCAGTTCGCGGCAAAGCCGCAGTCAATCCTTTCGGCTTGACGAGGATCTTAGCAATGCAGCGGCGGAAATCATTCGACAAAAAAACACGGTTCGGATTTCTGCCGTCACCCTAGGGTGACGGTAGTAATCCGAACCATGCCTGAAATCAAGCCCTTTCAGCGCTTTTCGGCGTTTCGGCTTTGAAAGGCGTCAGCCTTTCGGCACCCTCAACAACCAAAAATCATCTGAAAA
>JAZOOE010000004.1:0-4747 GCA_045654865.1 Acutalibacteraceae bacterium | reverse complement strand
TCGTGTATTTGATGAACTGGGACAGGAGAATCTGATGGTCTTAGAAGAAACCGGCAAAAATCTGGTGATTCGTAAGATTGCAGAGGAAAAGAAAAAGGATTTAAACATATTAGGTAGCAATATGAATAAAATGGGCTATGTAGGAGAGGTGAAATCGTTAATCTCTGAGCTTAGTCAGTACAATACATAATGTTAAGAACTGCCGTCACACCCCATCGGGGTGAGCAAATTTATTTTTCGGGAATTGCAGACCGGTGAGGTATATTCTGACCTACGGCAGCCAAAAGCTCATCAACACCGATGACCTCAATATTGTCACCGAGCTGACTTATAAAGTACTGCAAATCGTCCGTTCCTACTGTCCAGGGATGAACGTTTATAACGGTGTAGCCGTTGATGCTGTTGATATCAGCCGGCTTTGCATTGTTAATTTCAGCCTGCTGCTTCAGCCATTCATTTGTTACCTCATCAGCATTTCCCGTGGGATACCAGAGACTGAAGCCTACGCATACAAAGGGCTTGTCATCAACGAAGAATACTCTGCCCTCGCCGCCTGCGTAGCTGTTGGGATCAAGCTGAAGAATACCGCCGTCAATGTTATCATATCTTGAGAAATACGAAAGCCTCTTTTCGATGCTGTTAAAGAATCGGTCACTTTTTATCTCATCAAGAAGAGTCATCACACGAAGACCTGACTGAAGCATTATTGAAGCAGTGTAATCGGAGAATGCTTCAAGCTCCTTTGAGTTCATATTTGAAATTCTTGAATAGCCGCCACCTGTGGGACCTGTGATAAATGACACGTCTGAGGTCTGCGCCTCAAGGGTTCTCTTTATATCAACCTCGGAGATTTCAGAAAGAATGGGACAGAAGGTCCAGCTTACCGGAACATCGCTTTCATAACTCTGCCATGTGTGATATTCACTGAAGCCGTTGCTTATCCACTGAGCATTGTCACCGTCGCTGTATACGATAGCAACATAATGTTTTTCAGGATCAAGGCTCACCTGTTCGGGTTGCGACTCCGTGAAATTTTCTTCAGCCGCATCAAAGGATGCGGTGAGAGTGAGGTTATAAGAATGATCAGAGGGAATAACCGTATGTCCGTGGCGAGATGCACATTCGGTGAATTTTATCTCATACTGACACCAGCCGAAAATAACCGTGCCCTCATCCAATTCACGCATAATCTTATCGCGGAAAAGTCTGCCGGGATAATCACTGTCCTCAATGTATATCACAAAAATATTCTGCTGAATCGCAAAGTCTCTCATACCCATCGCATAATAATACTGATGTACGAGAGCATCCGTACGGAAATGATCCTTGTATTCCTTGTAGAATTTCTTGAGATATTTAAGATCAATGTTATCACCGCTTATGTCCGCAGCCTTTGTAAGACCGAGTGAAATTGCAGTTTCCTCAAGCTCACAGGCTATGGGAAGCCAGCCGTTTATTGTTGCAAGATTGGTTGCCGTGTTAAGCTGACCGTGATCCTCATGAGTTTTGTAAAGAATATAACCGCTGTCCTTTACGTAGCTTTTAAACTTTTCAACAACAGTCTCAAAGCCCCAGGGGTTACCCTCCTCATCATTATAGGAAAGTCTGTAGCCTGCCTTTTCAAGCTCCGAAAGCGTATACTTATTAGCACTGTTGCCGTAATCAATGAAGATTGCAGGCTTTTCACGGGCAACAAGTCCCTGAAGTGCAATTATGGTGTCTCGCTGAACCTCGTTAAGCACACCGAGACTGATAACCGTAATTTCATCATTAATTTCATATTTTTCAAAAAGCCCCTGCATTTCCACGAGTTCTTCTTCGCTTTTTGCTTCGGGAGCCTTCTTGAGGAAGGCGGCATCAACCGTATTGAACAGGATTGAAAACATCATAACAACAAAGGAAAGCCAATATACTATCTGACTCATAACAACACTCCTATCAAAAATTACCTTCTTTACTGAAATAATACCACGGGCAGGCAAGATCTGTCAATAAATATGACAGCACCAATACCTTACGCGATACACACATTATACAAAAACAATTCACAAATTTCTATGGTTTCGATGAATTATATTAATTGTTAATCTATTGACAATATTTTTGTAAAGGACTAAAATTATATAATAAAATAAACAGGGTGGGTTATTATGCTTAAATACATCTTATCACTCGACCAGGGTACAACAAGTTCAAGAACAATTGTATTCAACCGTCAGGGCGAAATAGTGTCAAAGGCTCAGTATGAATACGAGCAGATATATCCCAAGGCAGGCTGGGTTGAACATAATCCCGATGCAATCCTTAAAAGTCAGCTTCGTTCACTCGCCGATGCTCTTATAGACGGAGGCATCGAGGCCAAGGAAATTGCGGCTATCGGAATAACAAATCAGCGTGAAACAACTGTCGTCTGGGACAAAAGAACAGGAAAGCCCGTATATAATGCCATAGTATGGCAATGCAGAAGAACAGCAGCAATGTGCGAACAGCTGAAAGCTGAGGGGCTTGATGACTATATCAAGGAGCACACAGGACTTATCGTTGACGCGTACTTTTCGGCAACAAAAATCAAGTGGATACTTGATAACGTTAAGGGCGCAAGACAGCTTGCTGAAGAAGGCAATCTTCTTTTCGGCACGATCGATACCTGGCTTATATGGAATCTTACAGGCAAAAGAGTTCACGTAACAGACTACTCAAATGCATCAAGAACGATGCTCTTTGACGTTGATAATCTCTGCTGGGACAAATATCTTTGCGAAAAGCTTGATATTCCGATGTCTATGCTCCCCCGTGTTGCCCCCTCAAGTGAGGTTTACGGCGCCGTGGCTCAGGGCATTCCCGGAATTGAGGCACTTGCAGGCATTCCTATATGCTCTGCAATCGGAGATCAGCAGGCTGCTCTTTTCGGTCAGGCATGCTTTAAGCCCGGTCAGGCAAAGAACACATACGGAACAGGCTGCTTCCTGCTTATGAACACAGGCAAAGAAAGAGTTCATTCCAAGAACAACCTTGTTACGGGTATTGCCTGGGGCATAGGCGACAAGGTAGAATATTGCATTGAAGGCTCGGCATTTAATGCGGGCAGTGTAATTCAGTGGCTAAGAGATGAGCTTCAGATAGTTGACAGTGCACAGAAATGCGACAAGTATGCTCAACAGGTTCCCGATGCAAACGGTGTTTATCTTGTTCCCGCCTTTACGGGACTTGGCGCTCCCTATTGGGATATGTATGCAAGAGGCTGCATCGTAGGACTCACAAGAGGCGTAAACAAAAAGCATCTCTGCAGAGCCGTTCTTGAATCTATCACATATCAGATGACCGATCTTCTTGAGGCTATGAAAGCAGATTCGGGAATTGAGCTTCAGGAGCTCAGAGTTGACGGCGGTGCAAGCGTCAGCAATATTATGATGCAGATTCAGGCAGACCTGATAAACACCCCCGTAAACCGTCCCAAATGTGTTGAGACAACAGCCCTCGGTGCGGCTTACCTTGCAGGACTTGCAGTAGGCTTCTGGAACAATATGGATGAAATTGAAAAAATCCGTGAGGTTTCAAAGGTTTTCAACCCCGAAATGGATAAAGAAACCAGAGATAAGCTTTATGCAGGCTGGAAAAAAGCAGTTACCCGCGCTATGAGCTGGGAAGCCCCCTCGGAAGAATAAGGAATCAGTTATGGATATAAAAGAAAAATCCCTCGAGCTGCATAAGCAGTGGAAAGGAAAGCTTGAAATAAGATCAAGAGTTCCCGTCAAAAATAAAGAAGATTTATCACTCGCATACACTCCGGGTGTTGCCGAAGCTTGCATTGAAATAAAAAACAATCCTTCAATGTCTTACGAGCTGACAAGAAGATGGAACACGGTTGCCGTAATAACCGACGGCACGGCTGTTTTAGGACTCGGAGACATAGGTCCGGAGGCGGGTATGCCCGTTATGGAAGGCAAATGTGTTCTTTTCAAGGAGTTTGCCGATGTGGATGCGATTCCGATATGCATAGATTCAAAAAACACAGATGAAATCATTAATACGGTAAAGCTCATATCAAAAAGCTTCGGCGGAATAAATCTCGAGGATATAGCCGCACCGAGATGCTTCGAAATCGAAGAACGGCTCAAACAGGAATGTGATATTCCTGTTTTTCACGATGATCAGCACGGCACCGCAATCATTGTTACTGCGGGAATAATAAATTCTCTGAAGCTTACAAATAAACCAAAGGAATCCTGCAGAGCAGTAATCTGCGGAGCAGGAGCCGCAGGAACGGCAATCACAAAAATGCTGTTGGCTTACGGAATCGGTGATATTACGGTATGCGACAAGGACGGAATCCTCGGCGTTGACAGAGCATTTCAGACTGACGCACAGACGGCGCTTGCAAAAATTACAAACAAAAGCAGGCTTACGGGACAGCTTCCCGATGCACTTAAGTGTGCGGATATTTTTGTCGGAGTTTCAGCACCGGGAATCGTAACAGAGGAAATGATCCGTTCTATGAACCCGAGTGCCATTGTATTCGCTATGGCAAATCCCGTCCCCGAGATAATGCCCGATCTTGCAAAAAAAGCGGGAGCGGCAATTGTTGGAACAGGAAGAAGCGATTTTCCGAATCAGGTTAACAACGTGCTTGCTTTCCCCGGAATATTCAAGGGCGCGCTCAGCGTCAGAGCATCCGATATAACCGAAGAAATGAAGCTTGCCGCCGCTTATGCCATCGCTTCCCTTGTAAGCGACGATGAGCTTTCTG
>JAZOOE010000003.1:0-8628 GCA_045654865.1 Acutalibacteraceae bacterium | reverse complement strand
AGTGAAATTTTCAGCATCTGTAAAAGCACATCGGCTGTTAAAATTGCAATTGATATTCCGAGCGGTATTACCACAGAAAAGCAGCTCCCCTGCGTTTGCTTTGTTGCCGACGAAACTCTTTCCATGCTCTGCTTCAAAAAGGAGCATATTTATAAGCCCTACAGCGAACTGTGCGGAAAGGTAACCATAATTCCGATAGGCTTCTCAGTAATACAAGGCGGTGCCCCTCAGAGTCTCTCGGAAAAAGAAGCAAGGGAGCTTCTCCCCTGCCGTCCTTTTGATTCACACAAGGGTACATTCGGTAAAGCTCTTATTGCCGCCGGCAGTAAAAAAATGCCCGGCGCGGGTATAATTGCAACGAAGGGCTGTCTTTCCTGCGGTGCGGGGCTTACGTATTTTGCATTTCCGGAAAGCCTATATCCCGCCGCAACCTCACATCTGACGGAATGTGTTTTCCGTCCCGTGCCCGATGAAAACGGCAGCTTTTCGGCTGAAGCCCTTGATAATATTTTTTCCGTGCTTGACGGCATATCCGCAGTAGCGGCAGGCCCGGGAATCGGAACTGATGCAGGAGCCGAAGCACTCATCGGACGTCTTCTGAGGGAATACAAGGGAAAATTAATTATCGACGCAGACGGAATAAATATTCTTTCCCGTAATATAGATATATTGAAAGAGTCCGAAGCACAGATCATATTGACTCCGCATCCTCAGGAAATGTCCCGACTTACAGACATTCCCGCCAAGGAAATAAATGAAAGAAGAGAGCAGACGGCTCTTGATTTCAGCAAGGAATACGGCGTAACCATCCTTCTCAAGGGAGCAAATACCGTAATTGCATCACCTGACGGCAGTTTGTTTATCAACCCCACGGGAAGCAGTGCGCTCTCAAGAGGCGGCAGCGGAGATCTGCTGACGGGTATTATCGTATCTCTCGCGGCACAAGGACTTTCCGTTCATAATGCGGCTGTCTGCGGTGCATATATCCATGGTCTCGCCGGTGAAATTGCAGAATCGGAATTTACGGCATACGCGGCAACAACCGAAAGGATCATAGATTGTGTTCCGAAGGCTCTTTCTCAGATTTTACGGGGAAAGTGATAATGTGAAATATTCAAAAGCCGTTTTTACTTCAGCTGTTCTGTTTTTACTGCTCCTGCTTGCTTCCTGCGGAGCAAGCAGCAAAGGCAATGCATATTCACCCGAACAGACATTTACTGTCGGCATGTCAGCCCAAAAGGACGGAAAAAATTTTGAGGCAGATATAATATGCGACGGATACAACGATATAAAAATTATGTTTACCTCCCCTGAGGAGCTTTCGGGCTTTACGGTAACTGCAGGAGAAAACGGCTTTAATGTCAATGCATTCGGTATCATTGATGAAATATCGTCAGCAGAGCTGAATAAGGCATCTCTGCTTTATATTTTGACAGAGACACTCAGAACTGCAGTCTTTACAAATCACGGCAAATTCAAGGAGTCCGCCGATGGCTACAGCGCAGAGCTGACAATAGGCAACACACCTGTGAGCGTTACATTTTCAGAGGACGGCTATATTACTCAGATGACTGCTCCAACGATGGATTTTTCCGCTGTTTTTAAATATGCGGGTTGACAAAACCCTCAAAAAGCAATATACTTCTAATGTAATATTTATTGCAACGGTACAGATGATTTCCGCACAGAAGCTCCAAAGAGAGAAAACGCTTGGTGAAAGTTTTTGTGTTTCGGCGGAGACGGCCCCTGTACGGCAACAAGGCGTTGAGTCTTGCGTATTATCTGCGTTAAGGATTTCTCTGAGGAGGTGCTTGGCACAAGTCGGGTGGTACCGCGGTTTTTCCGTCCCGATAACGTGACAGGTGCTTTGTTTTTTTGTGTATGGAAAATTGCTCACAACGTCAGTAATTTGCATATATCAAAAAACACCTATGACTCTCCGAGTGAGAAAATGAGATCGGCTTCTTATATAGCTTTTTCTTATAAAGGCATAATCTCTTTTTACAGGTACCCGAAATCATAAAAAAAGGAAAGTGAAACAAAAAATGGAATGGACAGGTCTTAATGAGATAAGAGAAAAATATCTCAGATTTTTTGAAACAAAAGAGCATCTTCGTCTTCCCAGCTTCTCCCTTATTCCTCAGGGAGATAAGAGCCTTCTGCTTATAAATGCAGGTATGGCACCTATGAAAAAATACTTCACCGGCGAGGTAACACCTCCCTCAAAGAGAGTTACAACCTGCCAGAAGTGTATAAGAACTCCCGACATCGAGCGTGTAGGTAAGACCTCACGTCACGGCACCTTCTTTGAAATGCTCGGCAACTTCTCCTTCGGTGATTATTTCAAGCACGAGGCAACAAAATGGGCATGGGAATTCTGTACCGAGGTTATGGAAATGCCCGTAGACAAATTATGGGTAAGTATTTTCCACGAGGACGACGAGGCTTTCGATATCTGGACAAAGGAAGTAGGCGTTTCTCCCGACAGAATCGTAAGACTTGGCAAGGAGGACAACTTCTGGGAGCACGGTGCAGGCCCCTGCGGTCCCTGCTCTGAAATATACTTTGACAGAGGCGTTGAAAACGGCTGCGGCAGTCCTGATTGTAAGGTAGGCTGTGACTGTGACCGTTTTGTTGAATTCTGGAACCTTGTTTTCACTCAGTTTGAAAACGACGGCAACGGCAACTATACAAGACTCAAGAACCCCAACATTGATACGGGTATGGGACTTGAGAGACTTGCATGCATTTCTCAGGGTGTTGCGAACCTCTTCGAGGTTGACACCATTCAGAATATAATGAAGCACATAATGGAAATTGCAGGTGTCAAGTATCACGAAAACGAAAAGAGCGACGTTTCTCTTCGTGTTATCACAGACCACATCAGAAGCACGACCATGATGATCTCCGACGGTGTTATGCCCTCAAATGAAGGCAGAGGCTACGTTCTCAGAAGACTTCTCAGACGCGCCGCCCGCCACGGCAGACTCCTCGGCATCGAAAGACCTTTCCTTTCTGAGGTATGCGAAACCGTAATCAAGGAAAGCGGAGAGGCTTATCCTCAGCTTACCGAAAAGAAGGATTATATCCTTAAAATAATCGCAATCGAAGAGGAAAACTTCAATAAAACTATCGACTCCGGACTTCGTCTTCTTGAGGAAATGATCGCAGCATCAGACAAAAAGGAGTTAAGCGGTGACGATGCATTCAAGCTTTCGGATACATTTGGCTTCCCTCTCGATCTCACACGTGAAATTCTTGAGGAAAAGGGTATGACCGTTGACGAGGAAAGATTCAACGAGCTTATCAAGATTCAGAAGGAAACGGCAAGAAATGCAAGAAAGGATGCGGGAGCAGACGCATGGAAAAATTCATCCGCATCACTTAAAGATATTCCCGAAACCGTATTCACGGGCTACACTGAGACCACTACAGATGCAAAGGTGCTTGCAATCATCAATGAAGACGGCGAAAAGGTTGACACCGCAGCGAACGGCGATAATGCAATAATTATCCTTGACACCACCTGCTTCTACGGCGAGGGCGGCGGTCAGTGTGGCGACAAGGGCACGATAAAGAGTAATACGTTCTCTTTCAAGGTTGAAGATACAACCAAAAATAACGGTGGAATTTACTTCCATAAGGGTACGGTTGAGGAAGGCATCGTAAGCGTCGGTGATGAGGCAGAAGCTCTTGTATGCACCTGCTTCAGAGAGGCTGTCAAGAGAAATCATACGTCAGCTCATCTTCTTCAGGCTGCCCTCAGAAAAATTCTCGGAAGCCACGTTGAGCAGGCAGGTCAGCTTGTAAACGATAAGCTTATGAGATTCGACTTCACACACTTCTCCGCACTTACAACAGAAGAGATAACAGCAATCGAAAAGGAAGTAAACAAGGTTATTCTTTCTGCTCTTCCCGTGGAAAGTGCAGAAAAGACTCTCAGCGAAGCAAAAGCTATGGGAGCTATGGCTCTCTTCGGAGATAAATACGGCGACACCGTAAGAGTTGTCAATGCAGGCGGATATTCTCTTGAGCTTTGCGGCGGTACACACGCAGAAAATACCGGCAACATCGGTATGTTCAAGATAATTTCGGAAAGCTCTGTTGCATCAGGTGTCAGAAGAATTGAAGCAGTAAGCGGTATCAATGCCCTTGAATACGTAAATGAGCTTAACAATGCTCTGCTTAAAACTGCAGCAGTTCTCAAGTGCTCTGCAGCTGCCGTAACTGAAAAGGCAGCAGCTCTTTCAAATGAGCTCAAGGCTAAGGACAAGCAGATAGAAAAGCTCAGCTCCGAGCTTGCATCGGCAAAGGCAGCAGACTTATTCACCCTTGCAGGAGAATTCAACGGCATCAAGGTACTCACTGCCGATATGGGCGAAGCTGATGCCAATGCCCTCAGAACAATGCTCGACTCATCAAAGGACGATGACAGCGTTATTGTTGTTGCAGGCAAGAACGCAGAAAAGGGTACCTGCTCATTTGCCTGTGCTTGCGGCAAAAATGCAATTGCAAAGGGAGCACACGCAGGTAATATTGCAAGAGCAACAGCAAAGATCGCAGGAGGAGCCGGCGGCGGCAAGCCCGACTATGCAATGGCAGGCGGCAAGGATATCACCAAGATCGGTGAGGCTCTTTCAGCCGCAGCTGAAATCGTCAACTCAATGCTTAAATAAGGAGAATTAATTATGGATTGCATTTTTTGTAAAATAGCAAGCGGCGAGATCCCCTCCTCTAAGGTTTATGAGGATGATAAGATATTGGCTTTCAAGGATCTTGATCCTCAGGCTCCCGTACACATCCTCGTAATTCCCAAGGCTCATATCAAGTGGGCATACGACGTGAACGAGGAAAACAGTGCTGTTATAGCTCATATATTTGCTAAAATTCCCGAGATTGCAAAATCTCAGGGACTTGAAGACGGCTTCAGAATCGTAAACAACTGCGGCGAAAGCGCAGGTCAGACCGTTCATCACATTCACTTCCATCTGATGGGCGGACGTGCATTTACCTGGCCGGCAGGTTAATTTCGATTTTCAGTCACCCTTTTTCGGATTCTTCATATTATGAAATTGGAAGGTGCGAAAGGGGGCTTTCAAATGTTATTCGGTAACGGATGCAACAGCTATTGGATACTCTTCATCATCCTCATCCTCGTTCTTACAGGTGACAACGGATGCGGTAACAATAACAATTGCGGTTGCAATCAGAACAACTGCGGTTGCGGCTGCAACTGACAGATAAGCTAACAGGCCGCTGTTATATACCCGAGGGTATGTGACAGCGACCTGTTTTTTATGCTCCTATTAAAAAAAATTATTCTGCGAAAAGCCTGAGCCGGCTGAAAGCATATAAAAACGCCGTCAGCAAAATTCTCTCTTATTTTTTATATCCGAAAACATTACCGCTCTGCGGACTCCGTGAGTCATTATGGTGGTAAGCAGCTCCGCAAAATCACGGGGAGACATTCTTGTTTCATTATTGAGCCACAGCCACAGAATATTGGCAAGCCCGGCGGAAATAAACTGAGCACAGTAAACGGCAATTTCAGAATCATTATCTGCGCCGATAAATCTACCGATTATGGAGTTAAGCCGTTCACCGATACCGATGCTTCCGTTAGTGCTGAGAAGCACGAGAAAAAGTCCACGTTTGCTTTCGATATATTCCAGCATTTTTGTAAGAACTTCAACGGATACAACCCCTGTCTCCTTGCTTTTTTCAAGAATAATAAGAATATCTGCGGTTATGTCATTGATTATATCGTCAAACAAATCCTCGGGCGACTGATAGTGATGATAGAACGTGCTGCGGTTAACATCTGCAGTATCGCATATCTTTTTTATGCTTATCTCATTTATAGGCTTAGTTCTCATTATTTCAATAAGAGCCTCTTTGAGAATCTTTTTCGTCATTCTTATTCTGCGGTCTTCATTAACAATCATTTTCTTAACATCCTCATTTTTTCTTATGTCTATTATACAACACGAAAATAAAAATGCAACACTATGTATATTTTTCAATAAAAAAACAATTCTTTCTTTTGTTAAGGCAAAACCGAGAAAGCATTATTATGTACAATAAAAATTCCCCCCGAAAAAAAATAATCCCCGACGTACCTTTTAAGTACCTCGGGGACGTTTTTATTTAAGCGTTGCCAGCATTACTGCCTTTATTGTATGCATACGGTTCTCTGCTTCCTGAAAAACAACGGAGGCTTCGCTTTCAAACACATCGTTTGTTACTTCAAATGCATCCATTGAGAATCTTTCTCCCATTTCCTTGCCCACAATTGTCTTATGGTCATGATATGAGGGCAGACAATGCATAAAGATGCAATTCTCACCTGCAATTGCCATTTTTTCGGCATTAACCTGATAGGGAGTAAGCTCCTTTACTCTCTCCTCCCAAACCTCAAGGGGCTCACCCATTGATACCCACACGTCAGTGCAGATTACGTCGGCACCCTTGCAGGCTTCCTTGGGATCCTCAACAAAGTTAAGCTTTGCACCGGTTTCCTTTGCGATTTCCTCACATTTTTCCACAAGAGACTTATCGGGGAAATATTTTGCGGGGGCGCAAGCGGTAAACTCAAGTCCCATCTTGGCACAGCCTATCATAAGAGAATTACCCATATTGTAACGGGCATCACCCATATAAACAAACTTTATCCCCTTTAATCTGCCGAAGTGCTCTCTGATTGTAAGCAGATCAGCGAGAATCTGAGTGGGATGATATTCATTGGTAAGACCGTTCCAGACAGGAACAGATGAATACTCAGCAAGCTCCTCGACTATTTCCTGTCCGTAGCCTCTGTATTCAATTCCGTCAAAGATGCCCGCGAGAACTCTTGCGGTATCGGCAATGCTTTCCTTCTTACCTATCTGAGAGCCGGCAGGATCAAGATAGGTTGTGCCCATTCCGAGATCGTGTGCCGCAACCACAAAGCTTGAGCGTGTACGGGTGCTGGTCTTTTCAAAAATAAGAGCAACGTTCTTTCCTCTTAATTCATCGTGAAGTATACCGTTCTTCTTTTTTTCCTTTAATTCGGCGGACAAATCAAGAAGATACTCAATTTCAGAGGGAGTAAAATCAAGAAGTGTCAGGAAATCTCTTCCTTTAAGTGTCATAATATTATACCTCGCAAGCTTTCTTTAATACTGTAATTGCCTTTGCAAGCAGCTCATCGGGAATATTCAGAGCGGGCAAAAGTCTTACCTTTGTCTTTGCCTTGAGCACGAGAACGCCGTTTGCCATACATTCACTTACAACGTCAGAGGCATTCTTCTGTGTTTCAATGCCTATCATAAGTCCCATACCGCTGACGCTGTTTATACCCGAAGCACCCTGAAGCTGATCAAAAATATATTCTGATTTCTTTCTTACCTCAGCAAGAAATGCATCATCAATCCGTGAAAGAATACTGAGTGCACCTGCACAGCATACGGGATTTCCGCCGAAGGTTGAGCCGTGGTCGGAGGCTCCCAGCACAGACTTTGTCTTCTCTCCGAAAAGAGTAGCACCGAGAGGCAGACCGCCTGCAAGTCCCTTTGCGGTCGAAACGATGTCGGGAGAAATGCCGTAATTCATATAACAATAAAGCTCACCGCATCTGCCGTTTCCGCACTGCACCTCATCACAGATGAGAATTATATCCTCTTTTTCACATATATCGGCAATCGTTTTAACAAAAGCCTTATCGAGAGCCGCAACACCGCCCTCACCCTGAACACACTCTATCATAATTGCGGCAACCTTATTTTCCGCAACCATTTTTGTAATACCGTCACAGTCATTCACATCCGCATATAAGAAGCCCTCCGTAAGAGGCAGGAAATCCTTATGGAAAACATCCTGTCCTGTTGCGGCAAGTGTAGTCACGGTTCTGCCGTGGAAGCTGTTTTTCAGAGTAATAATACTGTAACAGTCACTTCCTTTTTTTTCTGCGGCATATTTTCTTGCGGTTTTTATTGCACACTCGTTAGCCTCTGCACCGGAATTTGAAAAGAATACCTTTTTAGCTCCTGTTTTTTCGCAAAGAAGCTCTGCAAGCCTTGCGCAAGGAGCGGTGAAATAAAGGTTAGAGGCATGCGGAAGGGTTGAAAGCTGATTTGAAACAGCGCTTACCCATTCCTCATCGCCAACACCGAAAATGCTTACGCCAATACCGGTACCCATATCAATATATTCCTTGCCTTCATCATCATAAAGGTAGCTACCCTTACCTGAAACTAATTCAATAGGGAAACGCGCATAGGTGTTAGCAACATATTTTTTATCAAGCTCTTTAATACTCATTAGTCCATCCCCTTAACGAGTGTACCTGCACCCTCGTCTGTAAGTAATTCAAGAAGAAGTGCGTGAGGCACTCTGCCGTCAAGAATTGTAACTCGTCTTACACCCTTTTCGATTGCTTCAATGCAGCATTCAACCTTAGGAATCATACCGCCTGAAATAACACCCTCGTCAAACAGCTGACGAGCTTCCTCTGTTGTAACCTTTTTAATCAAGGAATCAGGGTCATTGACATCTCTTAAAATACCGGGAATATCGGTCATTGTAATAAGTCTTTCAGCCTTCATTGCGCCTGCGATATATGATGCCGCAGTATCTGCATTGATGTTATAA
>JAZOOE010000002.1:0-10497 GCA_045654865.1 Acutalibacteraceae bacterium | reverse complement strand
TATCCGTTGCCTTCCAGCGTTTTTGCCGCTTCAAGCATAATCGCGCATTCCATTCTCTTGCGGAACAAATCACAGCCGTAAGAATATACACCCTTTACTGAGCCCGTGGCGTGGTATGCGTTTGCGGCACATCCGCCGGAGCAGTAAAGCCTTGCCCAGCAATCCTTACATTCAGGGCGCGTATATACGTTACACTCCATAAATTCATCCTGAACGTCTGTATTTGTCACACCTTCAAATACGTTTCCGAGCTTATATTTATCGTCTCCAACAAACTGATGACAGGGATAAAGATCACCCCAAGGTGTTACAGCCATATACTCTGTACCCGAGCCGCAGCCGGAAACGCGCTTATAGATACACGGACCGCCTTTAAGGTCAATCATATAGTGATAGAAGGTAAAGGGACTTCCTACCCTGTGCTTTTCAAGCATAAGCTCAGCCAGCTTCTCATACTGCTCCATAACCACAGCCTTATCAGCCTCGGTAAGAGCAGAAGGATCATCGGGAGCGCATACCACAGGCTCCATACTGAGCTCTGTAAAGCCGAGCTCAAGCATTGTTTTTATATCCTCAAGAAAATCGGGGTTATGATGAGTAAAGGTGCCTCTCATATAGTAAGCCTTATTTCCCCGTTCCTTGACAAACTTCTGAAATTTGGGAACGATATAATCCCATGAGCCTCTGCCCTGATAGTCAACTCTGAAGCGATCATGAACCTCTTTTCTGCCGTCAAGACTCAGAACAACGTTGCTCATTTCACGGTTTGAAAATTCAATTACGTCATCATCCACAAGCACACCGTTTGTTGTAAGAGTAAAACGGAAATTCTTTCCCTTTTCCTTTTCAATGCTTCTTGCGTATTCAACAAGTCTCTTTACAACGTCAAAATTCATAAGAGGCTCTCCGCCGAAAAAGTCAACCTCAAGATTTCTTCTTGTGCCGGAATTTTCAACAAGAAAATCAAGTGCCTGACGACCTACCTCAAAGCTCATAAGTGCTCTTTCACCGTGGTATTTACCCTGACTTGCGAAGCAATAAGAGCAGTTGAGATTACAGCTGTGGGCAATATGAAGACATAATGCCTTGACAACACCTGAGGTTCTTTTTTTTAATTCTCCCGCAATGGAGCTGAAATTATCCTCTGTAAAAAGCTTTCCCTGAGCCTTCAATTGTTCAAGCTGAGAGAAGCATTCCCTTATACTATCCACCGTTACCTCGGGATCATCGGGATATTTTTCAAGTATGGCGCTGATAATAGCTTCAGCAGCCGTATTTTCATACATATTGATTATGTCAAAGGCAACCTCGTCAACGACGTGAACGGAGCCCGAGCAAATGTCAAGCACAATGTTCATACCGCCGAGTTTATATGAATGTATCATAATCTATTCTCCGATTCACAAAAAATGCCGCCTAAAGGCGGCAAAATTTGTTGTTTGTTTTAATTATTCTTCAATCTTGTTTTCGCACTGCTGATTTGCAATACCGCAGCTTGTCTTGCAAGCAGACTGACAGGATGTCTGGCATTCGCCGCAGCCGCCGTTCTTAGCGCTTTCGCAAAGATTCTTTGTTTCAATTGTCTGAATTTTCATATTTATATCCTCCGCTAACAATTTTTCTATAGTTTATCACAATCTTCACCATAAGTCAATTAACTATAGAGAATTTTATAAAAATTTATTACGCTGTGTCAGATTGACACAAAAAGACAATGCTGTTATAATATACAAAAATTTCACTGAGGTGTCTATATGTCATTTTTCTTTAACAAAATCATTACTTTGATTCTCGTTCCCCTTTATCTTTGTCCTTTCCTTCCCTTCGTTCACATAGCAAAAATATTCAATCAGCCTCAGGAGCTTGTTTCCCTGAGCGAAAACGGCATCGGCACGGCAGAGGATCCCGTTTATCTTACTGCTCACAGAGGTGTATGGGCTCAGGCTCCTCAGAACAGTCTCCCCGCATACGAAAAGGCTGTTGAATACGGATATTATACAGCAGAATGCGATATCCGCCTTACCAAAGACAACGAATGGGTTCTCAACCATAACAGCGATACCGGCGCACTTTTCTGTGAGATAGGAGAAATTTCCGATTATACCCTTGCTGAGCTCAAGACTTTTTCATACAAGACGGGGGCAAGCTTCTGGGAATACGAGGATCTGCGAATCTGTACTCTTGACGAATATCTTGACGTATTCATCGGTTCTTCAACCCGTCCTCAGATAGAAATCAAGGGCGACAATTACGATATGCTTTACAAAATCGTTGACGCCGTTAAGGCACGCGGAATGGAAAAACAGGCAATTATCATCAGCTTCGACTTTGAGCAGCTCAAGGTAATTGATGCTATGAACTGCGGTATTGAGCTGTGGTATCTTTGCGGTGAAATTACCCCTGAAATCATTGCAATGGTACAGACTCTTGATTCCGTCTGCTGGCTGTCTCCCGATTTTGAAGCAAACACAAGAGAAAGCATACAGCTGGCTATTGATGCGGGCATCGGCTGTTCCTTCTGGACAGTAAATGATCTTGATGATGCCAGAATGCTTTACGATATGGGCATCAGATACATTGAAACTGATATTTTCTGCAATTAATGCAGTTCTTATGAGTCATATTTCCATCTTCGGGATTATGACTCTTTTATTTTACCTGATACGCTTGACTTAGTATAATACTTTATAGTATATTAGAAGCAATATGTATCTGAGAGGAGAATTCTTTTGAAACACCCCGAAATAGTAAATAAAATGTCACTTGAGCAAAAGGCTGCTTTTGTTTCAGGTCTCGATTATTGGCACACACAAGGAGACGAGAGCTTAGGCCTTCCCTCAATTAATATTACCGACGGTCCTCACGGCCTCAGAAAGAAAAACGAGAACAAAAAGGCATCCGACGGAATAGGTCTCGGCAACTCTGTTCCCGCAACCTGCTTCCCTCCTGCATCCACATCGTCCTGCTCATGGGATCCCGACCTTCTTACTCTTGCAGGCGAAGCTCTGGGTGAGGAATGTCTCAAGGAAAAGGTATCAGTTGTTCTCGGCCCCGGTATGAACATCAAGCGTTCTCCCGTTTGCGGAAGAAACTTTGAATATTTCAGCGAAGATCCCGTCCTTGCAGGTAAGCTTGCCGCAGGTCTTGTAAAAGGTGTACAGTCCAAGGGCGTCGGCACTTCACTTAAGCATTTTGCCTGTAATTCACAGGAAGCATACAGAATGATCGTTGATGAGGTTGTTGATGAAAGAGCTCTGAGAGAGCTTTATCTTACCGCATTCGAAATTTGCGTTAAGGAAGCAAAGCCCTGGACGGTTATGAATTCCTATAACAGAATCAATGGTGAATACGCATCTCAGAACAGCTGGCTGCAGAACAAGGTTCTCAGAAACGAATGGGGCTTCGAAGGCCTTATCGTAACGGACTGGGGTTCATCTGTTGACAGAGTTCCCGGCATTCTTTGCGGCACGGATCTTGAAATGCCCTCATCCGGCGGCTACAGCACATCCATCATAATTGATGCCGTAAAGAACGGTACACTACCCGAGGAAGCTCTCAACGAAAGAGTTGACACCCTAGTTGATCTTCTTCTCAAATCAAAGCCTGCGCTTGAAAAGGGCTGCGAATTCTCATTTGATGAGCACCACGCTGTAGCAAGAAAGGTTGCAGAGGGCTCAATGGTTCTTCTCAAAAACAACAATAATCTTCTTCCCCTCAAGAAGGGCGCTAAGGTTGCCGTTATAGGTGAGCTCGCTGCCGCTCCCCGATTCCAGGGTGCAGGTTCCTCGGTTATTAATCCTACAAGACTTGACAATGCTCTTGAAGAGCTGCAGAAGCTGGGAGTTAACACAGTATACGCAAAGGGTTACAACAAGAGCAAGGATGCAAGAGACGAAAATCTCTTCGCCGAGGCTGTTTCCGCCGCTGCAAATGCTGACGTTGCCGTTGTTTTCGTAGGCCTTACAGAGGAATTCGAGGGTGAGGGTTATGACAGACTCAACATCGAAATGCCCCGCTGTCACAACGAGCTTGTATCTGAAATTGCAAAGGCAAATCCCAATACCGTTGTTGTACTTGCAGGCGGATCTGTAATAAATCTTCCTTGGATAAACGAAGTTGGCGCACTTCTTAATGCAGGCCTCGGCGGTCAGGCAACGGGCAGTGCTACGGCAAATATCCTTACGGGTATCGTAAATCCCTCAGGTAAGACCTCGGAAACCTATCCCCTTGCCTTCTCGGATAACCCCACATTCGGAAACTATCCCGCAGGCCCCGTAACAAGCGAGCACAGAGAATCGGTTTATATCGGCTACCGTTACTATGACAAGGCAAGAAAGAACGTTCTCTTCCCCTTCGGCTTCGGACTTTCATACACAGAATTTACGTACAGTGATCTGAAGATTTCAAGCGAAGAAATCGCTGATACGGATACGCTTACCGTTTCATTCAAGGTAAAGAACACAGGAAGCGTTGACGGCGCTGAGGTAACACAGCTTTACGTATCAGACAGAGAGTCCACCATTTTCCGTCCCGTAAAAGAGCTCAAGGCATTCAAAAAGGTATTCCTGAAAGCAGGCGAGGAACAGGAAATTACGTTTACTCTTTCAAAGAGAGACTTTGCTTTCTATAATGTTTATCTCGGCGACTATCAGGTTGAAACAGGCTTATTTGACATTCTTGTAGGTGCATCCTCCCGTGACATCAAATTAATCAAAACCGTTACGGTTAACTCCACGGAAAAAACAATTATCCCCGATTATTCCGTATGCGCCCCCGCCTACTACACGGCAGACGTAAGCGGTATGACAGGTGCTCAGTTTGAGGCTATTCTCGGAAGACCTGTTCCCTCACCTGAAAGAGACACAACAAAGCCCGTTGATATTTATTGTTGTCTTGATGATGCAAGACACACAAAATGGGGCGGCAAGATTTGCGGTCTTATTGAATGGATAATGTCAAAAATGGGTTCAGATGCAAACGGAGACGGCAAAATGCTTTCTGCTATGGCAACACAGATTCCCATCAGGAACTTTATTGCAATGAGCATGGGCGTTTTCTCAATAGAAATGGCAGACGGTCTGCTTATGATTCTCAACGACGACCGTTCATCCTTCAAGGGACTTATGAAGATCATCTCAAGAATCGGTCCCGCTATCACAAAGCTTCCCGCGCTTCTTAAGTCAATATAAGCCAATAAATTCAGTTTTTGCTCCGGTGCTTTTTCAAAATTTTCAATACCTGCCGTCAACAAATCAGGCGGCAGGTATTTTTCTAACATAATTTTAACAATTATGAGGTATAATTACGTTGATATTATTTTCGGAGGTATTACAATGTTCAATATCCTTGTAGTGGAAGATGATAAGCTGCTGAACAAATCCTTTTGCTCATTCCTTAATCAGAACGGATACAATGCAATAGGCTGTCTCAATGCTGACGAGGCTTTTATCGCAATGTACGAGAACGTGTTTGACATAATCATTTCAGATATTATGATGCCTAACGTTGACGGCTTCGAATTTGCGAAAAACGTTCGCAGCATAAATGAATCCATACCGATTCTTTTCGTTACCGCCCGTGATGACTACAAATCAAAGGAAAAGGGCTACAAGGCAGGAATTGATGATTATATGGTAAAGCCGATTGATCTCGATGAGCTGCTTCTCAAGATCGGTGCGATTCTGCGCCGTGCCGGTATAAATAACAGTAAAAGTCTCACCGTTGGAAACTTCACAATGAATATCAATGAATATACAGCGTATCTCGACGGCAAGGAAATCAGTCTTACAGCCCGAGAATTCAGCCTTTTATACAAGCTGCTTTCCTATCCGAAAAAAGCATTTACCCGTTCACAGCTTATGGATGAATTCTGGGATGCGGACACAGAATCGGGAACTCGTACCGTTGACGTTTATATGACAAAGCTCAGGGCAAAGCTTGCCGAATGCGATGCATTTGAAATTGTAACCGTCCGCGGATTGGGTTATAAGGCGGTGCTGAAAAATGAAAAAACATGCTAAGCGAAGACTTTTATTTAATTTCATAGTATCTTACGTAACTTTTTTTCTGCTTGCGGGACTCATAACAACACTGTCTGTTCTGATGTATTCCCATTTTTACGAAACTGATTTCGAGCACATAAGGGATTTTGCACCGTACGCATTAGCAAATATTCTCTTTGCATCGTTTCTTTTTGCAATTATCGGCACCCTTTGGAGATTTCTTACCGTTGAAATTCCCATATCAAAGATCAATGAGGGCTTACAGAAAATATGCAAGGGAGACCTTAAAACAAAGCTCCAGCGCAGACGTTATTCCTCAAGATACAGCACCTTGATCAAAAATATAAACCTTATGACAGAGGAGCTTTCAAGCATCGACAAGATGAAGGAATCTCTGTTATCAAATATTTCACATGAATTCAAAACTCCCATAAGCGTTATAAATAATTATTCAACTCTTTTGCAGGATACGTCGCTGACGCCCGAGCAGGTTAAGGAATATTCCAAGGAAATAGCAGCTTCATCAAGACAGATGTCCGAGCTTGTAACAAACATACTCAAGCTGAACCGCCTTGAAAATCAACAGATTCCTACAGATGCTAAGCCTTATAATCTCAGCGAGCAGTTATGTGAATGTCTGCTGAATTTTGAAAGCATCTGGGAGGATAAGCAAATAGAAATCTTCACCGAAATAGAAGATGATGTAATCGTAAATTCAAACAGACAGCTGCTGGATATTGTATGGAATAATCTGTTCTCCAATGCATTTAAGTTTACTCCGAACGGCGGCACGGTAAGCATATCGCTTTCTAACGGCAACAGATATGCAATAGTAAAAATATCCGATTCCGGATGCGGAATTCCGGAAAATGAAAGCGAACTCATTTTTGATAAATTTTATCAATGTGACAGTTCAAGAGCAACTGAGGGTAACGGTCTGGGCCTTGCCCTCGTAAAAAGAATTGTCAATATAACAAACAGCATAATCAAGGTCGAAAGCACAAAGGATTCAGGGACGACCTTTACCGTAAAAATCAAAAAATAACAAACAAACCGTCGAAGAGCTATGTCCGCCACAGCACCTTCAACGGTTTTTTTGTTTAACTGAAATAAATTTATTTTACCTTAAATTTGACCGTAAATACGGTTCCGTTACGGGCATCGCTCGTTGCGTAAATATCTGCATTATGCAAGGAAGCAAGATTTTTACATATCGAAAGTCCCAGTCCGTATCCGTTACCCGAGGTTCGCGCTTTATCCGAGCGATAAAAACGTTCAAACAAATGAGGAATATCCTCTTCGGGAATGGGGGTTCCCATATTTCTTGTGGAAAGATATACGTAACCTGTATCTCGCCTGAAGGAATAAGTATGCCTTTTTTTCAGGGAAAGCTCTATCACAGTATTCTTTTCAGCGTATTTAATTGCATTGTCAAGAAGAATATGAATGATCTGATTCAGCGCAACGCTGTCGCCCTGAAGATGGATATTACTCTCAATCTGAGCATCAAGAAAAACACCGTTTTCGAATGCCACGGGCTCATACTGAAGCGCAAGCTGCATAGCAAGCTCTGAGAGATTTACATCAGTAAACATATTCTTACGGCTCATATTGTCGGTTTTTGCAAGAAGCAGCAGTTTTTCAACAAGATCCTTCATGTGATTTGCCTCTTCATAGGTTGAATCAACCCATTTGAGCTGTTTGTCAATAGTATCATATTTGTGAGACTTGAGGATACCGCTGTTTGTAAGAATGACAGTGAGGGGCGTCTTCAGCTCATGGGATGCATCTGCAATAAAATTCTTCTGCTGCTCCCACGCCCTTTCAACAGGTCTTAAACACATCGTTGCAAGAAAACGCATTATAAACCATAGCAAAAGTGATGCAACAAGCATAAGAAAGATGCCGTCAATAAGCATAATCTTAAGATATGAAAAATACTGAGTTGAATCAGCAAATGCAATACGGGTGCCCATAACAAAATCGTTTTTATTGTAAAAAAGATTAAGCTCGTATATATGTCCGAAATCGCGAGGCGAATTAAGGGCATAAGAAACCGCCCTCGTCAGTATTGCCTCATCCATATCCGCACGGCTGAAATCAAGAATAGCAATTGAATTATACTCCTTAACGTCAACGACGCAAACATTACTGGAATGAAACGCAAACAAAGACGTATCCGCGTTACCGTTTCCTATCTGCGGCAGATAGCTGATACCGTCAAAGGATGAAAACGACTGTAGAACAGAACGCATATCCGAGGTTATCGAAACAAAAAGCACTGCACTTCCTGACAGAAAGAATACAACAAGAACTGCACAGATAATAGTCATTGAAATAGCGACAAAGCGCCGCCTGAGCTTTTTAAGCATTTGTTTTTTCCTCTAAACGGTAACCGATTTTTCTCAGAGACAGTATTTCTACCTTACTTGAAATAAAATCAAGCTTTTTTCTGAGAAATGAGATATATACCTCTACGTTATTATCAACGGCATTGGAATCATATCCCCAGACCTTCACTATCATATCGTCCTTTGTGGTAACGATGGAAGAATTCTGCATAAGAAGCTTCATAATTTCAAACTCCTTGAAATTAAGGTGCACACTTTTTCCCGCACACGTGAGATCGCAGGTTGAAAGATTAAGCACAAGATCTCCGAAGGTCAATTCATCAAGCACAACCTCTCCCTGCCGTCTTGTAAGAGCTCTTATGCGCGCCAACAATTCCTCTGATGCAAAGGGCTTTGTCATATAGTCATCAGCACCGGAATCAAGTCCTCTGACCTTATCTGCAATCTGATCCTTTGCGGTAAGCATCAGAATAGGGGTTGATATTTTTTCTTTTCTTATGGCCTGAGCCACCTCATAACCATTTTTTATCGGAAGCATTACGTCAAGCACGATTACGTCGTAAATACCGCTCAATGCATAGGTAAGTCCGTCTGCACCGTCATAAACCACATCGACCATATATTTTTGCTCGGATAAAATATGCGCCAATGCTTCGGCAAGGCGTTTTTCATCTTCTACAACAAGTATCTGCATATTTCCTCCTGAAGTTTTCTTTTCTTTTACATTATCTCATAATCAAATCCATCTATCAAGACTTTATTTTACTCCGCTTAAAACTTGCTTAAATTTTCATTACAAGCCCTAATCGCTTTAATAGTTATATATAATTATATATTTATTATATTAACTTGACTTATTGCATCAAAAGTGTTAAATTTATATAATGTGCAATTGTATTTTATTGCAGGAGAACAATGAAAATATAAAATCTTGAAAGGATACGTTCCGCTATGCCCATTACAGAAATTCTGCAAAAAAACGCAGATTTTTACCCTAATGATACGGCTTTGGTCGAAATAAATCCCAAGCTTGATAACAAAAGCAAAATGACGTGGAGAGAATATTCTCTTATCGTCACAGATCCTTCTCAGAGCTACAGAAGAGAAATGACGTGGGGAGAATTCAACAAAACGGCTAACAGATTTGCCAATTTACTTCTGACAAGAGGAATAAAGAAGGGCGATAAGGTTGCAATTCTTATGATGAACTGCATTGAATGGCTGCCCGTCTATTTCGGTGTACTCAGAACAGGAGCCGTTGTTGTGCCTCTGAACTACAGATACACAGCAGAGGAAATAAAATATTGTATAAACAAGGCTGATGCGGATTTTATCGTTTTCGGTCCCGAATTTATCGGTAGAATAGAAGAGATTTGTCACAGAGTACCCCGCGTCAAGATGTGGCTTTACTGTGGTGAGGATTGTCCTTCTTTTGCAGACAGTCTTGATGAGCTGATTTCATATTGTTCATCCAAAACACCTTCTATCAAGCTTTCCGATTCAGATGATGCAGCAATTTACTATTCATCGGGTACAACGGGATTTCCTAAAGCTATTTTACATACTCACAAAGCACTTATGCATTCCTGCATGACAGAGCAAGCCCATCATTCACAGACAAAGGATGACGTATTTCTGCTCATTCCTCCCCTTTATCATACAGGAGCAAAGATGCATTGGTTCGGCTCATTCCTTGTCGGAGCAAAATCCGTCATTCTCAAGGGTATCAAGCCCGAGTGGATAATAAACACGGCACACGAGGAAAAATGCTCAATAGTATGGCTTCTCGTTCCGTGGGCTCAGGATATTCTTGATGCAATAGACTCAGGCGAGCTTGATCTGACCAAATACGATCTCAGCACATGGAGACTTATGCATATAGGCGCTCAGCCGGTTCCTCCCTCTCTTATCAAACGTTGGAAGTCTGTATTCCCCAATCACGAATACGACACAAACTACGGGCTGAGCGAATCCATAGGCCCCGGATGCGTTCACCTCGGAGTTGAAAACATACATAAGGTCGGAGCTATCGGCAAGGCCGGCTACGGCTGGGAGGTTAAAATTGCCGATGAAAACGGCAACGACGTTCCGAGCGGTGAGGTCGGCGAGCTTGCTGTCAAGGGCCCCGGTGTTATGAAATGCTA
>JAZOOE010000001.1:0-20016 GCA_045654865.1 Acutalibacteraceae bacterium | reverse complement strand
GGTGAAAAATCCCTTGATATAATGCCTCTTATTGTTTCGTTTTTTGATGCGGCGCTTGAGGCATCGGGCGCGGACGTAATAGTAAGCGGACACGATGCACTGCTTTCAAGCGCGGAGCTTTCCTCCTGCGCTTCGGGGATTCTGGAGCTGCTCAGAAATAAAAATGCGGCGGCTCATCTTATGGAAATAAACGGGACGGATTCGCTTATGCTCAGCATCGGTGCAGAGAATGAATATTCCTGCTTCAGAAATGCGGCTGTCATCAAGGCTCCATATAAATCGGGAGAGGATGCAGGCGGCTCAATCGGCGTTATCGGCCCCACGAAAACCGATTATTCACGGGTTATCCCGTTGGTAAAATATATAAGTGAGATAGCGAGCGCTATTCTCAGTGAGGTTACAGACAGTTAAGAAAGGAATGTGTGAGTTGGCTAAAGAGAAAAAGAATGCACCCGTTTGCGAGGAGCCGGAGCTTCAGGAAAACGAAGCTGCCGCTGCTGAGGAAGCAGGCTCTGTTACAGACGAACGCGATGAGATTATAAAGGAGCTGAATGCAAAGCTCGGAGAAGCAAACGATAAGCTTCTGCGTGCCGCCGCTGAGTTCGATAACTTCCGTAAGCGCAGTATAAAGGAAAAGGAAGCTATCTTCGGCGATTCAAAGGCTGATATAATCGCAAAGCTTCTTCCCGTTGTTGACAATTTTGAGAGAGCCGCTACCGCTCAGTCCGATTTGGAGAATTACAAAAAGGGCGTTGAAATGACGGTAAAGCAGCTGCTTGATGCCTTCACCTCAATGGGTGTTGAAGCCTTCGGCGAGGTGGGAGAGCAGTTTGATCCCAACTTCCATAACGGTGTTATGCACGTTGACCGTGAGGATCTCGGTGACAATGAGATCGCAGAGGTCTATATGAAGGGCTATAAAGTGGGCGACAGAGTTATCCGCCCTGCAACGGTTATAGTTGCAAACTGATGACGGTAAAAAAATTCAATTTTAATATATTCAAATTTATTCGGAGGTCGTAATTATTATGGCAAAAATTATCGGTATTGACTTAGGTACAACAAACTCATGCGTAGCAGTTATCGAAGGCGGCGAGCCCGTTGTTATTGCTAACGCAGAAGGCGCAAGAACAACTCCCTCTGTTGTTGCTTTCGGCAAGACAGGCGAAAGAATGGTAGGTCAGGTTGCAAAGCGTCAGGCTATCACAAATCCCGACAAGACTGTAGCATCCATCAAAAGACAGATGGGTACGGAATACAGAGTTAAGATTGACGATAAGGCATACACTCCTCAGGAGATTTCCGCAATGATCCTTCAGAAGCTGAAGGCTGATGCTGAGAGCTATCTCGGAACAACCGTTACAGAGGCTGTTATCACTGTTCCCGCATACTTCACCGATGCACAGCGTCAGGCTACTAAGGATGCAGGTAAGATTGCAGGCCTTGAGGTAAAGAGAATCATCAACGAGCCCACAGCTGCAGCTCTTGCTTACGGTATTGACAAGGAAAACGACCAGAAGGTTATGGTTTATGACCTTGGCGGCGGCACCTTCGACGTTTCCATTATTGAAATGGGCGACGGTGTTCAGGAGGTTCTTGCAACAGCAGGTAACAACCGTCTCGGCGGTGACGACTTCGACCAGAGAATTATCGACTGGCTTGCAGACGGCTTCAAGGCAGAGCAGGGTATCGACCTTCGCGGTGACAAGATGGCTATGCAGAGACTTAAGGAAGCTGCAGAAAAGGCAAAGATCGAGCTTTCAGGCGTAACAACCTCTGCTATTTCTCTTCCCTTTATCACAGCTGATGCAACAGGCCCCAAACACCTTGAAATGACTCTTACAAGAGCAAAGTTCAACGAGCTTACCTCTGACCTTGTTGAGGCAACAATGGCTCCCGTACGTCAGGCAATTCAGGATTCAGGTCTCAGAGTTGCTGAGATCGATAAGGTTCTTATGGTCGGCGGTTCATCAAGAATTCCCGCTGTTCAGGAGGCTATCAAGGCATTTACGGGTAAGGAGCCCTTCAAGGGTATCAACCCCGACGAGTGTGTTGCAGTAGGTGCGGCTATTCAGGCAGGTGTTCTCGGCGGCGACGTTCAGGGACTTCTTCTCCTTGACGTTACTCCTCTTTCTCTCGGTATTGAGACACTCGGCGGCGTATGGACAAAGATCATCGACAGAAATACAACTATCCACACAAAGAAGAGCCAGAACTTCTCAACTGCAGCTGACAACCAGTCCTCAGTTCAGGTTCACGTTCTTCAGGGTGAAAGAGAATTTGCGAAGGATAACAAGACTCTCGGTATGTTTATGCTTGACGGCATTCTTCCCGCAAGAAGAGGCGTACCTCAGATCGAGGTTACCTTTGATATAGATGCAAACGGTATCGTTCACGTATCTGCTAAGGATCTCGGCACCGGCAAGGAGCAGGCTATTTCTATAACAGCTTCCTCAAATATGAGCAAGGAAGATATTGAAAAGGCTGTAAGAGAAGCAGAGCAGTTTGCAGAGGAAGACAAGAAGCGCAAGGAAGAGCTTGATATCAAGAACAATGCAGACCAGATGGTATATCAGTGTGAAAAGATGCTTTCCGAAAACGGAGATAAGCTTGAGGACGGCGATAAGGCTAATATCAATACAGCTGTAGATGCTCTCAAGGAAGCTCTCAAGGGTGAGGATTATAACCTCATCAAGAACCGTCAGGAGGAGCTTACAAAGGTATTCTATGAGATCTCCGAAAAGCTCTATAAGGCAGCTGCTCCCGAGCAGGGTGCTCCCGACTTCGGCGCAGGCGCAGCAGGAAACCCCGGCGGAGAAAATCCCGCTGATGACGGTTACTATGATGCATCCTACACCGACGTAAACTGATAAAATCCAAATTCAGCTGCGGAAGACACTCCGTTTTCCGCGGCTTTATGAACATATAAAGGATAATTGCTATGGCAGAGAAACGAGATTATTATGAAGTCCTCGGTGTGTCCAAGGGCGCATCGGACGATGAAATAAAAAAGGCCTACCGAAAGATGGCTAAGCAGTATCATCCTGACCTTAACCCCGGTAATGCTGATGCGGAAGCAAAGTTCAAGGAATGTAACGAGGCATACGAGGTTCTTTCTGATGCTGACAAAAAAGCAAAATACGACAGATTCGGACACGCCGGTGTTGATCCCAATTACGGTGCCGGCGCGGGTGGCGGCTTCGGCGGTATGGATTTTGATATGGGGGACATTTTCTCATCCATATTCGGCGGCGGCTCCGGCGGCGGCTTCGGCGGCTTCGGCGGCAGACAGTCAAATCCCAACGCTCCTCAGAGAGGCTCGGATCTGCAGACTAATATTACTATCACTTTTGAAGAGGCCGCAAAGGGCTGTAAGAAAACCGTGGACGTAAACCGAATCGAGGTATGCGACGGCTGTTCAGGCTCAGGCGCGGCTCCCGGCTCTTCTGCTCAGAGCTGCTCGGCTTGCGGAGGAACCGGTCAGGTAACCACACAGCAGAGGACAATATTGGGTGTTATGCAGACACAGAAGCCCTGTCCCACCTGCGGCGGTAAGGGTACCATAATTCCCAATCCCTGCTCTAAATGCCGCGGTCAGGGAAGAATCAGACGTTCTGCAAAGGTAGAGGTAAACATTCCTGCCGGTATTGACGACAGACAGGCAATTTCCGTTCGTTCTCAGGGTAACAAGGGAACAAACGGCGGTCCCGCAGGCGATCTGAGAGTAGGTATCAACGTCAGAAATCATCCCTACTTCGAAAGAGAGGGCTATAACGTTTGGTATACCGCAAAGATCAGCTTTGCTCAGGCGGCTCTCGGATGTGAGCTTGTAGTTCCCACTCTCGAGGGAGACGTTAAATATACCGTTCCCGCGGGAACTCAGCCCGGAAGCGTGTTCAAGCTTAAGGACAGAGGTATTCCCAATCTTAACGGACGCAGTAAGGGCGACCAGCTTGTAAAGGTTGAAATTGCCGTGCCCGTAAAGCTTTCCGAAAAGCAGAAGGAGCTTTTAAGAGAGTTTGAAGCAGATCTTAATCCCGCAAACGTGGGTTCCCTTAATGATGACAAGGGCAGAGGTCTTTTCGGTAAGAAGAAAAAATAATATAAAAAAGACTCAGTGCTATGCGGAGCGTCCGAAAGGATGCTCCGCTGTTTTTTTATTGCGGCTTTACTGTGCTTTGCTCTGAGCAGTCATCCTTTTGGTCTGATTGCCGGAATAATTTAAATCGGGAGCGTACCGTTGTATTCACGGTATGACGTACGGCTTTCAAAAAAGCGAAGACTTCGGGAGGCGTCTTCGTGCAGATAAAAAACAGAGGTAATACGGAAAGCATCCGTAATAAAAGTCTTTATGTTTTTTGTTTTAAGGCTTTGATAAACTGCAAGGGGCTCGCTCATGGCTTGTGCCTGAACGAACCCCTTTTTAGGTTGCTGTATATCTTATATGTCCTTCTTATTTCGTAACGGAATCGCGGTAGTTTTCCGTGAATGCCCGTGAAAGCTCGGGAGTACCGTTAACGTTACCCTCAAGCAATAATTCGCCCGAGCTTGTAATTCCCGCGATTATATACTTACCGCACGCACAGGCAACGAAGCTTACGTGCTTCCATTTGCTTGCATTGACTCTTCCGAAATCCGTGAATCTGGAGGTTTTTCCCGCAAGGACTATATCACCTGAATACGTGCGTCCGATAACGTAGTTGCTGTCAGCCGCTATATCGGTGACCGATCTGAAATTTGTGCAAGCCGCCTTTTCGTCATCCTCACCTGAATAAAGGACAGTGTTTCTGTTTGTGATGCCTACGATATAGTTTTCGCCGATCTGAAGTTTTTTTACGTCTGTCCAGCTGTTTACGGCGGAAACATATTTATATACGGCACTTTCCTTTGATGCCGCGGAGCAGACACTGCCGTTACCTCTGAGCCCGATCACGCAGTCATTAGTGCAGACCACGCTCTTTATATCGGACCACCCTGCGATGGCTTCGGAGAAGGGGGTTATGCCTCTTGCAGTAACGGTGCCCTCCTCAGACACCGCATACGTGCAATATGTGGACGTTGCCACAAAGGCAATATTTTTCAGATCGGAGAGATTTCTCTGTCCGTATTCGTTATCTCCCTCGGAGAAAACCGTTCCGTCGGTTTTAAGAAAAACGGTGTAAAGCCCCGAAAGCGATACCTGCTTCACGTTCTCGTAAACGGCGGGTGTGGGATAGCCGAATCTGAGAATGACAGCCTTGTTCGTCTTGTTGTTGCAGAAGGCGAGTCTGTCATAGGTTACACTCAGATTACTGCCGTTGTTAAGAAGCTCGGCACTGAGCTGACCGAAATATTCATCCTTTTTGCGATTTATATTTTTAAGCCATTCATTGTATGCATTTTCTCCCGAAAAGAGCGTGCATAAGGCAAGGGGAGTTCTGCAGTGCTCACATCTGAGATCAGCTGCGGATGATTCCTTTTTGCAAACGGGACAAGTGATATTCTGAGCCATATTAATCCTCCTTGATGAATCTTTCCCAGAAGTAGGTGGTGGGCCTCATTCGTTTTTCTATGTAGGTTGTCTCTCCCGAGGGCGATGTTTCAACAGCACCCGTTACGATACCGATGATGTTGCCGTCAGCCTTTGAAATTATGGGGCCGCCGGAATTTCCGGGCTTAACGTCTGCATCGATATTGTAGATGATATTGTCGAAATCATCCTGAATGCTCTTGACTGTACCGAGAGAATTTGAGCAGTTGAGAGTGTCGTATCCGCCGGAATTGATCTTTGTTGCAAGAGGGAAGCCCGTTGTGATAAACGTTTCGTTATCGTATATGGGCTGATTTGCAGGACGGATGGGTAAGAACGGGAAGTTTGAGCCCTCCATCTTGATCACAGCCATATCAATATCGGTTTTTGAGGGATATATGGGCTCAAGAACCTTGCAGTCGAAATAGTGATAGTCGCCGCCCGTTGCACCGGGAGTGTAGACCTTTGCTCTGACCTTCTTTGCATTTTCGACTACATGAGCGCAGGTGAGAATATGACCGTCGGGGGATATGATTGCGCCGGAGCCTGCGCCTGAGCCGTGTTCACTTTCGGAGATGATAAGCACGGTACACATTTTGAGATGCTCTGTGTATTCGTGTGTTGCGGCGTGATCGGCTTCAGGGGGACAGGGATTTGATGCGGGGGTGAATAAAGTCTTGGGAAGCTTTGAGGACACGATTGTTCTGTTGAGAACAGTCTGGAGACTGTCAGGGATATCCTCGTGAGTAATAGTGTGTAAGATCGCGGGATTTGCATTGATTTCGCTTTTAGGTATTTCGGCTATGCGGTTGAAGTGCTTGTTGAGGCACTTGTCAAGATAGTTTCTTACATATCTTGCATTGCCGAAGTCCTTTCTGGTAACCGCAAGCTCGAAGATTTTAAGTGAAAGCTCTCTGAAGCGCTTATCTGACACGTCAATCTTGAAGGGGCAGTTAAGATGTTCGTTTGTGTCTGCCTTGCTTGCGAAATCGTCCATAATTGAAAGCATTTCCTCGGGGGTATAATCGCTGAAGAAGAGCTTTGCATTATCCTTGTCGAAGCGGCTTGAAAGTCCTTTATCGGTATTGAAAAGCTCAAACATCTTGTCTGTATAGCCTGCAAGGATTATGCAGACGTTTTTCATAATGTCGGCATTTTCGACTGTGGTGAGAAGCTTGTCGATAACCATTCTTCCGCCCGGTGTTTTTGCAAGCTGAGGAGCCTCGTCGATAAAGAGGATTCCGTTTTTTGCAAGCTTTAAGCAATCGTCAAAGGATTCGGGATCTGCCGCAAGCTGCTTGGCTGTTCTTTCAATGACGTGTCCTTGACTGAGGGCGTCAACGCCCTTGAGGATTCCGCCGAAAAGACGTGCAACCATAGTTTTGCCCGTACCGGGATTTCCCATAAATGCATAGAAGCCGGGTGCGGTTTTCTTGCCGCAGTATCTGATACGGTTTGATATTGATTGGATTGCCGCCTTAACGCTGTAAAGGCCTGTGAGAGCGTTGAGCTCACCAAGCGCGGTTTCCTTGTCCGCAGACGTCTTTTTGAGGTATTTTATGTATGAGGGAGGGAACATATTCATTCTGATAAGACGCTTGGGTGCCTTGGAGGTTCTGTCTGATAAGCCGTTTTCCTTTTTCCATGAGTTTTTAAGCTCATCAACAAGCTTTTCAATTTCCTTGCCGTTGCTCCATACAGCGGTATTTTCAGAAAGACCGCCGCGTGAGCTTACCCAGTTGATGAAGAAGTCAGGGAGAATGGCTGATGTTTCCTCGTCAAAGGTATATGAGCTTTTTGTCTTCTCGCGGAAAAGCTGCTCCATTTCCTCGGGAAGCAATGCCTCAAGCTCAAATACTCTTGTAAGATTGGAAACGATTTCGGGACACTGTTTTCTGAATTCCTCGAAGCCCTCGGGTGTATCGGTGAAAATTACTGAAAGCTTATCAAGAGTTCCGGTCATAGCACCGCCGATGGTTCCAAGTGCTTCTGTTCCGAATGTATTATCAGTGCCTGATTTGGGGAGCATTGAGGAGGGATTTTCAACGAGCATACAGCCGCCCTTAGCCTTTTCTATAACGCCTAAGGTTTTGGGGACGGTCTGACCTACATAACCGGCTTCAAAGTCACCCTTGGAGGTCAGAGTGACCTCATTTCTGTCAAGGTCGTCGAGAGCGTGAAGGGCCGCTGTGATAACTCTTGCCGCGGTATGTCTGCCGCAGCCCTGAGGCCCTATGATTGCAAAATGACAGCCTGTTTCCTTAGCGGCATCAAAGAAGCGTTCCTCGTTTGCGCCGTCTCGTCTGAGAAGAAGATAGTCCTTGATCTCTTTCTTTCCCACAAGCTTTTCGACGCTTTCCCAGACGGGAGTTTCCTCGGGGATGGGAAGTGCCTTGTGTCCCTTTGAAAAGTCAAAGTCCTTGGGGGTTACCATTTCATCTTCCTCAATAAGATGCCAGTTGAGAGCCATTTCATTGAAGGGATCGGGAATATCAGAAGCTATAAGTCTTGAACGCTTTGCATTTTCAAGAGCTTCAGCCTGCTGCTTTGTTGCAATAGCAGTTTCTCTGCCAAGCTCATCCTTTGCAAGACGGCGGCTTTTCTTTTCAATAGCCGCGGGAACGAAGGTATCTCTGATGAAGCCTGCGTTGCCGAAATTGGGCTGAGGATTTTCCAGATATTTTTCAAAGCCTGCGTGAGCTCTTCTGAGGAAGTTTTCCGTGAAGTGGTGACCGTTCTTTGAAGCAAAGAATGCGGTAAGCTCAGTAAGCTCGGTTGCGGTGTAATTATCGAAGCGGATTCTGTTAAGCTTGGGGAAACGGCGCTCAAGACCGTCGTCATCGTGAAGAAGAGCGGTGATTCTGTCGGTGTAGCCTGCAAGAATAACGCAGGTGTTTTTATAAACGTCGGGGCGGTCGAGAATGGGAACGAGAGCACGTAAAATGCTGCTACCGTTTGTGTCATCGTCAAGGAACTGATGTGCCTCGTCTATGAAAATAACGCCGTTTTTTGCGTTTTCAAATGCTTTTTCGATTATCTCTGAGATTGTGGGCTGATCACCGCCGGTTTTTCCGTAATCTATTTTAGGATCGGGAGAGCCTAACTGCTTTGCAGTTACCTCATAAACAAAGTTTCTCTTTATGCGTCCCATGCGGAAAAGGAGGTTTGCGAAGAGTCTTGCCATGTGAGTTTTTCCGGTTCCGGGAGGACCGTGGAAGATATATCTGCCGGCACTTGCGGGATCTCCCGTTTCCCAGCTGATGCTTTGCGCAAGGTCCTGCATACGCTTTTTAACGTTGGTAAGACCTATTGTATTATCATTAAGCTCGTCTATGATTTCACCTACGTTTGCAGGGATGGGCTTGAGAAATTCCTTGTGAGTGTCGGGGATATCTGCAATTGTAAGCTCAATGGTATTGCTGTCGGGTATTCCTGCTTCAGAAAGTCTTGCAAGGCAGGCCTTCTTCATATTATTGAGAAGAGTGTCTGCTTCTCTTGCATTACCCCACTGGGGACCGTGGTTATTTGCCCAGTTGTCGCAGAAGGCAGGGAATCTTTCTTCAAGCTCAGCTGATAAGCTGATATGCGCTGAGTCTTTTTTCATGAACAGACGGAAAATCTCATTCATTTCCTCTGCTGTGTAGTCCTCGAGATCCATCTTTGTTGCGAATCTTGAATCAAGACCGGGGTTAGCTGCAAGAAGCTTTGTCATCTGGTTTTCATATCCGCAGATGACAACCGCAAACTGTCCCTTATACTGAGTCATATCGTTAACAAGCTGATCTATCGCCTCTCTGCCGTGCTGATTGCTGTAAAGAGCATAAGCCTCGTCAATGAAAAGCACACCGCCCATAGCCTCCATAACTCTTTCTCTTACAAGCTGTGCGGTACCGCCTATGTTGGGGCTTACGAGATTTGCCGCAGTGCAGGGGACACAGTGACCTCTGGGAAGAAGACCGAGCTCGTAATAGAGTCTGCCTAACTGTACGGCAATAGTTGACTTTCCTGTGCCGGGGTTGCCCTTGAGAACAACGTTGAGCACGTGACCGTTTTCGGCTGAAAGCTCAAGAGGGAAGAAACGAGAGGAGCTTTCGGGGAAGGCTCTTGTTTTTCCGTTCTGCTTTCTTGCCTCCACCCATTTTGAGATCCACGTCTTTACCTTTTTAAGTCCGACAAGGGAGTTTATCTCCTCAACGGCACTCTTTTTTCTGGGTACACAAAGTGCATCAAAGTAATTTTCTGTGGTCAGTGCCTCGGTGGGATGAGCTCTGAAAAACTCAGAAATACGTGTGTTTACAGCCTTGAGAGGAAGTCCCTCAGTTGCACTGATATATGCAATAGCCTCGCTGAGCTCCTTGAGATTTGCAGTGTCAATTTTCAGTCCCTCAAGCATTTTCTTTCTTGTAAGGAACTTTGCAATCTCTGCGGCATTGGGGGTGGGAAGAGAAATAACTCTGTTCTTTTCTGCCTCTGAAGCATTATAAAGGGGAAGGATAGTGGAGTTGAAAAACTGCTGCCAGTAATAGTTGCCTATTTCGGCATAGGAATCAAACTGCGCATCCTCCTCGGAATTAAAAATATAAAAAACAGCGTGGGGACGATCGGTGATAAGTGATTTGATGCTGCTGAGAGCCTCCATAGCTACAGCAGGGAAGTCAAGAGCAAGTCCGAGTACGTTGGGGAAAACGATGCCTACACGGTATCTTGTCTGCTGAAGAAGTGCAATAAGCTGTGACCAGGCAAGGGGTATGTCCATCATTCTCATGCTGAGTGTGCCGGTTTCGGGAACAGCATCCAGTCTTCTTCGGTTTTCCTGATCTAAATATTCATCTCTTGTCATAGCACCGCCGAAGGGATCGTCCTCATCAAGGTCATCAAACATAGAGCTGCTCTGAGGAACCTCTGCAGTCAACTCGTCAGTGGGATGCTGCATAAGGTAAAAGCTCTTTGAATCGTAGCAGTGGAGGCGGTTAAGCTGATCAAGGAAAACTACGATATCAAAGTCATGGGCAAGAAGCTCCTGATGGAGCTTCTGCTTGATATTCATATATATGAGCTTATCGTCGATGAAGTTGTCATTTGTAAGACCGGTTATGATATAGTGACCGCCGATAATAAGCTCGGGAGAAAAATAGCTTTTATTTTTAGGTAACATGGTTTACCTCCGCTGATATCAGTTTGTTTTTGTTGTATTAGCGTTTTTGCCTACGTTTGTGTTCTTTGCCTTGTCGGAAGCAGAGATAGCCTGAACTGTCTTAACCTTTGACTTATCCTTTGTTTTCCAGTTTTCGACTTCCTTGGCCTTTGCCTTATCCACCTGAATGGGTGCGCCCTGTGAATTAAAGCCGTGAGCTTTCATAATTTCGCTTAATGCTTCCTCAAAGTTTTCAGCCGCATCCTTGTTGTTGCCGGGATTTATGATGGTTGTATCAGCCTTAACGGAATGATTTCCGTTTTCAAACTCTGTTGAGAGGATGATGCAGGCTTCAAAGCCTGTTGCATCGTTTTTAAGGTGCATAATGCTTGCTGCGCGCTGATCGCTGCCCTCGTAGCCTGCCTGAATTCTTGTGGTAAGTGCGCACTTTTCGGCAAGTGCTTCGCCGATTTTCTTGATTGTCTTGTTTCTTTCTGAGCTGATTGTAACCGCACAGAAGGAGTCGCACATAATTGAGTGAGCCTCGTCAGCAATAAGCTGTGCCTGAGAAACGATGTCGTCAAGCTCGTCAGAGGTAATATTCTTGGCTTCCTCTGAGTTAAGAGTGCCCTTAAGGGATGTGACGGCGTCCTTAAGCTCGGAAAGACCGCCGTCAGACCAGTGGTCTGTCTCAAAAACGCAAGCAGGTAAGGGATTGCCGTTTTTGTCCACAAGTCCATCAACTCTGATTTTTTCGTTTTCCTTGATGCCATCCTCAGCTGCGCTTAATGCCTGAAGAGTTGCGCTGAGCTTTGAAGCCCATTCGTTTTCTGCTGCGATAAGGTCACGGTAGAAATCGTGTGCATCCTTGAATGCATCCTGTGCTCTGATAAGAGCTGCAGATGCCTTTGCGGGATTCTGCTTGGCTGCATCTAACGCGCTTTCGGCTGTGGAAATTGAGGAAATAACCGCGGCCTTTCTGTTGGGGAGCAGCATCTCGTCACGAAGCTCCTTTACGCTGTCAATAAGCTGCTTTGCAACCTGAATATTGTCTGCGGAGTCCTCAAGAACGGTGTCGGGATTGCCGACCTGCTTTTTGAGGGCATCGATCTTCTGATCGGTTTCTGCCTTGAGTGCATTGATCTCATTTTTGATTGCTGTGTTATTTTTATTGATAACGTCTGCAATTGCCTTGTTGTTTTTGTCCATAGCATTTGCAAAGTCGTTTCTTGTGTTGTTGAGCGCTCTTGTGAAATTGTCCTGCTGCTGCTTAAGAGCCGCGTTTGTGGAATTGACGGTCTGAATAAGCTTCTGCTGTGTATCCGAGGCGGTCTTCTGTGCTGTTGCAAGCTGTGAGCTCATTGAGTCGATGCGTGTAGCTAACTGTCCGTGGTAACGATCCTGTGCTCTGATGTCAGCAGCAAGCTTGTCGTTTCTGTCCTTTTCCGCCTTTGCTCTCTGCTCTGCGGTTCTTGCACGTCTTTCTGCCTCTAAAGCCTTATTTGCGTTGTTAACAAGTCTGTTGTAATCTCCGATTGATAATGTTTTTGATTTTACTCCACTCATTGTGATGTACTCCTTTAAGTTAATATTTAGAGTCAGTCGGTATTCCGATGTTGTATATTTCGCGGGCCGTCTTTACCACAGTCTGTGTCTGTCTTTCCTCTGAACCGTACATATAAAGGTAGTCCTCATATCGCTTTGTAAGCGGTCTGACTCTTTGATTTGAGGAACCTCTTAATGACTTTTTGTCATCAAGCTCCTTTACATAGGGGCCGTCGATTACGAGATCACAAAGCTGAAGCAATTCCTGCATATCCTCATCCTTGAGAAGCTGCTCATACAAGAAGCCGGTGTATATGATAACACCTACGTCCTTATGTCTGCGCACTCTTCTTATTAACTCAGAAAGTGCTTTAGCCTGAAGAAAGGGCTCGCCGCCGCTTATGGTTATTCCTTCTGTCTCTGATGATATAATATCCCAGGCAAGCACTCCCGTGTGAAAGGGGGTGCCTTTTTTCATGTCGTGAGACTCGGGCGAGATGCAACCCGGACAATTTCTGTTACAGCCCGACACCCATAAGCCGTAGCGCTTATGGGGGCCCAGCGTTGTAACGTTTCTGTGCTTCATATTTACGTAAAGTTTCATAGCTTATTTCTTGGTTGATGTTGCCATCTGAACAGTTGTATCGTTATCTGCAATACAAGCCTTTGCGCATTCCTCGAGAACCTTATCTATCTTCTTTATTGCTTCATCTGCCGTGGTCAGGCTTGAGGAAACAATTCCCTCTTTCGTAATATCAAGGGTTTCCTTGAGCTTACGGTGGTCAATGCCCGTAGCCTCTGCCATAGCCTCATAGGTTGAACGGCTGTTATCAAGAGCAAAAGCATATTTATCACGGAGCTTCTTTGCTTCTCCGAGGCTTGCCTTGAGAGCTTCTGTCTCCTTTTTGATCTCGTTGAGTCTGTCTACGTGAGCTTTCATAATGTCCTTAAGGGGAGCCATAGCAGTAAGGATTGTATCGAGAACGTTGGTTTCAAGCTTTGCCTTTTCCTCGGAAAAGCTGGTTACAGTGTTTTCAATGCGATCCTTTTCTTCTTTTAATTTTGCGATTTCAAGAGTCAGCTTGCGTGCAGTTGCCTCAATTTCAGCGGTTTCATTCTTTAACTGCTGTCTGATTTCGGGGGTGCTGTTCTTTGTTGCCTCATCAAGGCGGCGAAGAGCATCCTCCTTGTCCTTGATAAGCTGTGCTGTTTCCTTGTCATCGTCTGAGAATTTGTCGATTTCGGACTGAAGACGCTGTACCTCGGCAGACAGATCAGCAAGATGGCTTGCGGTGTCTGTGCGCTTCTTTTCCTTTTCCTGCTTTTCTGCTGTCTTTTTTGCAATCTGATTGGTAAGGTCTTCAATCTCACGATCAATTTCATCGAATACCTCATCTGAATATTTGTCGAGAGACTTTCTGAGGCTGTCGCGGGTAGTCTGCTGCTGATTCAGCTTTTCTGAAAGCTCTGCTGCCTTCTTTTCAAGCTCCTCTCTTGCTTTTGTCGCAGTGGGAAGCTCCATTTCTGCCTGAGCTATCTGCTCTCTGAAATTGCGGGCGATCTCCTTCTCTTCGGCAAGTCTTGAAATAACCGCCGTGGAGGGGATAAGGTCGGGGGACGCGCCGATGTCTGAAGCCAGCTTTTCAAGTGCTTCAGATAAGCCCTGAACGGAAACAAAGGTGTCTTCTGCCGTATCCTTGTCGATGCGTATTCCCGAGAGCGCCTCCGATACAAAGGAAACAATACCCGAACAGGTATCGAGAAGAGGAACGGGAAGCTCGGCTGTGTCTGTGGTCTCAAGCATTGATGCGAGCATTTTAAGCTGCTGTGAAATATTTGAATTGTTTGCCATTTATGTAACCTCCGTTAAGAGTAGATGTCGGTGTCAAGCTCACGGCTGACGGTAAGGCTGTTGCTTCTGAATGAAAGCATAAGCTTTTCTCCGTCATAAACGGGAGCAAGTGATATAACCGCGGTGTCGGTGTTTGTCGGGAACAGCTCAAGGGGTATGGAAACTGAAAAATTTTTGTTACCCGCAAGAATTGAAAGGGTGTCATTCTTATGACACAAAAAATTACTGCAATAGGCGGGAGCGGCAAAGTCCGTAAAGGCGGCTCCCTGAGAAGCCAGTAAGCAGAACTCGTTTTCGAGTCTGCCGTCCGTAAGCTTTTTCAGAATAAGAAAAACGTTGTTCTTTACCGAGCGCTTTTTCTTTTCCGTTTCTTCAAGCAGCTGTCTGCCATCTTCTTCAAATGTCGCGGTATCGCAGAAAAGCTCCTTGTTTGCTTTAAAGAAGGGGATTCCCGGTACAAAAGGCATAGCGGAAAGCATTTCCTTTACGCTGTGAAGTGCGGGGTAGAATGCCGCAAGACGTCCTACGGGATAAACGTCAACTGATGGAGATGAGTCAATTGCCGCTCCAAGAGCATTTTTAAGACGGCTTTCATAGCTTTCCTTATAAAGGTCTGTAAGCTTTTTACAGGTTATTGAATCTGCTTCACTAAGCACAGCGTTGTGCTCATCTGACTGCTTGCGCTTGAGGAATCTTTCAAGCGCCGAGGATGATGCCTTGCTTATTTCAAAAATATGCTCAGCCTTTTCACTGTCGCCGGCAAAAAGCTCTGCAGCAAGAGAGAAGAAGTCTCTTTCGGGAGAATGCTTCCATTCTCCCGTGATGCTGAAAAGTCCGTCCGGAAGTGTTTTTACCTCAAATGCCGTAAGGGAATCTGTGTTCAGGACAATAAAAGTGCTGTTATCTACGATTCCAGCCTTCTTTATAACAGATGCTACGAGCATCTGATTACGTGTAAACGTGGTTTCGCTCATAAGTTTTCCTCCGTTCAGATTTCGGAATTTGTATCCTTGACCTCAACAACTGCCTTTATGATAACTGCCTGAGGCTCATCCTTGTAGCCCGCCTTGATAAATCCGGGGGTAATGCAGGTAGCAACAGGCTTGTCGATGAGCATATCGGGGAGGACGTAAGGATCATCTACCGTATGGAAATTGGGATCAAAGCCCTCACCCTTCTCGGGATAGTATACGGATATTCCGATGGGAGCAAGTGCTCTGCCTAAATTATCTCTGTAGGTGCGAAGAGTCTTGATGATAGGGGCAAGCACGCTTGCCTTGGCGGCATTTTCAATGTTATCTGAGCCTGCCTCAAGCTCTGCCAGCTGAGACGTATATGCCGTAATGAATCTGCCGAGTGTCTCATAGCTTTTGCACAAGGGTGTGAGCTGTGTTGTATAGAGCTTTCTCTGCCAGGAGTCAAGGGCGCTGTGTACGCTGCTCTGAATCTCAAGCATCTGCTGAAGCTGGTTGTTGAGAAGAGTTGTGCTTTCGTTAAGCGCAGAATTCATATTTATTTCAAGCTCTGCGACCTCATCCGCCATGCTTTTTATCAGTGAAGAGCTCTCATCGCTTATTGCGTCGTACATATCGTTGAGCTCTTTTCTCTTGTCTTCCTGAGCGGCTGCGCTGTCATCAAGAAGCTCTCTGAGTCTGCCTGTTTTTGCCTGATTTATTATATCATCGGTTGCTTCGGAGATAAGCTCCTGTCTTCTTTTTTTGCCCTCGGCAATAAGCTCATCCCTTCTTTTTTCAGCGTTGGAAATTATGCTGTCTCTGATGATTTTTGCGGATTCAATTGACTCGTTGTATTCATAAAGATGCTTTTCTTTGACGGCTTCAAACTCGTTTTTTTCGCTTTCAAGCTCAGCCTTTTTGAGATTGAGATCATACTGATCACGGATTAACTGCTGTTCCTTGTTTTCAAGCTCTATCTTAGCATTTTTTCTTAAGCTTTCTGCTTCGTCCATTGCATTTTTTCTTGAGGAGGCGGCCTCTGTTGTTGCATCTTTCGTTATTCTGAGTGCCTCATTTATTGCCGCTTCCTTTATTTCGAGGGCTTGCTTTTCCGCTTTTGCTTTAATTTCGGCTGCCTCTTTTACGGCTTTTCCCAGAATATCCTCAGCGGCGGCGGTGCCGGCGGTTGCGGCAGCAGGCACTTCTTCAGATGCCTGATTCTCAATATCGTTAGTGAAGCCGTTGGTGTATACCGATGTGTGAGGGTTGACCTCAGGTGTTGCTTCGGAGTCGTCTATAGGCACATTTCTTTTTGAAGTGTTATTCTGAGAAGATGCATCGTTTTCGGGTGTGTGAGAGGAAGTGAAAGGACCTTTGCGTGAATCGTTGCTGAAGAATTTATTTGACATGGTAATTACCCCTTTCTCTTAGTGTTCCTTTATGATATTGCCGTTGGGATCCTTGCATACAAGCTGTGCAATTCTGTTATCGTTAACGGTAAGCTGTATGCTGACGTTTTTATGGGGATAAACGTCAAAGCTGAAGCGTCTGATTTCTGTGAAAACGTCTTTTGAAAAGCTTTTCGTAAATGATTTCTTGTCTCTTGTGCAGTAGACCGTTATTTCAGCAACCGCACTGTTGCAGGTGATGTTTATAACGTCTGATGAAGCGGGAAGCTGAGCGCTGCTGTCAATCAGAAGGACTGCTGTGCTTCCGCTTCTGAGACAATAATCGCTTTCAAGTCTTTGTTTTAAGAGTGACTTGGTACCGGTCTTTTTGGACTTGGACTTTTTATTTGCAGGATCATGCTCGGGATCGGGCACAGGATCAGTTTTTTTATCGTTTTCGGGATTTGGAATATTCACCGGCGTATAAGTAAACGCATATCTTGCCGCACCGAAAACAACTGCGTGCTCGGGCTTATAGCAGTTGACGGGAACAGTTATTCCGTTTGCCGATAATGCCGCTTCAAGGGATTCCTTAACATAAGGGATGTTGCAGGAGCCGCCCGTGAGGATTATTTCATCGACCGTAAGCTTTTCCTTTTCCGCTGTTTCAAAAAGCTCAAATATCTTTGTGTGAGTGATATTGAGATATGGAACGATCATTTCCTGGAATTTCTGTCTTGTAACGGACATTTCTGAATAGTCTCTGGCGCCGGGCTTTGCAAACTGCTCGTATGCCGTGTTATCAGAGGAAAGAGAATGCTTGATTTTTACGGCAATATTGTGCTCTATGTTATCAAGATCAGTTGCCGTGGGAGTATAGCTGACGGGAAAGCCTAACTGTCTGAGAAGCTCGTCAGATATGGTCTTATCGAAGACTCTGCCTCCGATTTCGGGATCAGCCTTGTGCTCAATTGCATTAAAGGGTGTGTTTTTGTCCCCTGTATACGTAATGAGAACCGCATCAAAGGTGCCGTGACCGAGATCGTATACGATTTTTGTGCTACCCTTACGGTCTGCATTTTTGTCGCCTGCCATAAGCCTTTCGTTCATAGCGTCTATTGCCGCAGCTGAGGGCTCGGGAAGCATTGCGATAACCTCCACTGTGTGTCCGTCCACCTTCAGTTCTTCAACGCATTTCTTGATTCGGGCGGGCTTGTCCGAATTATTGAAGGCGGCAGGATAGGTCAGAACCACCTTATAAGAGGGCTTCATTCTTTTTCTTCTGAGTATATCGTTGGCGTGGCTTATAAGCTCGTTTGTGATTGCCGCATATACCTTGTAGGGATCGGCGGTGTATTTTACTCCGTTTTCCTCTAAGTCGACGTATCCCTTTTCAAAATGCGTCTTTACGCTGTAAACGGCTCTGCCCGGTCTTCTTTTGGTTATTTTGTTGTTTACCTCGATTATTCCGTCGGGAGTCACGTATGCCGTGGTGTTCATTCCTCCCGGCATACTTGCATCTATGAGAAATTCAGGGGAGCTTTTTTCATCTGTGAGAATAGCGGCCTTGCCGTTAAGATTACCTAAATCAATGGCAATTATATTTTTCATTGTTGCTTCTCCTTAAATTATTCTATATTCTTTGATACGTTGCAGTTCGCCGTCTGAGGCTTATGTGCGGGAACGTCGGGCTCCCACACCGTAAGCGTAAGCAGATTCTTTTTATCAATTTCGATTCTTGACAAGTACTGATGACCGGGCTGAACCGTACCGTGATTATCGTATTTAAGCACACATATTTCCGTGTAGTCGGTATTAGGGCTGTTTTTATCGGGTGATGTTTTTATTGCCTCGTGAATTCTGAATGAAAGATACTGTGTTTCAGTGATGGCTTCTCCGTGTAAGTCGAGAGATTTGGCGGGTATTACCGTGCCGGCAGGGATAAAGGTCTTTATATAGTCCTGTTTCGTCTGCTTGTCCGTATAGCGGATGCCGATATCATGAATCGTTCTTTGGATAACGGGAATTGTTCTTTGGAAATCGGAAAAATCAGGCTCTCTGTTAGATTCAATAATGCCGAATCTTGCGGCTCCCATGCTGATTGACTTGGTGGGAAGGTGTGAATGGATCTTTCCCTTAAACTGAGGCAAAGCCTTTTCAAGAGACTCCTTGACCATGGGCATTTCTGAGGCGCCGCCGGTGAGCACGATGCAGGAGGGCTGTTCGTTGCCGTGCTTGAGCTCAAGTGCATCTTTGACCATTTTTATTGTCTGGTCAATAAGATTCTTTGTTGCATTTTCAAATTCCTCTCTTGTTACCATATCCATATATGTGCCGTTGGGAAGAAGTATGTTAGGATCAGCAACCGTTTCTCTTGAAAGAGTTTTTTTAATGTTTTCAAGATTGTTGTCAATATCCATTTCTGTTCTCTTGTCTGAGGCAAAGGCTCCTGCCTTTCTAAGGAGAATGGCCTTGAGAGCGGCATCAAACTCATTTCCTCCCAGACGCTCAAGTCCGTCCTGGAACAAGATATCATAGTAATAGTTTCCGCCGTCGGCAAGCTTCTGAAGTGTGGGATATGCCTTTACCCTTGCAACGTCGAAGGTGCCGCCGCCAAGGTCATATACCAGTACCTCTGTAGGAGAGGTGAATTTGACTGTTGCAAGATAGTCAAGAGCCGCAGCCGCAGGCTCTGAGATTGTTCCGACTACCTTAACGTGTGTTTTTCCGTCACTGAGCGTTGCTGCTTCTACCAGCTTAATAAGCATCTGACGCTCGGAAAAGCTGAAGCTTACGGGATAGGCAAGACATACATTGCTCGTGACGGGAAGCTGTCTTTTTTTAAGCTGTGCCTCGGCAAGTCTCATAATATGCTGAACAACGGCGGTTATCATTTCTCCGTATGAAAATTCTCTTCCGTCAATTGTTACGTTGCCGCTGTTCATTTTCCTTTTTAGCATTCTGTGACAGTTAGATTTGGGAAGCGCATTTACCGCGCTTTGTCCTATAAGGGGATCGCTTCCGTATCTTTTTGAGAAAAAGAATGCTGAGGGGGTGCCGTAGGTATTGAGTGAGGAAAGATCGGTAAGATCTATATAATTTCCTCCTCTGCGGGTGTCCTCATCGATATTCTGAAAAAAGCCTATCTGTGAAAACCAGTTTCCGAAGTCAAGTCCGATGTAAGAATCAACAAGTGCCATAAAAAAATCTCCTTAAAATATTATAATTATATTAAACACAAAATCTGCTCATAAAACAACAAAAAAGGTCAAATTGCAGTATTTTTGTCAAAGAGTCTAAATGTGAATATTGCAATTTGGTGAATTTTTTTGTTTCGGACGCAGCTTTTGCCTTTATCGATTCTGATTATAGTCATTCTGCTTATTTTTTATCAAAAGGGGGTGAAAAAGCATTTTGCAGATAAGCGGCGTCCAATATAATTTCAATATCCGTTTTTCTTTTTTTCGAGGACTTGCAAAAGCATCCGAAATTCAATATAATTGGGATGTAAATTGTTTGATACAGGTGATTCAGTATGATTTCTCGTTGTGATTATTGTCGATGGGTAACCGACAACGTCAAGACCTCATGTCCCGATTGCGGCAGAGGAATAGAGCTTGATTTTGAAAATA